>JAZORY010000019.1:0-31027 GCA_045656825.1 Candidatus Avispirillum sp.
CGGAGATTTTCAGTCTCCTGCTCTACCAACTGAGCTACAGAGGCGAACTTCTTATAAAAGAAGTGGCGACCCGAAGGGGGCTCGAACCCCTGACCTCTAGCGTGACAGGCTAGCGCTCTAACCAACTGAGCTACCGGGCCATATGGTGGAAACAATAGGGCTCGAACCTATGACCCTCTGCTTGTAAGGCAGATGCTCTCCCAACTGAGCTATGCTTCCATTTGTTTGTTGCCGTGTCCCTCACGGCTTTGTTATTATAGCAAACCCCTTTTCATTTGTCAACACATTTTTTGAAGTTTTTTTGATCTTTTTTTAGGTTTGTGATTATGCCCAAAATTATTTATTCCAGCGCGTTCCTCTTTCGCGTTTTGACCTAAAAAAGTCGCGCAGCAGGGAAGAACATTCTTCTTCCATAACTCCGCAAATTATTTCAGGCTTATGATTTACGGGAAGGTCGGCTATATTTATCATAGAACCCATTGCTCCCGCTTTTTTATCGTATGCTCCAAACACAACCTTTTCTATTCTTGCGTTAACAATGGCGCCTGCGCACATAAGGCAAGGCTCAAGCGTAACGTACAACTCACAATCCTTCAGGTGCCATCCGCCCAGCTTTTTGCAAGCTTCTCTTATTGCAGAGGTTTCCGCATGGGCAGTTGAGTCCTTTTCTGTTTCTCGGCCATTTCCGCAAGCAGCGATAATTTCCCCGTTTTTAACGACAACTGCTCCGACGGGAACTTCATCAAGCTGTGCACATTTTTTTGCTTCTTCAATTGCAACTTTCATATATTCTTCATATTTTTCCATACGGCACCTCCTTTTGCTTGTTTGTTTTAGTATATCCCACTCCCGTTAAATTGTCAACCGACTTGAAACTATTATAACCATATGATATACTTATGTAACAGTAAAGAATTGGAGACGTCTATGTTATACGATACGGTTATTTTTGATTTGGATGGAACCTTGCTTGACACTCTGCCCGATCTTCACGGAGCTGTAAATCATGCTTTAGAGGAGAACGGTTTCCCCGAGCGAACTATTGATGAGGTCAGAGCATTTGTAGGAAACGGAATTTTCAATCTTATAAAGCGAGCAGTGCCCGCAGGGGCAAGCGAAGAGGCAACTCTTTCAACCTTTGAGAGCTTCAAGGCTTATTATAAAGACCATGCAAACGACAAGACGGCTCCCTATGACGGAATTGATCGCCTTATTTCCCGTCTTCGCGAGAAAGGAATTAAGCTGGGAGTTGTTTCAAACAAGGCTCAATTTGCAGTCAGTGATATAATGGAACATTATTTTGGCGGTTTATTTGACGTAGCTTTCGGTGAGTGCGAGGGGAAGCCCCGCAAGCCTGCGCCGGACAGAGTTTTTGAGGCTATGGGGATTCTTGGCGGAGAGAGAGCTTTGTACGTCGGAGATTCAGAGGTGGACGTTGAAACTGCCAAAAACGCGGGTCTTGACGCCGTTCTTGTAACTTGGGGCTTTCGTTCAAGATCAGAGCTTGAGGCGGCGGGAGCGAAGGTTTTTGCCCATACGTCCGACGAATTATACAGAATTATTATAGGAGAATAATATGCATATTCCTTCAGCCCTTACAAAAGATATAGACGTTCTTTCCTTTGAGGATGCCAAGGTGAACTCAGGCAGGGAGGACTACGATCGCGAAAAATGGATATACATTCCCGATTTCTATTCGGAGTACCGATATATACTTGGCACTCGCGGCAGCCGTCCTCTTATCTGTATCGGAATAAATCCATCAACTGCGGAGCCGGATAATCTTGACAACACCTTAAAAAGCGTTGAGCGAATTGCCCATTATAATGATTATGACAGCTTTATTATGTTCAACGTGTACGCTCAGAGGGCAACGGACCCTGATCATATGGAGAGAGAGTTGAATCTTCGTATGCACGAGGAAAATATGAAGGCATTTGAATACGTTCTTTCGATTTCCGAGGAGCAGCCGTCTGTTTGGGCAGCATGGGGAACTATCATTGAGAAAAGAGCATATCTGCCCGAATGTGTTCTTGATATGATCCGATTGGGCGAAAAATACGGTGCCAAGTGGTTCACGGCAGGTGCGCGCTCAAAGAAGGCAGGTCATCCGCATCACCCCTTGTATCTCCGAAAGGATTCAAAGCTTGATTACTTTGATGCGGAGGATTACATAAATACGCTTAAAGAAACAATGAAAAAATAATACGTTTTATCAAAATAAAGTTTTTGTTAAAAATGATTAAAAACCTCATTAAATTCTTGCAATACGTATGTTAATGTGCTATACTGTGCTTAGAAAATCCCGAAAGGAGTCAGCACGTATGACGTACGACGAAAGAAAAGCGCAGGTTAAGTCCTATCTTGGCAAAGTGATCGACATTGAGATCGACCGTCCTCTTGGTTTTGTTTATCAGAAGCAGGGATACAGCCTTTCATATGACATCAACTATGGATATATTCCCGGTGTTATCGGCGGCGACGGAGAGTTTCTCGACGTATATTTGCTTGGCGTTCACGAGCCGGTTGAGAGATATACAGCTAAGGTTATCGGAATAGTTCATCGTCGTGATGACGTGGAGGACAAGCTTGTTGCAGCTCCTGAGGGCAGACATTATACAAAAGAGGATATGGAGCAGAGAATCTATTTCCAGGAAAGATATTACGATTCCTACGTTGAGCCTCTTGAATATTGAAACGTGCCCCTGCGGGATTTCCCGCAGGGGATTTTTGCGTTTAATTGATAATATCTCGAGCGGACGACCAATGGTCGCCCTATGGCGAATACGAACATAGTCCGCTGAATTATCGTTTAGCCTTCTCCCCCTTGGAGAAGGTGTCATCGGAGATGACGGATGAGGTGTTAAATATTTTTATGTAGGAACACAGGGAAATTTCGCTCTCTGCGACGAGCAAATCATAGCTCTTACCTTATAACCCGCGACCTTTTTCGAAAAAGGTCGATAAAAACGTGCCGACTACGTGCTGATATAGATTATCGTTTACTATATAATAAAAACAAATCCGATTTCGGATTTGTGTCTTATTTCAGCATTAAAAAAAGCCCCGTGGGGCGAAAATAGAAATAAAAAAAGAAATAACCCTTGACCGTTACCGTTTCTCTTCCGATACGATCAAGGGTTATTTCTGTTCACTCTTTGTATCTAACATCATTTGAGTATCCTACCTTTCTCCAAATTAAACTTTACAGAGGTCTTAACACTTGTTTTAATTTTCATGCATTGTTCAAAAGCTTTCATATTTCTTGTTTACAAATATATATATAAATAAATTTTTTATGAAAACTCTTCAACTACAAGCTCAACTATCCAACTCCGACTGCTACATTTACGATTAATAACTTAAACAAGCTTTTGGACAATCACTAAATTAAAACCTTGAAATTAATTAGTACATTGGTTTGTACCTTCCTTATAAGAATTAAATCAGGTAAGTGTTATTTAGTACATTGGTTTGTACCTTCCTTTCTGTGTCTTTAGTATAGCACAAAGAAATGGCTTTTGCAAGATGGAATTTTGTACAAAGTTACCAAAAATAATTTATTTAATTTACGAATTGACTTTTAGGCATTGTTTTTGATATAATAATTATGTTGGGTGCCAAAGGCGCCTTGTTTTTTTGTGTTTGAGTTGTTGACAAATCAACATCTAAGTGATATAATCAATGCATTGTAAGTAAACGCCTCGGAGGAGAATATGATCAGCAGATACGAAAGACTTTCGTTTTCCATATCGGAAATTCATAAATATTTACATTCAATTGCGGCAGATGAAATGGAAAAATGCGGTCTGAAGGGGCCATATGCTATCTATCTTATGACGCTCAGCCGCTATAATAGCGGAATTACGTCAACGGAGCTTTCGGAGCTGACCAGCAGAAACAAGGCAGACGTTTCTCGTGCCATGGCAGCCATGGAGGAGCATGGTCTTGTAGTTCGCGAGGGAGCTTCTTACAGAGCGAAGCTCAGTCTTACAGATGAAGGAAAAAGAATCGCAGATTATATCGGAGAGCGCGCAAAGGTTGCTGTTGAAGTTGGAGGAAGAGGACTTTCCGATGAGCAGAAGGAAACTATGTATCACGCGCTCAACGTTATTGCAGAGAATTTGCGTAGCGCAAGCGATAAAGGCCTTCCGATAGAAATTTCTGAATAAAAATATAAAAAGCTTGCCTCTTTTTTTGAGGCAAGCTTTTATGCTTTATTTGGTTTTCTTATATTCTCCCGGACTGATACCGTATTTTTCCTTAAAGCAACGGGAAAAATAGTTGGGATCGGGATAGCCGCATTTTTCGGATATTTCGCTGATTGAATAAGGAGTTCCCTTGAGCATGATAGCGGCATAGTCAAGTCGCAGAGCATTTATATATTCAATGCAGGTTATTCCTGTTTCTGCTTTGAATTTGCGGCAGAAATATGATTTGTTGTAGCCGAATTGCTGGGCAAGCTCGGAGATTGAAATATCATCCGTGAAATGAACGTCAAGATAATCCAGCACTTCAGTGAAACGGTGATCCGAGTGCTTGGGAGAATTTTCAGGCTCGGTGTTGATATAGTCCTCGATCAGTCTTGTCATCAGCATAAGGATCGCGGCATCAACTCTCAGTGCGGTCGTTGCTATGTTAAGATCGTGAGCCTCGACGATTTTGTCAAGGATCATATTTATTCTGTCGTCGCAGATGTGATTTTTGAAAAGCATCTGTCTGAACAAAAGAGGCTTAAAATAGCTTTGGCCATAGTATCTGTTGTTGATAAGATGTCCAAGCTCAAACATAATGCAGGTGTAGTGCACCTCACGGTTGAAGGTGGACGCAGTATGTATTTCCTTGGAGTTGATAAGCGCGATTTCATTTTCCTTAACCGTGAATTCGTTGTTTCCGCAGGTAACGGTCATCTCGCCTTTGTCGACGCGCAGGATCTCAATTCGGTCGTGCCAGTGAAGAGGGAAGCAGTGAACGTATGGAGGGCGAGTAAACTTAAGGACGGCAGCTGTTGCGCGGTCATAGTCAACGTTTTCCAGTTCTTTGAAGCTGTTTTGCATAAACCCACCTTGAAAAGTCAAAATAATGCTAATTTAGGACATTATTTGGTATTGAAATATCATATTTTTAGTGTATCATAAAAGTATAACCAATGCAATATAAACGGAGGTAAAAGTTTATGAACGTAGGTGTATGCGTAAATCATTCCTGGGACAGAGATATAGAGCAGCAGTTTGCTGATATTGTAAACAATGGTTTTCATCATTGTCAGCTTGTATCCTGGATCGTAGGGAAGTGGACAGATGAAGAGGCAGCGAAGATAAAGGCGGCAGCTGAAAAGCTTGGCGTTGAGATCACAGCTTTCTGGTGCGGATGGGAAGGTCCTTGCGTTTGGAACTTCTATGAAGGCCAGCAGACTCTCGGTCTTGTTCCTCCCGAGCATCGCGAAATGAGAATCAAGAATCTTTGCGATGGCGCGGATTTTGCCCTCAAGCTTGGTGTTAAGGACGTTGTAACACATATGGGCTTTATCCCCGAAAACCCCAACGATCCTCTTTATGCAGGTTTTGTTGAAGCAGTTAGAGCAGTTGCAGTTCATTGTAAGGAAAATGGTCAGAACCTTCTTTTCGAAACAGGTCAGGAAACTCCCGTTGCAATGCTTCGTACCTTTGAAGACGTTGGAATGGACAATCTTGGCGTAAACTTTGACACAGGCAACGTTATTCTTTACGGTAAGGCTAATCCTGTTGATGCTATCGACGTTATCGGTAAGCACATCAAGAATATTCACGCTAAAGACGGACTTTATCCCACAAACGGACGCGACCTTGGTGAAGAGGTTAAGATTGGCACAGGTAAGGCAAATCTTCCCGAATTCCTTCGTAAAATGCATTCTATCGGATACGACGGACCTGTTATCATCGAGCGCGAGATCTCAGGTGAGCAGCAGAATATTGACATTCTTGAGGCAAAGGCTCTTCTTGAGAGCGTAATTGCTGAGTTTTAAGGAGATTATAATATGTTGAAAGTTGCAGTTTTAGGTACAGGCGGAATCAGCGGTGCACATATCCCCGGCTGGCTCAGAATTCCCGAGGTTGAGCTTGTTGCAATTTGCGACGTTCAGCCTGACAGAATGGAAAGATTTGCAGGCACGGGCGCAAAGCAGTATACAGACGCTGAGGAAATGTTTGAAAAGGAAGAAATCGATATCCTTGATATCTGCCTTCCCACGTTCCTCCATGCTGAATATTCCATCAAGGCTATGGAGCGCGGAATCAACGTTATCTGCGAAAAGCCTATTTCACTTAACCGTGAAGACGTTAAGAGAGTATACGAAACAGCAGAGAAGAATAACGTTAAGTTTATGATTGCTCACGTTCTCCGCTTCTGGCCTGAGTACGTAGCTCTTAAGGATGCTATCGATAACGGCACGTACGGTAACCTCCTTTGCGGCCATATGACACGTCTTGGTTGCACACCCGGCTGGAGCTGGGAAAACTGGATGAAGAAGGAAGAGTGCAGCGGTCTCGTTCCCTTCGATCTTCATATCCACGATCTTGACTATCTTGTATACACACTTGGTAAGCCCACAAATTGCATCACACATCGTGCTCGCTTTGAGGACCACGATATTATCAATGCAACATATGAGTTTGAGGGCGGCAAGTTTATCACAGCAGATTCTTGCTGGTATAACGGACCTTGTCCTTTCACAGCAAGCTATCGCTTCTCATTCGAGAAGGCTGTTATGGAGTTTAAGGACGATAAGCTCACAATCTATCCCGTTGGCGGCGCAGCATTTGACGTAAAGAGCGGCGAGGCAGACGGAGAGGGCTGTATCAACCTTCCCGCAACAGATGCTTACTATGAAGAGATCCGCTATTTCACAGATTGCGTTCTTGAAAACAAGAAGGCAGACGTTGTAAAGCCTGAAGAGCTTGAAACAGTTCTTGATCTTCTCAAGCAGTTTTAATCAAATAAAAAGCTCCTGATTTCAGGAGCTTTTTTGTTTATTTATTCAATTTCTTTTGATTAAGCTTTTTGTTGAAGACGATTGTTACAACGACTGTTACAACAATAAGAGCTGCAATAATTATAATGAATATAACGTCTGAATTTATTTTGGGAGAGGGAGTCTTTTCTTCGGGTGCGGTGGTTTCAGGCTCGGTCTGCTTCTCAGCCTCTTTTCTTGATTCCTCTTCAGCCTTGCGGCTTTCCTCCTCAAGACGCTTTGCTTCTTCTTCGAGACGCTTAGCTTCCTCCTCGGCAGCGATTCTTTCCTGCTCGGCGTAGATGGTTACGTTTTCAAAAAAGTCGTTTTTGTTAACGTCCTCGCCGACGGTTGAACGGTATAGTCCGAATTTGCAGGGAGAGTGCTGTGTTACGTTAGCGGCTGCGGTGTTTGTTCCGCTTTTGCCGTTGAGCCATTCGTTAAACCATGTGTAGTGCTGAGACTTATGCCACTCGAAGCCTTTCTGGGAAACCTGAAAGGCTGTTTTGCCATCGAATTTTTCGAGGGGAGTATCCCAGTTGAGAGTTATCTCGTTTTCTTTATATAAGTGAAGATATAGCTTGGGAGTGTTCCAGATGCCCAGTCCTTCGGCAGTGTCGGGATATGCGGTTTCATCTGCCGCAGCTTCCACGGCCTTTATCAGAGTTGCTGTATTCAGCATATGCTGACCATGGCCATATTCTCCTTCAATATCGTGGCCAACAACAACGAGCGGCCTGAATCTTCTCAGAAGCATTGTCTGGTAGGCGATGATATCATCTTCAGAGTAGCCTTCCTTTTCAATATTGGCAAGAGCATCCTCTTTGGTGGTAGAATGAACGTCGTTATATTCGCTTATAACGGGATAGTTGCGAATACCGACTTCCCAAAGTCCGTTAAGAAGCTCGTGGCGGCGTGAGGGCTCATTTTTGTGATCGGTGAAATATGCAACCTGAACTCTGTATCCCAGCTCTCCCGCGTAGTAGGGGAGAATACCTGCGAAAAACAAGTGCTCGTCGTCTGCGTGAGAGGACATCAGCAGAAGGTCGGCTTTCTCATAAGGAGAGTCCCATTTGTGAACGAATTCAGGCAATTCACCCTCGCCGAAGGCGTATATTTCGGAAATTGAAACGCCATCATCCATCTCGATTGTTATTTCCGTCGTGTCTTCGCTGAATTTATCGGAGAGATCGGCATAATATTGGAGGAATTTTCCTTCAAAGTAAACACTTTCCTCGCCGCAGCTGACAGTAAATCCAAGGGGTGTTTTTCTGAAAACAATATATAAAGATTTTATGCTTTCGTTTGCGGTGATCGTAAATTCTGTAAGACTTTCATAGGTGGAATCGGAAAGATCGTGCAAAGCTGTGCCAAAGGATGATGGGGTGAGATCCTTGGCAGCCGAGGCTTCCTCTGCTGCTGAAACAGGAACAGCACCTGCAATAAGAGCTGAAGCAAGCAGCCCTATAACCGCTCTGTATAGTTTTTTCATAATCCAATCCTTTTCTGAATGTATGATCATTAACACTTATATTATACCATATAATGGTCTGTTTTGCAACATCCAATCCTGTGCAACGCGTTTTTAGGGCTATAAAAAGTGGTAAAAATGCACAAAAAACAAAGTTGCGCTTGATGTAAATTGGTAGAAAATTCGGCGCGAATTTAGGAAATTGTTATTGATATGTTCACAATTGTATTATATAATGTATATTGCCTGAGTTTGGGCATTAAATTTGTAAAAGGAAAATGTGGAAAATGGATTATATTAAGTCTTGGTTTCAAATAAAGAGCTATAATCTCCGTCGTCTGATCATTTCCGGTATTCTCGCAGTTGCATTTGCAATAGTTTCTGTTGTTTTTGCCGGATGCAGCCCTTTGTCCGCAATCGGTTGGGGTGCAGCTATGCTTGCAGTTCTTCTTTTCCCTGTCGGTTTAACAGATAATTTCCCCTTTCTTGCACGAACAATTATTCTTTACGGATTAACAACACTTTTGTTTATACTTATGCAGCAGACTATCAGCTGTGGTATTCATAATTTGTCAGGTCTCCTGCTGTTTATGAATATTATGATTATGTATGGTCTTATGTCTCTTCTTTGGTTTGCAACAGCAAGCATGAAGGTGAGCATCCTTGCGGTTACAGGCTTTACATATCTGGTAGCTATCGTTGACCATTTTGTAGTACAGTCCCGTAGCTTTGAGATCCAGTTCTCTGATCTGGCATCCTTTGGAACGGCAATGGCTGTTGCAGGCAAGTATGAATTTGTACTTTATAACGAAACAAAAATCGGTATTCTTTGCGGAATTCTTCTTGTTGCATTTGTTCTTGCAACAAAGATGCCCAAGGCAAAGAGAAGCATCAAGCATGCGGTTTATTCCGTTGCTCCTATTGCAGTAGCATTTATCTGCGGTATGATTGTATTCAATCAGGCTTTCTCCGGCGCCCTCGGTATCACTGATAAGTATTGGAAGTACAGAGGCAGTGAGCTTAACGGATTCTGGGTAAGCACGATTTATTCCGCTTCCGCTACAAGAATCGTTGAGCCTGATGGATATGATTCCGTTGATAACTCTGAGGTAACTCTTGAGGCTATTCTTCAGAAGGATCCTCCTGAATCCTCTGTTGAAACTCCCGACGTTGAAGAGCCCGACGTTGAAGAACCCGTGGTTGACGGCGAAAAGAAAAAGCCCCACGTTATCGTTATTATGAACGAAACGTTCTCTGACGTTCACAATATTGCAAAGTATTTCGGAAACGAAATGCAGACAAACATCCCTGTAACACCTTATTTTGATTCTCTCACAGATGAAGCTTCCAATATCGTTAAGGGATATGCAATTTCATCTGTATACGGCGGTAACACAGCAAACTCCGAGTTTGAGTTTCTGACAGGTATGTCCATGGCGTTCCTGCCCCGCAGCACAGTTGCATACAATTTCTATCTCAATGAAAACAACTCCTTCAGTATCGTTGATATCTTCAATGATGCAGGATATAAGACAGTAGGTATGCATCCCGAAGATCCTACAAACTGGAAGAGAGATTCTATTTATAGCTATTACGGCTTCGATGAAACTTATTTCAAGCCCGACTTTGGCGAGCTCACTAAGTCTACCGACTGGTTCAGAGGCCACGTAAGTGATATGGCAGTATACGAGAAGATCATCAGTCTCTATGAGGAATGTAAGGAAAATGACGAAAGTCTCTTTACGTTTGCAGTAACCATGCAGAACCATGGCGGTTATAAGACTGAAGGCTTCGAGTCCACAGTAAAGCTCACAGACAGAAACAAGCCTAAGGTAAACGAATATCTCTCTTGTATCAATAATTCCGATATTGCTCTTCAGTATCTTCTCAGCTATTTTGAGCATCAGGATGAAGAGGTTATTATCTGCTTCTATGGCGACCATCAGCCCTCAATTTCCTATATTGGTACAGGCTATTTCAATCTCACAGATGAGTCAAGCGAGGCTGAGCGTCTTGCGCAGTACATTGTTCCTTATATGTACTGGTCCAATAGCGATATCGAAAGCGACGTAAGAAGCGTAACAAGCATCAACTTCCTTTCCGGATATCTTCTTGAGATTGCAGGTCTTGAAAAGACAGACTTTATGGAGCTTATCAATCAGCTCAACAAGGAGATCCCCGTTCTCACAGCGGCAGGTTGGATAGATAACAGTATGAAGTTTACAGAGCTTTCATATACTTCCAAGAATCTTCCTCACCAGCTTCAGCTTTACAGTTCTCTTCAGTACAACGCTTTGTTCGATGCTGAAAATCAGCTTACAAGTCTTTTCTCCAACGCTGTAAAGGTGGAAAAGGAGGAGACTGAAGACACAACTGCAGAGGATACAACAAACGTAGAGGATACAACAGCAATAGAAACTACGGTTGACGGTGAAACGGTTCTCGGCGAGGAAACCACCGACGCGGCAACTGACGTAACAACAGACACTCAGGTTGAAAATGTAACAGAGGCTATCGTTGATACAACGTCTCCCGAAACTGAGCTTGCAGCATAAATTAAAAAGCACTCGTAAGAGTGCTTTTTTTATACGTTGTTTTAGTTCTGACGGTAGAAGAGCGTGGCTTGGTCCTCAGGACTAAACAGCAAGCACCGCCTCGCGAGAGGCGGTGCTTGTATGATTATTTGCCATTATATAACCTGCGCATAATCTCTGCTGTTTCGTCGTCGGCGACGTCGGAAAGGTCGTTTCCGTATTTCAGCAGCTCGCGGGCATACGTTGAGCTAACGTGAAAATATTCGGGGCGAGAGGGAAGAATAACGGTTTCGCTTCCGAGAGCGAATCGGCGCATGATTTCGGAGAGGGAATGTTCGTAGTCGAAATCTGTTGAATTTCTTGCTCCTTTAACGATATATTTGGCACCCGTCTCGTTCATCAGATCTGAGGCAAGTGAAGTCCAAATAACAGGCTTGGCATTGGTGATATCTCTGCATGCGCAGGAAAGTATCTCAAGGCGTTCGTCGGGTGTAAAAAGCCCTTTTTTTTCGCTGTTTACCATAATTGCCGCATACACCTCGTCGAATATGTCGGCGGCACGCTTTATAATATCAATATGTCCCAGCGTGGCAGGATCGTAGCTGCCGGGGATAATTGCAATTTTTTTCATAAATCAAACCTTTTCAAGAATAGTGATGCGAACTCTGCCGTAAAGTGAGGTTTTTACAATATTGAAATTGCTCTGTAGCTCTGTATCTCCGCCGAAAACCTGATTTGTAACGTTTTCGGGAGCATCATCCTTTTTAACCTTCTTACGCTTGAAAGGCACTTCGCCATTGTCTGTTTCGCAAATGATTTTTCCGCCAACAGCCAGAAGGTCGCCGTCAAGGATCATTTTAACTGACTCTGCCACAAAGTCGGAAGCATAGGGCGGGTCAAGAAAAATGATGTCGTATTTTTCCTTTCCTGCGGCAGATTTAAGGAAAGCCTTGTAATCAACAGCAGAAACACGGGCGCGGTCAAAAAGCTTGGCGTTTTTAGCGTTCTTGATAACTATGTCAACAGCCTCTCTTGCGCTGTCAATAAATGTGCAGGATGCAGCGCCGCGGCTGAGAGCCTCAAGACCAAGCTGTCCGCTTCCTGCGAAAAGGTCAAGAATATTTCTTCCTTCCAGCTCAAACTGTATCATTGAAAAGAGAGCTTCCTTTGCGCGCTCTGCGGTGGGGCGTGTATTTTCGCCTTCAAGTGTTTCTATAATAGCGTTTCTTGCGCTTCCTGTTATAATTCTCATTTTTGTTCTCCTTTTGTTTATAGGGGGGAGGATTTTTTAGAAAAACTTATCCCCGAAACCGAACGGGGAATAAGAATAAAATTTCCAAAAGTTCGTTCTTTAATTTTATTTATCAAAATGTTTTATGATCTCATCAGCATTGGCTTCGCTGATTCCTTTAACCTTTATTATATCCTCTTTTGAAGCGTTTTTCAAGGCTTCAAGACTTTCAAAATGAAGCAGTAAAGCTTTCGCTTTTGCGGGTCCTATTCCGTTTATTTTCTCAAGGCTTGAGGTTTTCAGAGATTTCAGCTTGGCGTTTGTCATTTTGCCAACGGTATATCTGTGAACCTCTTCCTGAATTCTGTATATAAAGCGAAAGACCTCGGGCTCTCGAGCGATACTAACTTCATCGTGCTCGTCTGTGATGGTTCTTGTTTTGTGATGGTTGTCCTTGACCATGCCGAAAACGGGGATGTCCATGGCAAGCTCGCGCATCAGCTCTTTTATGATATTAACGTGGCCTCGTCCTCCGTCGAGAAGGATAAGATCGGGAAGCTGCGAGAAGGATTCGTCGTTATCCTCCAAGTTCATAAGGCGGCGGCGTATGGTTTCCGTCATTGCAGAGTAGTCGTCAGGTGTTTCCTGACCTTTTATTTTGAAGGAGCGATAGTGGCGCTTTTTGAATCGTCCTTTTTCTATAACGATCATACCCGCAGTTATATGCTCGCTGCCAAGGTTCGATATGTCGTAAGCCTCGATTCTTTCGGGGAGAACTTCTAAATGCAGAAGGGAAGCAAGCGACATCAGAACTCTTTCGTCGGAGTCCTCGCGCTTTCTTCGGGTTTCGCTGTGGCGTTGAGCATCCTTCTCAGCCATCAGGCAGAGCTTTCTTGCTTCGCCCCTCTGAGGAGTTCTTAAAGTAACCTTGCGCCCAACCTTACGCGAAAGATATTCGCCTGCCAGCAGCTTGTCGTTTTCTGCCATTTCAAAAGAGAGAAGGATTTCCTTGGGGATATATTCTCTCAGGCTGTACAGATTGATGATAAAGGAAAGAAAGGGGGATTCCTCGCTCTCTTCGGCGGCGCCTGTAATTTCGTCTGCACCGAACATAAAGTGCTCACTATCGGAAATAGTGCCGTTTCTTATATATAAAACGGCAGCACAATCGCATCCCTCGTGAGTTGACAGGGCAATAACGTCGTATTCCGTGTCAGGTCCAAGATCAGTTTTCTGATTTTGACCAAGCTTTTCGAGGGAGAGGATGGAATCTCGCAGCCTTGCTGCTTCCTCAAAGCGTTCCTCCTCTGCTGCCATAAGCATACGCTCTGTGAGCTGCTTTTTAACCTCGGATGTGTTTCCCTTAAGCATTTCCTTTGCGCAGGATATAATAACGTTATAATCCTCTTTCGAAACGTCTCCCGCGCAAACGCCGCAGCATCTTCCCAGCTGCTTGTAAACACAGGGGCGACTGCGACCGATATCTCGTGGGAATTTACGTTTGCAAGAGGGAACACCAAGGGTTCTTTCGATGGTTTTGATTATATTGTTTATGGTCGCGGTGCTGGAGTATGGTCCGTAATACGTTCCGTCCTCGCTTCTGCGCCTCGTCATAACTATTCGGGGATAGTCTTCGTCGGTTATCTTGATATAAGGATAGCTTTTTGCATCCTTCAGCAGAATATTGTATTTAGGTGTGTATTGCTTGATGAGGTTGTTTTCCAGTATAAGCGCTTCAAATTCCGTGTCGCAGGTGATGTATCGGAAATCGCGAACGTTTCCTGCCATACGGGTGGTTTTTGCGTCGTGGCTTCCGTGGAAGTATTGGCTGACGCGATTTTTGAGCGCTCTGGATTTGCCAACGTAGATAACCTTGCCGTCGGAGTTTTCCATAATATAAACTCCGGGAGATTTTGGGAGAAGGGCAGCCTTTTCCCGCAGATATTTAAGCGTTTTTTCGTCTTGCATGGCTGACCTCCCGTTAAAAGTGTTAAATAAGCAAAAAGCCGCCTTTTCAGGCGGCTGCTTCAATTTTCTGAATTATTCGTTGAAGCCTGTGTCAATCAGAGCAGCGAGGCCCTCAATTGCTTCTTCTTCGTCTGCACCGTCAGCGATGATAGTGATAGACATACCCTTTACGATGCCAAGGGAAAGAACACCAAGAAGGCTCTTGCCGTTGATGCGGCGATCTTCTCTCTCTACCCAAATAGAGCTCTTAAAGGAATTTGCTTTCTGAATAAAAAATGTAGCAGGTCTTGCGTGGAGACCAACACTATTCTTTATAGTAACTTCGCGTGATATCATTTTCCGATACTCCCGAAAAAATATTTTTGCCGCTTCAATTGGACAAGTGGCTTATTTACTCAGTAATTATAACAAACAGTCAGAGTAAAATCAAGTCTTTTTTCATTTTTTTTATTTTTTTGCTTCAATATTGAAAAAAGATGGGGCAAAATGACCTTTTTTGTCCATAATATATATTGTTATTGTAGAAAATGTGCAAGGGAGAGAAATAATGCTTGACATGGATGGAGCAATATGATAAAATCATATGGTCAAAAACGTTGACGGAGAGAGTAGCTTCAAGGAAAACCAAAGCGAGTCGGGGGCGGTGAGAGCCCGATGTTTGAGATGAACGTGAAGATCACTCCTGAGTTGCGGGGCGAAATATAAGTAGTCCTTGCCGGAGCCCGACCGTTATAATGGGCGCATATGATTGTATGCAGGTGGTATAGCAGGTTTCTCCTGTCCTGACGGACGGGAGTTTTTTGTTTTTTGCTAAAAATGCAGAATTCAGCATTTATATTTGCTATCCTCATACTATCGAAAATAAACTTTATATAGGAGAAAATACAATGTACAAGAAGGTACCGACCGACCTTAATTTTGTTTCCAGAGAAGCTGAAACTCTTGCTTTCTGGAAGGAAAACAGAATTTTTGAAACAAGTCTTGAAAGACGTAAGGGGCAGAAGAATTATACGTTCTATGATGGACCTCCCACAGCGAACGGCAAGCCCCATATCGGCCACGTTCTCACAAGAGTTATTAAGGATATGATCCCCCGTTACCATGCGATGAAGGGCTGCGACGTGCCCCGTAAGGCAGGTTGGGACACACACGGACTTCCTGTTGAGCTGGAGGTTGAAAAGCTTCTTGGTATCAATGGTAAGGAGCAGATCGAGCAGTACGGAATTGCCCCCTTTATTGATAAGTGTAAAGAATCCGTTTGGAAGTACAAGGGAATGTGGGAGTCCTTCTCCGACACAGTTGGCTTCTGGGCAGATATGGAGGATCCCTACGTAACGTATCACGATTCTTATATCGAAAGTGAATGGTGGGCGCTTAAGCAGATCTGGGATAAGGGTCTTCTTTATAAGGGCCACAAGATCGTTCCTTATTGCCCCCGTTGCGGAACACCCCTTTCTTCTCACGAGGTTGCTCAGGGATATAAGGACGTTCGTGAACGTTCTGCAGTTGCTCGCTTTAAGGTTGTTGGTGAGGATGCATATTTCCTCGCTTGGACAACAACGCCCTGGACTCTGCCTTCCAACGTTGCACTTTGTGTAAACCCCAAGGAAGAATACGTTAAGGTTCAGAGCGGCGAATACACGTATTATATGGCAGCAGCTCTTTGTGATACTGTTCTCGGAGAAGGTCAGTACGAGGTTCTTGAGAGAATGGCAGGTGCTGCTCTTGAATATAAGGAATACGAGCCCCTCTTTAAGTTTGTATCTCCCAAGAAGAAGTGCTGGTTTGTAACTTGTGATGATTACGTAACTATGGGCGATGGCACAGGTATCGTTCATATTGCTCCTGCGTTCGGTGAAGATGATAACAGAGTGGGCGTTAAGTACGACCTTCCTTTCGTTCAGCTTGTAAACGGCAAGGGCGAAATGACAGAGGAAACAGATTGGGCAGGCACGTTTGTTAAGGATGCAGACCGCCTTGTTCTTCGTGCTCTTGAAGAGAAGGGTCTTCTTTTCAGCGCTCCTCAGTTTGAGCATAGCTATCCTTTCTGCTGGAGATGTGATACTCCCCTGATCTACTACGCTCGTGAGAGCTGGTTTATCAAGATGACAGCCGTTAAGGACAGACTTATTGCTAATAACAACACGATCAACTGGATTCCTGAATCGATCGGTAAGGGTAGATTTGGCGACTGGCTCGAAAACGTTCAGGACTGGGGCCTCAGCCGTAACAGATACTGGGGAACACCCCTTAACATCTGGGAATGTTCCTGCGGCCATTTCCACGCTATCGGTTCAATTGAAGAGCTGAAGTCTCTCTCTGATAACTGCCCGGATGAAATCGAACTTCACCGTCCCTATATCGATGCTGTAACTATCAAGTGCTCTGAATGTGGCGGCGAAATGAAGAGAGTTCCCGAGGTTATCGACTGTTGGTTCGACTCCGGAGCGATGCCCTTTGCTCAGCATCACTATCCCTTTGAAAATAAGGATCTCTTCGAGGCTCAGTTCCCCGCAGACTTTATTTCCGAGGCAGTAGACCAGACAAGAGGTTGGTTCTATTCACTTCTTGCCATTTCCACGCTCCTCTTTGACCGCGCTCCTTATAAGAACGTTATCGTTCTCGGTCTCGTTCAGGACGAGGACGGACAGAAGATGTCCAAGTCTAAGGGAAATGCGGTTGATCCCTTTAAGGCTCTTGAAACACACGGTGCGGATGCTATCCGTTGGTATTTCTATACTAACTCTGCTCCTTGGCTCCCCTCTCGCTTCAGCGACAGAGCGGTAACAGAGGGCCAGAGAAAGTTTATGGGCACACTCCAGAATACCTATGCGTTCTGGACACTCTATGCTGAAATCGACCAGTTTAACCCCATGAATTATAAGCTCGAGGATTGCAAGCTTTCCGTTATGGATAAGTTTATCCTCTCCAAGCTCAATTCTATGGTTCGCGGCGTTGATAACAACCTTGGCGCATATAAGATTCCCGAGGCAGCTAAATGCCTTTCCTCCTTTGTTGACGAGCTTTCCAACTGGTACGTTCGTCGCTCCCGTGAGAGATTCTGGGGAACTGAAATGACAGAGGACAAGATCGCAGCTTATATGACACTTTATACTTGCCTTGTTACAACGGCTAAGGCGGGTGCTCCCATGATTCCCTTCATGGCAGAGGATATCTATCGTAATCTTGTTTGCACAGTTGATTCCGATGCTCCTATCAGCGTTCACTTCTGTGATTTCCCTGAATACGACGAAGCTATGATCGACGAGAAGCTTGAGGACGAAATGGAATTCATCCTTGAAGCAGTTGTTCTTGGCAGAAGCGCAAGAAACGCAGCTAATATCAAGAATCGTCAGCCTCTGTCCGCTATCTACGTAAAGACAGACAGAGCGGTTAGCGAATATTACAACGAAATCGTTCGTGATGAGCTTAACGTTAAGGAAGCGCACTTTGTTCCCGACGTTTCTGCAATTTCATCTTACAGCTTCAAGCCTCAGCTTAAGACGGTAGGTCCTAAGTATGGTAAGGTGCTTGGAAAGATAAGAGAAGCGCTTGCAAGTGTTGACGGCAACGCTGCAATGGCAGAGCTTGAATCAACAGGAGCAATTCATTTCGACTTTGACGGAACTGCAGTTGAGCTTACGCGTGAGGACCTCCTTATAGACGTTCAGCAGAAGGAGGGCTACTATTCTGTTTCCGATAACGGAATCACAGTTGCTCTTTGCACAATTCTTACAGAGGACCTTGTTCGCGAGGGCTTCGTTCGCGAGGTTATCTCTAAGGTTCAGACAATGCGTAAGGATTCCGGCTTTGACGTTATGGACCATATTGCAGTTTCCGTTTGCGGAAGCGAAAAGCTTGGTGAGATCCTTTCCGGCGACAGCGCAGCTTTCTGCGAAGCAGTTCTTTGCGACAGTCTCGTGTTTGAAAAGATCGAGGGTATTTCTAAGGAATGGAATATCAACGGCGAAAAGGCTGAGATCACAGTTAAGAAGATCTGAGAATATATGAGAATATAGTAAATAAGGCAGAGCCTGAGAAGAAAACTTCTCAGGCTCTTTCTTTTTGTGTAAATAAAAATACCCCCTTTGAATTGTAGTGTATGGCGACAAAATGAAAGGTATTGATATATAGGTTCGGAAGATAGACATATAACTAAAACATATGTTCGTTTTTATGCAAGTGTAGAGAAAAGGAGGGGAAGTGTGGAAAATGCGAAAAATAGCTAAAAAATACGAGGAAATGAGGAGTGTGGAAGAATAGAACAAATATTCGGCTAAAAAGGCTGAAAATGCTTGGAAAATAAGACGAAATTGCGAAAAAAATATCACATTTTTTCTTAAAAGATATTGCAATCGGCAAATGACTATGATAGAATATAGAAACAAGGTGGTGGAAAAGGGCGTATTTTCCACACAAAATGGTGGAAAGGGGTGAAACGAATGGAGCTGTTGGGTAACTTTACTAACACTTTGGACTCAAAAAAGAGAGTAATATTCCCGGCAAAGTTCAGAGAAGATCTGGGCGCTACCTTCGTTATCACGGTCAACGTAGACAAATGTCTTTCCGCATACTCCCTGGAAGAATGGGAGAAATACACGGCAAAGTTAAATTCTCTGCCCAAAACTCAGGTTAAGGATATCACTCGTTTTATCTGTGGTCTTGCAATGAAGGCAACTCCTGACAGTCAGGGAAGAGTAGGTCTTTCAAAGGAGCTTATAGAGTATGCTTCTATTGAAAGCGGAGTAACGTTTATCGGTTGTGGCGACAGAGTTGAAATCTGGGACGAGCAGATGGCTCCCGTGCCTTCTCGCTACGATGCCGACAAGGTCAACGACATCAGAGACCTTATGCTCGAATATGGCCTCTGATATAACAGAGGAGTTTAGAATTGAGTTTTTCACATTATTCAGTTATGCTTGACGAAGCGGTTTCAGCCCTTTGTCCCGAAAACGGCGGCGTTTTTGTAGACGGAACTGCAGGCGGCGGCGGACATTCTGAAGAAATCATAAAGAGATTGCCCGAAGGTTCTGTGCTCATCAGTCTGGACCGAGACGATCGTGCAATCGCCCATTGTAAAGAACGCCTTTCGGTATATGGCGCGAAATCAATGGTAGTAAAAAGTAATTACAGCGAGTTCGAGAGCGTTCTCGATGAACTCGGTATTGAAAAAATAAACGGTATTTTATGGGATTTGGGCGTATCCTCCGTCCAGCTTGATGAAGCCGAGCGCGGTTTTTCCTATTCTCAGGAAGCGTTTCTTGATATGAGAATGGATAGAAGCTGCGGAAAAACTGCTTACGACGTTGTGAACGGTTATAGCGAATCCGAACTGCGCAGGATCATCAATGATTGGGGAGAGGAAAAATTCAGCGCCAGAGTGGCAGCGGCCATTGTCCGCGCAAGAGAGATCGCACCCATAGAAAACACAACGGCACTTGCTGACGTTATCGCATCTGCGATTCCTGCGGGAGCCAGAAAAAAGGAAGCTCAGCATCCTGCGAAGAGAACCTTCCAAGCAATAAGAATCGAAGTGAACGACGAGCTTCGTATTATAGAACCAACCCTTGAGGCAGCTACACGTAGACTTGCAAGCGGCGGGCGTGCAGCTGTTATAACGTTTCATTCTCTTGAGGACAGAATCGCAAAGCAGACCTTTAAGAGACTTGAAAACCCCTGCACCTGTCCACATGACTTCCCCGTTTGTGTCTGCGGCAAAAAGCCTCAGATAAAGGTTTTGACAAAGAAACCCATAGTTCCCTCCGATGCGGAACTTGAAGTGAACCCCCGTTCACGCAGCGCGAAGCTCAGGGTGGCAGAAAAGCTTTAATTAATGATTATTATGAACGGTTAAATTTATGAAAGGCGGTACCCACCAATGGCGGATACAATTGCGAATGCAACATCAATAACAGAAAATCCCCTCTGCACCAGACTCCAGAAGAAGTTTGCAGGCAGGGGTGCTGCCAGCGCGGGTACAAAGGCGGTTAAAAACGCTTGTGAGACTATCGCAAGCTCCAAGATCGCTGCCGCAGCCAATCCCTTTGAGGAGACTGGTGAGTTTGTTCGTGCAGGACAGACAAGAACTGTTGCAACTGCCTATAAGACAACGGCAAGGACTGCTGCAACTGCAACTGCCTATAAATCTTCGGCGTTTGAAAAAACTGCTACTTTTGACCGTGCAACGTTCGCAGCAGCTTATGCAAGAGCAGCAGGCGTTCGTGCAGCAGCAGTTGATTTCAACGCAGCAACACGCCAGATGCCCAAGGTTAAGGCTAAGAGCGCGCCTAAGGCCAAGGCAAAGCTTAACCTTATGGAAAAATTGAAGGAATTTGCTTTTGGCGAGGACATTGGAGAAAAGCAGGTTAAGAGCACACCCATTTCCAAGGGCCTTGTGGTTTCTGCAATAGTAATCGCATTTATCGTTGTTCTTATGCTGTTTAGTATAGCTCAGATCAATGAGTTCAAAAGCGAGATTTCACAGCTTGAAGCTGAGAGAACAACTCTTCTCACAAAGATAGACGATTTACACGTTGCAATCGATGCAAAAAACGATATTCGTGTAATTGAAGACGAAGCGACAAACCGTATAGGTATGGTTAAGAGCAATCAGGTTGCAACAAAGTACGTTTCAATCTCTGATGGCGAAAGAGTTGAGGTTGTAGATGCCTCCGAGAAAATTGAAGGAGAATACGGTGTTTTCGGAAGCCTTATGTCCGTTGTGGGCGCAAACTGGGATCACCTTATGGAATATATCAACTAAATGACTTTTACAAGGCGTGCAGCAAGTGCACGCCTTGTTTGGAATTTATAAAGCAGAAAAACGTCCCTCATATGTGAGCGCTTTTGCGAATATATGTATAAAAGAAGGGCAAAAGTGCGGAAAGGAACACCTTTTATGGCTGAAAGAAAAAAGAGAATAAGCAGACAGATCTGGACGAGAAGCGGCGTTTTATTGCTTTTCTTTGCATTCGCTATTTGTGCTGTTGTTGCGAAGCTTGCTTATCTGCAGATAATGAACTACGATTATTACAAAGAATTGGTTGTAGATGAAATAACTCTGGAAACAGAGGTGAATCCCGAGAGAGGAACCATTTACGACAGCACGGGAAATATCCTTGCAACAAATAAAACGGTATATCTTTGCTTTATTTCTCCTCAGGATATTATAGATTACGTTGAAGAGGCAACTGCGGAGAAGGAGGAGCTTGCGGCTAAGGCTGCGGCTGCAGGTGAGGAATTTGTTGATCCGACGATGACAAAGCCCTTTAAGACAGATAAGGGCGAATATCCTTCAATGCCTATCGCGCAGGGAATCTCACGCTTCCTTTCCGACACACTTGACGTTGATTATGATGATATTCTTGAGAAAACCGCGAAGAATGGCAGAAGATACGAGGTCGTTAAGAACAAAATAGACGAAGAGGCTGCAAAAAAGGTCAGAGAGTTTGTAGCGGAAAATGAGATCCCAAGAATGATACATCTTCAGGCAGGTAGCATCAGATATTATCCCTATAACGAGCTTGCATCGCACGTTCTCGGACTCACAAATTCAGACGGCGTTGGCACTTACGGTCTTGAGGCTTACTATAACAATCTTCTTGAGGGTACAAGCGGAAGATACGTAACTGCTCAGGATGCGCTCAATCACGAGATGGGCTTTGAATATGAAACGTTTATCGAGGCAGAAAACGGATATAATATCGTAACCACAATTGATACGTATATCCAGTATGAGCTTGAAAATCAGTTAAATGCTACTGTCAAGGAAAATCTTGCGAATAACAGAGCAACCGGTATTGTTATGAACGTTAAGACCGGTGCGATTCTGGCTATGGCAACTTCACCTGGTTTTGACTGCAACCAGCCATACGAGCTTGATGATCTTTCTTTGGCTAAGCTTGAAAAATATCAGGGCAGTGAAGAGCATACAGAGGATGCAAAGAAGCTTGCTGAAACTGCTGTAAAGAGCGAAAATAAAGATCTTAGTGAGGAGAGCGAGGAGTTTGCGGCAAAATCTCTTGCTTACTTTAAGGATAATCATGATGATCTTATAAATCAGGCATACACAAATAAAAGATACGAGCTTATATACGCTATGTGGAAGAATAAGGCTATAACAGAGCTTTACGAGCCCGGTTCAACCTCCAAGATCATAACAACGGCTATGGTTTTTGAGGAAGGCGTAGTTAGCCCCACAGATATGTTTACCTGTGTTGGTGCGCTTAAGGTTGACGGCTATGCAAGTCCCATCAGCTGCCACGACCATAAGGGACACGGCACGGTAACTTATGCAAGAGGTCTCCAGCAGTCCTGCAACCCAACTCTTATGATGGCAGCATTCAGACTTGGAGAAGAAAAGTTCTATAACTATTTTGAGAGATTCGGCTATACAAGCATCACGGGCGTTGACCTTCCCGGCGAGGCGGCAGGTCTTTACAGCTCTTGGAACAATTTCGGCCACGTTTCTCTTGCAGTTTATTCATTTGGTCAGACTTATAAAACAACTCCTATTCAGCAGATCGCGGCAATCGCAGCTGTTGCAAACGGAGGTAAATACGTAACACCTCATTTTCTCAGTCAGGTTGTAGACGATGATGGAAATATCATCAGCGAATACGAAACAGACGTTAAGCGTCAGGTTGTAAGTGAAGAGGTTTGCAAAACAATCTCTGAAATCCTTGAGGATGGCGTATCCGGCGACGGTGGTGCGAAGAACGCATACGTTAAGGGATATAAGATCGCTGCAAAGACAGGTACGTCAGAGAAACGAGATATCAAGGACGAAGCTCTCCGAGTTTCTTCAACTGTGGCATATGCTCCCTATGACGATCCTGAAATTGCAATTCTTATTATGGTCGACGAGCCCATGGGCGGCGTTGTATACGGAAGCCGAGTAGCAGCTCCTTACGTTTCGAAATTCCTTTCAAACGTTCTGCCTTATCTTGATTATGAGCCTCAGTACACAGAGGAAGAGCTTGCAACGGTTGATATCAACGTTAGAAACTATACAGGCTATTCCATTATGGGAGCAAGAGACGATATTGAGTCAAGAGGTCTTATCTGCGAGATTATCGGAGACGGAGACACGGTTGTAAGTCAGGTTCCTGCTGAAGGAAGCACTGTAACAAAGCAGCACGGAAGAATCATTCTTTACACAGGAGAGGAAAATGCCAAGGCGACCGTAACTGTTCCTGACGTTGAAGGCAAAACAGGCGAGGCGGCTATGAGAATTCTCGTTAATGCAGGTCTTAACGTCAGAGTAAGAGGTGCTAAGGATAGCCAGAGTGCAACGGTTATTTCCCAGTCTGTTGAAGCGGGAACAAAGGTTGCGCGAGGCACGGTTATTGAAATTTCTATTGTTCATACAGATATAACAGACGGTTAATTTGTTCGGAAGTTAAAAATATAAAATTTTAGCTTCCGGAGGAATATATGCAATTAGCAGAGCTTTTGTCAGGATTAAAATACAGCACGTTCGGAGTAAATCTGCGCGGATACGTTAAGGGCGTTTCCAGCGATTCGAGAACCATCACGTTCGGTAGCCTTTTTATATGTATAAAAGGGAACAGATATGATGGACATCAGTTTGCCGAGGATGCCATAAGAAGAGGGGCAGTTGCTGTGGTGAGTGAGCGATATATGTGCGGAATACCGTGCATTGTGGTGAAAAACACCAGATTGGCAGACTCTGTTATATGGGATAACTTTTACGGAAACCCATCAAGAAAAATGCTTATGGTTGCAGTTACGGGTACAAACGGCAAAACGTCAACTGCGGCTTATCTGGCCTCTGCTATGAACGAGGGCGGAATCAAAACGGCAACTATCGGAACACTTGGATGCTCATATGAGGGAGACACCTTGGTGTTTGAGGGAGGAGAAGCCTCTTCTATGACAACTCCCGATCCTAAGCTCTTATATGAATCGTTGCATAGCCTGAGACAAAAGGGCGCGGATGCCGTTGTGATGGAGGTTTCCAGCCATGCTATTGCACAATGTAAGGTTGCTCCCATAAGATTTGAGCTTGGTATCTTTACAAATCTTTCCCCTGATCATCTTGATTTTCATACGGGTATGGAAGAGTATTATAAAACGAAGGCTTCTCTTTTTAGGTGCTGTAAAAAAGCTGTTATTAGCTGCAATTGCTCTTACGGCAGGAGATTGGCGTCGGAATTAAAGCGATGCTGCACTTGCGAAAATGATGAAGCAAAATGGCTTCAGATGAGTGAGAGCGGAGTGTCCTACGAGCTTTTGCTTGGAGAATCGGTTCTTGAAATCGCATCAGCTTCTCCCGGATTTTTCACGGTGGAAAACACAATGCTCGCTGCAAAGGCTGCATCAATGCTTGGAATATCGCCGGAGCATATAGGTCGCGGAATAGCGGCAGTTCCTTTTGTCAGTGGCAGAATGGAAAGGCTTGAAGCGGCAGAGGCTTACGGATTTCATATGTATGTAGATTATGCACATACTCCGGGTGCATTGGCGGAAGCAATAAATTGCGTACGGAGCATAGCAGGTGGCAGGCCGGTTACGGTGCTGTTCGGATGTGGCGGAGACAGAGATAAAACGAAGCGCGCTCCGATGGGAAGAATAGCGGCAGACAGTGCGGACAGAGTTATCATAACAAGTGATAATCCCAGAAGCGAGAAGAAAGAGGATATTATAAGAGATATACTTTGCGGAGTAGGCTCGTGTAATAATATCAGAGTTATCGTAGACAGGCGCAGCGCTATTGAATATGCGGTTGCAACGGCGGCGCGGGATGAGTTTATTCTGCTTTGCGGCAAGGGTCATGAAAATTATGAGACGGACGGAGCAGGGAAGCATCCCTTTTCCGAAAAAGATATAGTCGTATCTGCTCTTGGTCGGCTTCGAAAATGTTGACCGAGGATATGGATTGTGGTATTATATAATTAATAAATAAGGTTAGGAACGGTAAGGAAAAATGACACTTAAAATTATTTTTGCAGCAGTTCTTGTTTTAACGTTTCTTTTGACGGTAGGCATATCAAAAAAGCTTATTCCCGTCCTTGCAAGCCGCAAGATGGGTCAGAAGATTCTCGATATAGGTCCTCGTTGGCATAAGTCCAAGGAGGGAACTCCCACAATGGGTGGTCTTGCTTTTATTATTGCATCTGCAGTATGCGGTGCAATAGCAACCGTGGTTATATGGGTGATGCGCGGTGCAGATGCAGCACTTCCTCTTATGTTCACTCTTATTATGGCAATTCTTAACGGATGCATCGGTATTGTAGACGATATGGCGAAGCTTAAGAGAAAGCAGAACGAGGGACTTACAGCAGCTCAGAAATTCATTTTGCAGGTTCTTGTTGCAGGGCTTTATCTTCTTGCGATGTGCTTCTTTGCAAATCTCACAACAGAGCTTTACATTCCCTTTGTAAACGTAACCGTTGATTTCGGTATCTTCTATTACGTTATTGCTATGCTTCTGCTTACGGGAATCGTTAATGCAGTAAATCTGACAGATGGTATTGACGGTCTGGCAAGCTCTATCACTGCAGTTGTAGCGGTGTTCTATTCAACTGTGGCATTTGTGGCATCTTCCTCTGAAAACGTAGCTCTCAGCGTTGTGGGTGCTGTTATGGCAGGAAGCGCACTTGGATTCCTCGTTTATAATTTCTATCCCGCAAGAGTGTTTATGGGCGATACAGGCTCTCTTTTCTTCGGAGGTCTTGTTGTTGGAGGAGCTTTCCTTTTGAATAATCCTCTCATAGTTGTTGTTTGCGGAATTATGTTTATCGTTGAAACAGCATCCGTTATGCTTCAGGTGGCATATTTCAAGCTTACACATGGCAAGCGTCTTTTCAAAATGGCACCTATACATCATCATTTTGAAAAATGCGGTTGGAAGGAAACAAAGATCGTTGCTGTGTTCTCTTTCGTAACTCTTATCTTCTGTGTGCTTGCTTGGTTCGGACTTGCAAAATAATAACTTCGGCAAAGGAGACCGGTGAAAATGAATGATCAAAAATATAATACAGAAAGACAGCAAAGAGCGCCGGTCAGCCAGAAGCCTCAGCCTCCGACGCCTCGAAGCAATACGAGGGCGGTGGTTCAGCTTAGCGGACGTGCGCTGGCAAGAAAGAAGAGAGAGGACGAATGGAGAAAAGAGGATAAGAAGATCGAGCGAGTTAAGCATGGCGTTGACAGACCTATGCTTGGAATCATATGTATTATTCTCTTGCTTGGAACAATAATGGTTTTCTCCGCCAGCTTTCCCAGTGCGCTTTTAGAGCGCGGAAACAGTGCTCACTATCTGATAAAGCAGCTTATTTTTATTGCTTTCGGCGGCGTGTTGATGTTTGGCTTGTCCTTTGTTCCTCTTAACCTATATAAGAAATTCACTCCTGCAGTTTACATAATTTCAATTGTTTTGCTTTTAGTCGTTCTTGCTATCGGAACAAGCGAGGGCGTTGCAAAAAGATGGATTCAGATAGGCGGATTCACGTTTCAGCCTTCAGAAGCCGGCAAAGCAACTGTCGTTATGATGCTTGCTTGGTATTTCGATAAATTCTATGATAAGATCCAGAAGAAAATAGACACAAAGTCAACCATAATGTATGGTGTTGTGCATCCCGGTTTTATTATGGCATTTATATGCGGCCTTGTGCTTTTTGAAAGACATCTCTCAGGAACGATTATTATTGCGCTCATTTCAGTTTGTGTTATTTTTCTCGGCGGTGTTCACATAGGATGGGCAATATCCATATATGGTGCCCTCGGCGCAGCGGCAATAGGTGTGTTCCTGGCGCTGAATCCATATGCACTTGAGAGAATTCTCACACACGCCGATGAAAATGCCGACGTTCTCGGTGAGGCATGGCAGACAACTCAGGGCCTTTATGCAATCGGAAGCGGTGGACTCCTCGGAGTTGGACTGGGAGACAGCCGTCTTAAGTATAACTACGTTTCAGAGCCGCAGAACGACTTTATCTTCACCATCTGGTGCGAAGAGATGGGCTTTGTGGGTGCGATTATTGTAGTGCTTCTTTATGCGGCGTTTATTTGGAGAGGATTTGTTATTGCAAAGAAGGCTCCTGATACGTTTTCATCACTTGTAGCCTTTGGTATAACTTGTCAGGTGGGAATTCAGGCTTTTCTTAATATGATGGTTGTAACAGACCTTATTCCCAACACCGGTATTTCCTTGCCCTTCTTCTCATACGGTGGTACGGCGCTGGTTGTGCTGCTTATGGAGATGGGAGTTTTGCTTTCAATTTCAAGACATTCATATCAAAAGAAATAAAGGGAGGCTAATATGAGAGTATTGATGACAGGTGGCGGCACGGCAGGACACGTTAATCCTGCTCTTGCAATTGCAAACACAATAAAGGAAAATGATCCTTCCTCTGAGATTGCCTTTGTCGGTACAAGCAGAGGAATAGAGAATAAGCTTGTTGCGAAGGCAGGCTATGAGCTCTATCACGTTAACGTTATGGGACTTTCTCGTAAGCTGACCTTGAAAAATATAAAGGCGGCGTATCTTGCAATCACGTCTCCCATAAAGGCAAAGAAAATTATCAAGAAATTCAATCCCGATATTGTTATCGGAACAGGTGGATACGTGTCTTGGCCTGTCGTAAAGGCGGCGGCATCTATGGGTATCCCCACAGCACTTCATGAGTCCAACGCGGTGCCGGGAATGGCAGTTCGTATGCTCTCAGGTGCTGTAACCCGAATTTATCTCAATTTTGAAGCAGCAGGTAACGGTATTTCTCAGAAGGATAAGCTTCTTCTTTGCGGATGTCCTCTGCTGACTCCTCCCGAGCATATCACAAAGGAGGAAGCGAGAGAGCAGCTTGGTATTCCTCAGGATGCAATCTACGTTCTTTCTTACGGAGGAAGCCTTGGTGCTGAAAAGGTGAATGAGGCTATTCTGGAGGTTATGAAAAACGTAACCGGTGCAAAGGACGGAATCAAGCACACTCATGCAACAGGCGCGATCGAAAAGGATATCTGCTTTGCAAAGGCAGCTGAAATGGGCTTTGACAAGGTCAATAACATTGAATTGCTTGAGTACATATACGATATGCCCGTTCGTCTTGCCGCAGCTGATATCGTTATATGCAGAGCAGGAGCGATGACAGTTTCCGAGCTTGCTATGGCAGGTAAGTGCGCAGTGTTTATCCCTTCCCCCAACGTAACGGACGATCAGCAGTTCAAAAATGCATCTGTTCTCTCGGTTGAACATGCGGCGTACGTTCTTCGTGAAAACGAGAGTATGCCGGCGCGTCTTTGCGAGATAGTTTCAGAGCTTATCGAAAATCCTGATAAGAGATCTGAAATGGAAAAGAAAATAAAGAGATTTGCTAAAGAAGATGCCAATAAGGTTATCTATAACGATATATTGAAGCTTATCGAGAAATAAACCATCAGACAAGAAAGGAGGCTGCCGATGAGCGATAATAACGAATATTATGCCGAAAAAATGAGGCGGCTCCTTGAGTCGAAAGAGAGCCGCGACAGAGTGGGCATCGATAGCGCGGGTAAAACCGCAGCAAATTCGGGAACAACTGCGATTGACGAAATCGAAGAGGATTTTTCCTTTGATGAAACTTCGGAGCGAGCTCGTCCAAAAAATTATGAAGAGAAAAAAGCGCAGGTGAGGGAAGCCGAGGCAAATGCCAGAGCTGAGAAAAAGGGGCGCAAGTATTCCAAAAAGGACGTTATCGTTTCGATCATATTGGGATGTGCAACCTTTGTCCTTGCAGTTTTCTGCATTTATAATTTGTTTTTCGTTGTTCGTAGCATAACGGTTGAGGGCAACGAAAGATATACAACTGAGCAGATACTCGCTTCAGCCGGAATAAACGTTGGAGACAGATTATATTCCTTCAGCTCAAGAATAGCTGAGGATGATATAAAGATGTATTGTCCTAACGTGAAGGATATTAAGGTGAAGAGAACTCCTCCCGGAAAGATAATACTTAAGGTTGAGGAAGAGGCGGCGTATTATTATTCGGACTTCTACGGTGAAACAAGAGCGTTGACAAAGGACCTGAGAGTTCTTGGCACCATTACGGAAGATGAAGCCGCGAGTCTTATCAGGCTTAAGCTTCCCGCAGTGGGAAGAGCAGTGGCGGGTGAGCTTGTAGTTTTTAAGGACGGAGAATGTAAATACGTTTACGAGGTTGCGCTTGTTGCGGCAGAGTCTGCGCTTGTTAACCGACTTGGCTCGGTTGACGTAGTGAATCCGAACGACGTAAAGCTGACCTGCGACGGAAAGTATATTCTGAAGCTTGAGAAGTATACGGATGCGGAGGCAAAGTTGAAAATAGCCTCCAAGGTGCTCGAGGACGACCTGTTCAAAAACGACAATAAGGCAACGATCGACCTCTCTGAGCTGTCAAGCACAGGAGTTGTAATAGACAACCAGCTTGAAATAGATTAAATGGTAAAATAAAGACTATACACCCGCCTAAAGAACATGTTTTAGGCGGGTGTATAATTTTGCAAAAAAACGCCCGAAACCCCTAAAAAATATGATTTTTTGCAAAAATATAAAATTTTTTGAAAAAGTTTTGAAAAACATCTTGCAAAATTGAAAGAAAGAGTATATTATTAGTATGTATTTGTATGAAATGCGGTAAAAAACCGCGAAACATACGCGAAACATATTATGACGGAGGATTTATAAAATGGCTTTTGAACTTGATGATAACTTTGAAAGCGGCGTCAACATAAAAGTAATCGGTGTAGGCGGCGGCGGAAACAATGCTGTAAACCGTATGATTTCCAGCAATGTTCGCGGTGTAGATTTCATCGCTATTAACACAGACAGACAGGCACTTATTCATTCTGCAGCTACAAATAAAATTTCCATTGGTGAGAAGATCACAAAGGGCCACGGCGCAGGTAGCAACCCTGCAGTAGGTGAAAAATCTGCTGAGGAGAGCATTGAAGAGATCAAGGATTCTCTCACAGGCGCTGATATGGTATTTATCACAACCGGTATGGGTGGTGGTACAGGTACAGGTGCAGCTCCCGTTGTTGCAAAGGTTGCAAAGGAAATGGGCATGCTCACAATCGGTATCGTAACAAAGCCCTTCGCATTTGAAGGTAAGAAGCGTCTCACACAGGCAGAAGCAGGTATCGCTGCTCTCAGCCAGTATGTAGACTCTCTCGTTATCATCCCCAATGAGCGTCTTAAGCAGGTTTCTGATAAGCCTATCACAATGATCAATGCATTTGAAATCGCTGACGACGTGCTCAGCCACGGCGTACAGAGCATTTCCGAGCTTATCAACGTTCCCGGATATATCAACCTTGACTTTGCTGACGTAACAAGCGTTATGCAGAATGCAGGCTATGCACACATGGGCGTTGGTTATGCAACAGGTAAGGAAAAGGCAGAGTGCGCTGCAAAGGCTGCAATCTCCAGCCCCCTTCTCGAAACATCCATCTCCGGTGCTAAGGGTATCCTTGGTAACATCACAGCTTCCCCTGACATCAGCATGGACGAGATCGACATCGCTTGCACAATGATCGCAAACGAGGCTCACGAAGATGCAACAGTTATCTGGGGTGTAGCATTCGATCCTGAAATGGAAGATGCAATGAAGGTAACAATCATTGCAACAGGCTTTGAAAATAATCATGAGAAGGTTGCTCCCAAGGCATCCACTCCCGTTGCAAGAAAGACAACATCCGCTGTTGTTGAAGAAAAGCCCGAGATCGCATCCGACGATATTTCCGATGATGAGCTCGACGAGCTTCTCGGTATGCTTCAGAAGAAGGACAAGAAGGAAGAAGCTCCCGCTCCCGCCTTCAAGCGTTACTTCTAATTAAAGAACATATTAAAACCGCCTCAA
>JAZORY010000020.1:0-26337 GCA_045656825.1 Candidatus Avispirillum sp.
GAACGATTTTCAAAACTATCGGGCAGTGGCTTGGCATAGAGCTTCTTTTGGAGCTTGCAGGCTTTGCTATGAACGGCTACGTTTGTGGTGCCGCAATCGGTATTGCCGTGGCAGGAGCCTTGAAGGCAAGCGGACTTGTGCTTTATTCCTGCGCAGTGGTTGGCGCTATGGGATATATGATAGGAACAACTGTTGCGGACGTGGCTTCTCCTGTAACAGCAGGACCTGCCGGTGCATTTCTTGCGGTTGTGGTTGCTTGCGAGCTTGGAAAGCTTGAGGCGGGAAGCACCAAGGTTGATATCATTCTCACCCCTGCCACAACTATTCTGTCAGGCTTTGCTTTTGCCAAGCTTGTTTGTCCTGCTGTGGCTTACCTTATGTATTATTTAGGTCAGTTTATCAATAACGCAACAGAGCTTCGCCCAGTCTTTATGGGTATGGTCATTTCCGCAGTTGTCGGTATTATTCTCACTCTGCCTATTTCCTCTGCCGCTGTGTGCTCAATGATAGGAATTGCAGGAATTGCGGGCGGTGCGGCTCTTGCAGGTTGCTGTGCGCAGATGGTAGGCTTTGCTGTTATGAGCTTCCGCGAAAATCGCTTTGGTGGACTTCTTGCTCAGGGCCTTGGAACCTCAATGCTTCAGATGGGCAATATAGTAAAAAAGCCTGTTGTATGGATCCCTCCGATTTTGTCATCTTTAATTACAGGTCCATTTGCAACTGTGGTTTTCCGTCTTGAATGTGAGGGTGTTTCTGCCGGAATGGGAACCTGCGGCTTGGTTGGACCTCTCGGCGCTATCACAGCAACTGACGTTAAAGACCTTACGTTTTGGATTGGTCTTGTCCTTGTTTGCATTGTTCTTCCTGCTGTGCTCACTCTTTTGTTCGGCGAGATTATGAGAGCAATCGGAATTATCAAGGAAGGCGATCTGAAGCTTGAGCTTTGATAAGGTGTTATAAAATTAATAAACAGCCTGTGTCCGTTTTTTTCGGAACAGGCTGTTTTTGTTTGGTAATAATACGAAAAATGTGTGATTTCCCCTTATAGCAGCTGGGTTTTTGTAACTTTTTATGCAATTTTGTCCTTGTAATTTTGGCATAATTTTGATATAATTTTAACAACTATACATTTATGTAGAAGTTTTGCATTTATTGAAAGGATGTCTGAAATGAAATTAGACCCTATTATCATATCTTTGCTTGATACAGACCTGTATAAGTTCAATATGAATCAGGTTATTTTCCACAAGCATACAGACCTTTGCGGAGAATATCATTTCAAGTGCCGCAACGCTGACGTTGTGTTCACCGAGGAAATGTTCCGAGAGATCAATGCTCAGATAGATTATCTTTGCGGACTTAAATTCAAGCCCGATGAGCTGGACTATCTTCGCTCCATCAGATTTATTAAGGACGACTATGTTGAATTTCTTCGTCTGTGGCGTCCTCTCAGAGACTATGTAACAACTTCTCTCAGCTGGGATGGCAAGCTTTCTATCATAATCAGAGGTCCTCTCTTTTCTGCTATGCAGTTTGAGATATACCTTCTTGAAATCGTAAACGAAGTATATTTCAGAATGAGATATGATCATGATATTCTGCGCAAGTCAGCCGATGAGCGTCTTGATGCAAAGATCAAGGGCTTTCAGGATGGCACGTACACATTCAAGTTTGCTGAGTTTGGCTGCAGAAGACGTCTTTCACGCGAGTGGGAGGATATCGTTATCAAGCGCCTTGTTAAGGAAACTGATAACTGCGTTGGTACGTCCAACGTTTATTTCGCAAAGAAATATGACATCCTGCCCATCGGTACCTTTGCTCACGAGTTCGTGCAGATGTATCAGGGCATCGACTGGATTCCCCTTGCTTACACAAACCAGTATGCAATGAACGACTGGTATGATGAGTATAAGGGCGACAACGGTACTGCGCTTACAGATACAATTACAACTGATCTGTTCCTGCTTGATTTCAATCGTGCAATGGCAAACAACTATTCAGGCGTTCGCCACGACAGCGGAGACCCCTTTGTATGGGGTGATAAGATGATCGAGCACTATAAGAAGTATAGAATCGATCCTAAGCATAAGCAGCTGCTCTTCAGCGACAGCCTTGACTTTGATCGTGCACAGGATCTTTATAACTATTTCAACGATAAGGCTAAGGTTGCATTCGGTATTGGCACGTTCTGCTCAAACGATACTTGCGAAAAGCCCCTTAACATTGTTATAAAGCTTCAGTACGTAAACGGCCGTCCTGTTGCAAAGCTTTCTGACAATCCCGAGAAGTCCATGTGCTCTGATAACGAGTATCTTGAATATCTCAGAAGAAGCGTTGATTTCAGAATCAAGAGAGAAACGTGTTCTGAATAAATTAAATCTAATTTCACCTGAATATTACTTGCTTGATAAATTATGCAGATAGGGTGTAATTATTTAATTAGCAAAAATATTATAACAGGTGATATAATGGCTAAAAATAAAAAAGGTGGGATAAACGTCAGTGTAACCACGTTTATCGGCGCGATTGCGGTGGTGCTGGTGCTGATGATTCTGACCTATATGTTGACAATAATTATCCCCGGAGGAGAGTATGCCCGTATAACTGATGAAAACGGTAATACGGTGATCGATACCAATGGCGGATTTGCCTACGTTGACGGAGGCATTTCCTTTAGTAAATGGCTGCTTTCACCCATTCTTGTTCTGGGTGCTGACGGAGGCGGAATGATAATCGCTATTCTGGCATTTTTGCTGGTTATAGGCGGTGTATTCAATAGCCTTGAGCGCGGCGGACTTATGAAGTATATGCTTGATAAGATAGTAAACCGCTTTGGTGCGGCAAGATACAAGCTTCTTGCTGTTATCACGTTCTTCTTTATGGCGATGGGTGCTTTCGTTGGATCCTTTGAGGAATGTGTTCCTCTTGTTCCAATAGTTGTTGTTCTTTCAGTCAGTCTTGGTTGGGATAGCCTAACCGGTATGGGAATGAGCCTTCTTGCAGTTGGTTGCGGCTTTGCTTCAGGCGTTTGTAATCCCTTCACAGTTGGCGTTGCGCAGAGTCTTGCAGGTCTTCCTATGTTTTCAGGAATGTGGCTGCGCGCAATTTCCTTTGTTCTTATATATCTTCTTTTGCTTATATTTGTTTGGCGCCATGCAAAAAAGGTAGATGTATTTGCTGATGGGAATAACGTAAGCATAAAGGATTTTGTCCGTGATACGAAAATGGATCGAGGTCTTAGCTGCTTTGCATCAATCATCGGCGTTGGAATAGCTCTTGTTCTTATGTCCGGATTTATAACTGCTTTGCAGGATTACACAATGATAATCGTTGCGGTTATGTTTCTTGCAGCAGGTATAACGGCAACTCTTGTTTCAGGAATGAAGGGCAGTGAGCTTGCAAAAAGCTTTGGGCAGGGAATGATTAGTATTGCTCCCGCAGTTTTGCTTATTCTTATGGCAAGCTCTATTAAATATACTCTCACAGAGGGAAAGATACTTGACACGCTGCTCCATTATGCAGTTGGTGCAGTTGAGCAGTTGCCCAAGTGGATGATTATTCTTTGTATATATCTTATAGTTCTCGTGTTGAATTTCTTTATCAGCTCGGGAAGTGCAAAGGCATTTCTTCTTATTCCTCTTATCGTGCCTATGGCGCAGATGTTTGGAATCGAGTCTCAGCTTTGTGTTATGGCATTTGCATATGGCGATGGATTCTCAAACGTTTTTTATCCCACAAACGCGGCGCTTCTGATTGCTCTTGGTTTATCCGACGTAACCTATGGCAAGTGGGTGCGATATACGTGGAAATTCCAGATTGCAAACCTTGTTCTCACAAGCCTTATGCTTCTTTTGGGACTTGCAGTTGGATACAATTGATTAAAAAGGGAGAAACACTCCCTTTTTTTATGCAAGCACCGATCACTTTATTGTTTTAATTCAGTAAAACTATTGAATTGGTGTGTTTTGTGTGCTATAATAGTGAAGATTTTTGTAAAAATAAAGAAAGGAAATAAACAGATGGGCGAAAAAAGAAGTAACTTTACGGGTAAAATCGGATTCGTTCTTGCGGCGGCAGGCTCCGCAGTAGGACTTGGAAATATATGGCGATTCCCTTATCTTGCAGCAAAATACGGCGGAGGTATATTCCTCCTTGTATATCTTGTCCTTGCAGTAACCTTTGGCTTTGCGCTGATGTGCGGAGAAATTGCAATCGGTAGAAAAACAGGGAAGAGCGCGGTTGATGCATTTGCATCTCTCAATAAAAAATGGAGTTTCCTTGGATGGTTGGTTGCGCTTATTCCTTCGCTTATCCTGCCTTATTATTCTGTAATCGGCGGATGGGTAACAAAATACGTTGCTGTGTTTGTGAGCGGTGGTGTGTCAGAATCTGCTAAGGAAGGCTTTTTCGGAAGCTTTATAACTTCAACCTATGAGCCAATCGTGTGGTTTTTAGTATTTATCGGTCTTACGGCGCTTATAGTTCTTTTCGGCGTTGAAAAGGGCATTGAAAAGGTGAGTAAGCTGATGATGCCGGTTCTTGTCGTTCTCACTGTGTTTATTGCTGTTTATATAATGTTTATGCCCGGTGCTCTTGATGGCGTTATTTATTATATCAAGCCTGATTTCAAGAATTTCTCTGCAACAACTGTTCTTGCAGCGATGGGACAGCTTTTCTATTCAATGTCTCTTGCAATGGGTATTATGATAACCTATGGCTCATATATGAAGAAGGAAGTCAGCATTGAGTCCTCAGTAAGAAATATTGAGATTTTTGACACGGGTATTGCTTTCTTAGCTGGTCTTATGATCGTTCCCGCGGCTTATATGTTCTATAACGGCGACACAGAAAAGCTTGGCAAGGGTCCCACTCTGATGTTTGATACTCTTCCTAAGGTTTTTGATACAATGCCCGGTGGTAATATCATTGGTGCGGTGTTCTTCCTTATGGTGTTCTTCGCTGCTCTCACTTCATCTATTTCTCTTATGGAAACAGTAGTTTCTATTTTCAGAGATAAGTTCGGCTGGGGAAGAAAGTTCACTTGTATTGTTGTATTCATCGGATGTGTTGTTCTGGGTATCCCCTCATCCCTTGGATTTGGTGTTTGGGATTTCATTTCTGTTGCAGGACTTTCTATTCTTGATATGTTCGACTTTGTCAGCAACAGTATTCTTATGCCCATCGTTGCATTCCTTACTTGCGTGTTTATTGGTTACGTTATTAAGCCTAAAGCATTTGCAGAAGAGATTGCACATGACGGTAAGTTTAAGAGTGAAAAGCTCTTTAACGTGATGATAAAATACGTTGCTCCCGTTTGCATCGTGCTTATCCTCATTTCCTCTGTTCTTGACGTTCTCGGAATTATGAAGATATAATTTTGAAGCCTTCTCCGGTGGGAGAAGGGGGAACTCGTTGCGGTGGACGAGGCGTAAAATATAAAAAATCCCCACGAGCTTAATTGCCCGTGGGGATTTTTGTTTATTTATTCTTTTTCAAAACCGCTTTTTCCGAATCGGATAAGAGAAACTATAATAGAGCCAATATTGAAAACCTCACAAATGATTCCGCCTATGGAGAATACGAAAATGTTGTGTATAAGCCAAAGGGGAGAAACACAGAAAAGCTGAAGAACACGGATGGTTTTTCCGTTGCGGCTCCACATTGCAATCGTTCCGACAAGCTGAGCTGTGAGAGCGATGATGGAGAAAATATTTGTGTAAGTAAAGATAGTGGCAACGGTGTAAAGTGCGAGAGTTATAACGAGCCAGTATGGCTTATTTGTTTTCTTTCCTCCCATCATAACTGCTCCGCGGAAGATGTTTATAAAGTTGAGAAAACATCCCGTATAAGCTCCGAGAAGGAGGAAGTTTAGAGCGAACATACATCCGCTGAATGCCTGCAGGAAAAAGAACTTCTTGTTTTCCTTTATCTGAAAGGAAACGAAGGCAGCAATAGTACCGAGAATACCAAAGCCCTGAGCAACAATATCTATCATATTAATACCTTTAATTTGTTTTTAGATATTAAACCATATCTTTTATGTCTTTTCAAGTACCTTTGCGGAAATATTTGGTGTTTTAGTATAGCAAATGATAATTTATACCCCCTGCCTTCTCCCGCAGGAGAAGGCTTGATACACCTCATTCGTCTCCTTCGGAGCCACCTTCTCCCGCAGGAGAAGGCTAAACGATAATTTATATTAGCAAAAAAGGAACCGATGCCTCGGTTCCTTTGTATTGTTATTCAATCTCTTCTTCCTCAGCATCCTCTTCAGGCTCTTCCTCGACTTCTTCTCCAAAGGGAATAGTTGATCTGTCGTAGGTTGCAGCATTTTCAAGGATAACGCTTGCAAGCCAATCGTTGATGCAGATGCCGTCAATTCGCCATTGCCAGTTTCCGCCAACTGTGGAGGGAACGTTGATGCGCGCCGTTTCGTCAAGACCCATCAGATCGTGCATCATAATAATAACTGTGTCTGCAACGGACATATAAGCCGTTCTGATCATAGTCCAGTTAAAGCCCTCGTCAGGTGTTGTGTGCATATATTTAGCCGCCTGGAGGAGAGTTTTCTTGCTTGCGGTTTTATACCAACCCATAATAGTGTCGTTATCATGAGTTCCCGTATAAACAACGCAGTTCTTAACGTGGTTATGAGGCAGATATTCGTTGTCAACTCTGCCGTCAAAGGCAAACTGCATAACCTTCATTCCGGGGAAGCCTGACTTCTTAAGCATCTCGCGAACCTCGTCTGTCAGGATGCCAAGGTCCTCGGCGATGATGGGAAGGTTATCTCCGAATTCTTCCTTGAAGGCCTCAAACAGATCCATATTGGGTCCGATCATCCAGCTTCCGTTTTTAGCAGTCTTGTCTCCGTAGGGGATAGCGTAATATGCTTCAAAGCCTCTGAAATGGTCGATTCGGATCATATCGTAAAGCTTCATAGCGTGGCCAAGGCGCTTCTTCCACCATTTGTATCCGTTCTTTTTCATAACGTCCCAGCGATAAAGGGGATTGCCCCAAAGCTGACCATCCTCGGAAAATGCATCGGGGGGACAACCTGCAACCTTGATGGGCTTAAGGTTGCGGTCAAGTAAAAACTGCTTGGGATTTGCCCACGTATCAGCGCTGTCGTATGCAACGTAGATCGGGATATCACCGATTATGTAAATACCCTTGCCGTTTGCATATTTTTTAAGAGCCTGCCACTGCTGATCGAACTTAAACTGAACGAAGCGGTAAAACTCCATAGTTTCAGCATGCTCTTCCTTTTTCGCTTTTATAACGTCGGGCTTTCTGCGCTGTAAATCCTCTTCCCAGTTTTCCCAGGCAACGTCGTTGTGCTCGTTTTTCAGCGCCATAAAGAGAGCGTATTCCTCAAGCCAGAATTTGTTCTCTCGGCAGAATTTCTTGAATTTGTTGTCGGGTACAAACTTTGAAAATGCAATTTTCAGAAGAGGAATACGGTTTTCATAAAGCTTACCGTAGTCAACAGAGTAGTTGTCATCGCCAAAGTCAGCAACGGCAATCTGAGCCTCTGTAAGAAGCCCCTCATCCTTCAGCATATCAAGGTCGATAAAATAAGGATTTCCTGCAAAGGAGGAAAAAGACTGATAGGGGGAGTCGCCATAGTTTGTTGGGTTAAGAGGCAGAATCTGCCAATATGTCTGTCCGGCTTTAGCCAGAAAATCTACAAATCTGTATGCTTCAGGGCCGAAGGTTCCGATTCCGTGCGCTGAGGGAAGGGAAAAAATCGGCATAAGGATTCCACTTGTTCTCATTAAAAATGCTCCATTGTTTAATAATCGTGCGTGTTTTGCAACACTATTGTGTATTTTACCAAAAGATAGCTAAAAATGCAAGATGGTTTTGATAAAAATGCATCATAACTGTTAGCTTTTTGATATTATCATCATAAATTTTGGCTTTTTCAGGTATTGAAAATCAGAAAAAACGAGGTATAATTAAAATGGATAGTTATTTACCGCAAAGGATATATAATATATGAAAAAATTTAAAGCATTTGTTAAAGATAATACAGTTGCGGTGATTGCATTTTTTGCCGCGCTGATAACTTCTTTTTTTGTTTTGCCCGATAAGGAATATCTTGGATATTTCGATTTCAAAACACTGACCTGCCTTTTCTGCGTTTTGGCAGTAGTCTGCGCTTTGAGAAATATCAACTTCTTTTATATTCTTGCCCGTAAAACCGTAACACTTTTCAAGAATACAAGAATGTGTATTCTCGCACTTGTGTACATAACCTTTATCGGCTCAATGATAATAGCAAACGATATGGCGCTTCTGACATTTCTGCCGCTTGGTTATTTTGTTCTTGACAGCACTGATATGAAGAAGCATATGGCGTTCACGTTTATAATGCAGAATATAGCAGCAAACCTTGGAGGAATGCTCACCCCCTTCGGAAATCCTCAGAATCTTTATCTGTATACGAAATTCAATATCTCAAACGGCGAGTTTATGAAAATAATGCTCCTGCCTTTTATAATCGCAATAGCTATTATCACCATATGCTGTCTTTTTGTAAAAAAAGAACCTCTGTCTCTTCCCGATGAGGAGGTTAAGATAGATCGTGTGAAGGTCAGCATTTATATGGTGCTGTTCACGTTGTCTATTCTTATAGTTTTCCGTGGCATACATTATTTGATAGGCCTTATCATCATTCCTCTCGTGCTTCTGTTTATGGACAGAAAGGCGCTAAAAATGGTGGACTATCCGCTTCTTTTAACCTTTGTTTTCTTTTTCATATTCTCAGGCAATATGTCCAGAATTGACGTTGTTCGCAACGTGTTTGAATTTCTTCTTTCGAAGAGCACGCTTCTGTTCAGTATTCTCAGCTGTCAGATCATCAGCAACGTTCCCTCTGCGATCCTTCTTTCGCAGTTCACAACAAACTATCCCGAATTGCTTGTTGGAGTTAATATCGGAGGCGTTGGAACGCTGATTGCATCGCTTGCAAGTCTTATAACCTTCAGAGAATATTCAAAGCATAATCCAGGTGGAGTTAAGTACTATCTTCGTCAGTTTATGATATATAATTTTGCGTTTCTGATTGTACTGACTTTCATTATGGCAATCATTCTCTGATATGGCATATTATTTGCAAATTGTTTATAAGCACCACTTGACAATATCGCAAATTATGGGTTATAATAATACAAATATATCACTATAAAGGAAAGTGTTTCTTTTGCGAGAAATGCTTTGCTGAGTATTGACCTACATAATCGTTTTTTATAAAAGCTTATGCCGCTTTTTATAGCGGAGGAAGGAAGAAATTATGAGCATTATTGAAGAAAAGATCGTAGCAGAAGGACTCACTTTTGATGACGTTCTCCTTATCCCCCAGAGAAGTGATGTAATCCCTGCTGATATTAAGCTCGGAACACGCCTCACAAACAAGATCAAGCTTAACATTCCCCTTATGAGTGCTGCTATGGACACAGTAACAGAGAGCGAGCTTGCGATTGCAATGGCAAGAGAAGGCGGCGCTGGTACGATTCATAAGAATATGTCCATCGAAGATCAGGCAGATCAGGTGGAAAGAGTTAAGAGAAGCGAAAACGGCGTTATTACAAACCCCTTCTTCCTTCACCCCGATAACTATGTTTACGAAGCTGACAATCTTATGGCTAAGTATAAGATTTCCGGTGTTCCCGTATGCGATGAAAACGGAACGCTCGTTGGTATCATCACAAACCGCGACCTTCGTTTCCTTCCCGATTACAACGTTCAGATCAAGGACGTTATGACAAAGGAAAACCTTCTTACAACAAGAGAGGGAACAACTCTTGATGAGGCAAAGGAAATTCTTTGTCGCGCAAAGGTTGAAAAGCTTCCCATCGTTGATGAAAATTATAAGCTTAAGGGCCTTATCACAATCAAGGATATTGAAAAGGCTTCCAGATATCCCAATTCTGCAAAGGACGCTCAGGGTCGTCTCATCTGCGGTGCTGCTATCGGTATCACAGCAGACGTTCTTGACCGCGCAGGCGCACTTCTTGCAGCAGGCGCAGACTATCTCGTTCTTGATAGTGCTCATGGCCATTCCAAGAACATCTTCACATGTCTTGATAAGGTAAAGAGCGCATTCCCCGAAGCACAGATCGTTGCAGGTAACATTGCAACAGCAGCTGCTGCACGCGACCTTATTGCAGCAGGAGCAGACGCGATTAAGGTTGGTATCGGCCCCGGTTCTATCTGTACAACTCGTGTAGTTGCAGGTATCGGTGTTCCCCAGATCACAGCTATTATGGATGCATATTCCGTTGCAGCTGAAGCAGATATTCCCGTTATTGCAGACGGTGGTATCAAGTATTCCGGCGACCTTGTTAAGGCTATTGCAGCAGGTGCAAACGTGATCATGGTTGGTTCTCTCCTTGCAGGCTGTGAGGAAAGCCCCGGAGTTGAAGAAATCTATCAGGGCAGACGCTTTAAGGTATATCGTGGTATGGGCTCTATCGCAGCTATGGAACGCGGCTCTAAGGATAGATACTTCCAGGCTAATGCCAGAAAGCTCGTTCCTGAAGGCGTTGAAGGTCGTGTTGCTTACAAGGGTCCCGTTGCTGACACAGTATTCCAGCTTATGGGCGGTCTTCGTGCAGGTATGGGCTATTGCGGTGCTCCTGACGTTGAAACACTTAAGCGCGAGGGTAAGTTTGTTCGCATTTCGGGCGCAGGTCTGAGAGAAAGCCATCCTCACGATATCAGCATCACAAAGGAAGCTCCTAATTACAGCCAGATGAACTGATAATTTTTTAAGGAATCGAATAAATGAAAAAAGTAATATCCCTTATTGCAGCATTGACACTTCTGGTGTCAATGCTTGCATTTAATGCATCTGCTGCGTCAGATATTGAGTTTTCTATAACAAAAGTAGAAGGTAAGCCCGGTGATACAGTAACGGTTGACGTTATGGTTGATAAAAATATCGGCACGTGGGCTATGCTGTTTGACGTTAAGTACAATAGTAAGTATCTCAGTCTTCTCTCCGTAACTAACGGTAGTGTTTTCAAGGATAGTGAGCACGAAACGGGCGATGGAAAAATAGTTGATAACGGCTCATATAGATACTATGCTATGAAGAATGAGCTGAAAGAGGAAACAAAAACAGGTAAGCTGGTAACTTTTGAGTTCAAGATCCTCAAGGCTGCTCCCAACGGTGAGTATGAAATAGACATCTTTTTCCCTGATAATGGAGCAGGCTGGTTCTTCGGAATCGTGGATGCTAATAGCTACGACTTGATTGACCGCACGGTTGAGCTTGTTTCAAAGGGCTCAGTTAAGGTTGTAGGCTCCTTTGATGCTGAAACAGAAGCAGATACTGAGCCTGAGGAAACAGATGCTGCAACAGAGGGAGATAAGGAAACAGAAAAGGCTCCCGCTGAGGATACAACAGCCTCTGATAAGGAAACAGAAAAGAATCCCGCAGAGGATACAACTGCATCCGATAAGGAAACAGAAAAGAATCCCGATAAGGATACAACTGTAACAGATAAGGAAACAGAAAAGGCTCCCGCAGAGGATACAACTGCATCCGATAAGGAAACAGAAAAGAATCCCGATAAGAATACAACTGTAACAGATAAGGAAACAGAAAAGGCTCCTGCAGAGGACACAACTGCTTCCGATAAGGAAACAGAAAAGAATCCCGCAGAGGGCACAACTGCATCCGATAAGGAAACAGAAAAGGCTCCCGCAGAGGATACAACTGCATCCGATAAGGGAACAGAAAAAACTCCCGATACATATGAAACAGAAATCGTAACCGAGTTTGTAACAGACGTTGAGGGCGAGGTTGTAACTGATGCTTCAGGCGATCCTGTTGTAACAGAAATTCCTGTTGTTGTCGTTCCTGAAACAACTCCCGATTCAACTAATAAGGTGAACGGAGCTGATACTGAAAAGACACCTGTTGACGCTACAAACGTTGATTCTGAAGAGGAAACAGAAAAAACTCCCGAAACAGAGATCGTTTACGTAACAGATGCGGAGGGCGAAAAGGTAACTGAGCCCGATGGAGAGCCTGTAACAGAGATCGTTATTGTTGATGATGGCAGCGATGACGGAAAGAATGATTTCCCTGTACAAACAGTTGTTATTATTATTTGCATCATAGCTGCTGTTGTGGCTGCTGCTCTTATTTCTATTGTTGTTGTTTCTCGCAGAAAGAATGACGAAGAAGCAGAAGAAGCATCCGAATCAGAAGAAACAAGCGAAGACGATAATCAGTAATGTTCAAAATGGACGCTAAAGTGGCAGAGAAATCTGCCACTTTTTTTATTAAAAGTATTGCAAAGGCAAAGCCGTTGTGATATACTAACGTGGTGAATTGAATATCCCCTGTGAAGCTCTAAGAACCAAAAGGACTGAGAGTGGAGGGAACTCTGGAGAATCTCTTAAGTGAGTGCCGAAGGTGTAAGGTAAAAAACCGAATCTCTCAGGCAAAAGGATAGAGTATCAAGAAATATAAATACACATATATAATTCTTGCGTTTTCCGGAGCTGCTGTATTATCAGCAGTTTTTTTATTTGCAGAAAGGAAATTTAAGATGGAAAGAATAAATGAAATCCTTCTTGACATTGTGGCAAGCGTCAATACATATCTTTCAAATTATGTGCTTCTCATAATGCTTATCGGATGTGGACTTATTTTCACGTTCAAAACAAAATTCGTTCAGGTGCGTTGCTTTGGCGAGGGCTTTAAAAAGGTTTTTGGCAATATTAAGCTTTTCGGCGGCAAGCAGAGTGGAGGCCTCAGCTCCTTCCAGGCTCTTGCAACAGCAATTGCGGCTCAGGTAGGCACAGGTAATATCGTAGGTGCCTGCGGAGCTATTATTGTTGGTGGTCCCGGAGCGATCTTCTGGATGTGGGTTATCGCGTTCTTTGGTATGGCAACTATTTATGCCGAGGCTGTTCTTGCCCAGGACACAAAGGTTGTTGACGAAAATGGCAATGTGGCAGGTGGTCCCGTATACTATATCAAGAAAGCATTTAACAACAAACTCGGCAAATTCCTTGCAGTGTTCTTTGCAGTTGCTGCAATGCTTGCCCTTGGCTTTATGGGCTCAATGGTTCAGTCAAACTCTATCGCAGAGGCTTGTAACACAGCATTTGGCGCACCCAACTGGGTTATCGGTGTTATTGTTGCTGTAGTTGCAGGATTCATCTTCCTTGGCGGAGTTCAGAGAATCGCTTCTGTAACAGAAAAGCTGGTTCCCGTAATGGCTTGTCTTTATCTTATCGGCGGTATTGTGATCCTTGCTTGGAGAGTAAAGTATATTCCCGAAACATTCGGCATGATCTTCAGATTTGCGTTCCAGCCCCAGGCAATTCTCGGTGGTGGATTTGGCGCAGCTATTACAGCGGCAATAACTCAGGGCGCAAAGAGAGGTCTTTTCTCAAACGAAGCAGGTATGGGTTCAACACCTCATGCTCATGCTCTTGCAAACGTTGAAAAGCCTCACGATCAGGGCGTTGCAGCTATGATCGGCGTGTTTATCGATACATTCGTTGTTCTTACAATGACAGCACTTATCGTTATTTCCTCTCTCTATACAGGTGACGGTGTCCTTGCAGGAATCGTTAATAGCGGAGCAGGTGATTTTGCTTCAGCTGCTGAAGCACTGGGCGTAACAAAGAATAATATGGTTCAGGTTGCATTCCAGGGCCTTTTAGGCGATAAGATCGGTGGCATTTTCGTTGCTATCTGCCTTCTGTTCTTTGCATTCTCAACAATCATTTCCTGGAACTATTTCGGAAAGATCAATTTCGAGTATCTCTTTGGTAAGAAGGCAACGTTCGTTTATTCCATAATCGCAGTTCTGTTCGTATTCACAGGCTCTATTCTTTCAAGTAACCTTGTTTGGGAGCTTACAGATATGTTCAATAACCTTATGGTAATCCCCAACGTTATAGCGATCGTAGCGCTTTCCGGTATTGTTGCCGCAGCAGCTAACAATAAAAAGAAATAAGATAAAAGAAGGCTTTTGTAGCCTTCTTTTTTTGTACTTATTTCACTATAAATATTAAAATCTTTTGAGAATTTGTTGATGTATTCATAAAAATATGATACAATAATAGAAATATTTGTTTTCGGTGATACTATGAGAGAAAGATTGGCAATTATAGGCGCAGGCAATATGGGCTGCGCTATTGCAAACGGAATATTGTTGTCAGAAATGCTATGCCCGCAGCAGTTGATGCTTGTGAGAAGAAACGTGGAAAAGCTTGCGGATTTTGAGGCGCGTGGATGTATTGTTTTGAGCGATATAGCCAAGGCATGCCAACAAGCTGATACGATCATGATAGGCGTTAAGCCTCAGATGTTCGGCGATATTATGCCGATCATTGCACCTTATGCCAATGGTAAGCTTGTAATATCTATCGCAGCAGGCATAACTGTTGAAACGATGGAAAAAGCTCTTCCCGGTGCATATATAGCTCGTGTTATGCCCAACACCCCTCTTATGGTTGGACGCGGTGTAAGCGCTATTTGCTACGGAAGCGGCGTGTCAGATGACGATAAGAAGTTTACAGAAAAGATCTTTTCCTCAGCAGGTATGTGCTTTGTTATAGAGGAATCTCTTATGAACGCAGTTCCTGCAGTAACCTCAAGCTCTATTGCATATTTTGCACGTATAATGGGGGATATGTTCAAATGGGCAAAGGAAAACGGATTTGACAGCATTTCAGATAAAGAAGTAATTGAAATGATAGCCCTCTCCGCCATAGGTACCGCAGAAATAATAACTAAAAAGGAAATTGCACCTGATGATTTGGTGCGCGCGGTGGCATCTCCTCGTGGAACGACCGAGGAGGCGCTTAAGACCTTTGATAAATTAGGTCTTGATGAAACTATTGCTGCTGCAATGACAGCTTGTACAAATCGTGCTAACGAGCTTTCAAATTCTAAATAATAAATAGAAATCCGTCTGCATACTATGTACAAAAAAGGAGTGTGCATATGACGGAAGAAATAAAAAATAAACCTCAGATTTCAATTCTTTATTTTGTATGGTTGGCTGCCGTAAGTGCATTTTGTGTCAGCATCGGACTGAAGCTTTCGGAAATGAACGGCTATATAATATTATTTAACAGAATACAATATGATGGCCTCAGAGAAATGATTTTGAAATTGTCTGCTGAATGTGCTGCGGACGTTGCTTCGTTTTTGATTATAACAATCGCATCACGCCCATATGCATCTACGGCAGCATCGTCGGTGATTATTGCGCTAAGAGGATTTTCAATTGGAACGTGCGCGTCGTTTTGTGCGGAAAATGCTGTCAGTGCTGCCTCTGTGGCTGTGATCATTTCTTATGCAATGGTTAGCTTTTTGATGATGCTGTATTCAGTTTTTGTAAGCAGAGTTGATTGTGGATGGCAGATGAGGCTTTTGGCGTATCTTCTTGTAACAGGTACGGCAGCCTTGCTTCGAGTGCTTCCGATGCTGTTGATATAGCGCAGCGGTTTAGAAAGGATGTTAAAAATGGCTAAAAAATATGAAAATATGAACGATAATCAATCGTACGAGCCTGAATTGAAAAAGAAAGGCTTTAATCCCTTTGAGTTTCTCTATAACAGAGAGGGTAAGGGCGTTGAAAAAGGAGAGCTTTCAGTGCTTGAAAAGCCCGGATTGGCAAATTTCTTCAAGCTTTTCTGGAGACGCTTCAATCAGATATTCGGAGCAAACCTTTTGCTCGTTTTCGGAAATTTCCCTGTGTTCTTTTTCCTAATTGGCATGGCGTATACAACCATTGATGCAATGGCTCCCTCGCGTCAGATCTTTTCTGCACTTGAGGCTGTATCTCGCTTCGATAACTCTCCCGTCGTTTCAACTTTCTTGGGAGTATTCGGAGGTCAGGCATCTGTTATTGTTCCCACAACGCTTACATATGTTTTCCTCGCAATAACAGCGCTTGTTCTGATAACATTTGGTCCTGTGAACACAGGAACTGCATACGTTCTTCGTAACGTTGTGCGCGGCGAGCCGGTTTTTGTTTGGTCTGATTTCTGGTATGCCATCAAGCGCAATCTTAAGCAGTCCATCATTTTCGGTATTATCGACGTTTTTATGATAGGTATGTTTGCTTACGATATCGCAACCTACCGTCATAATATTGATACCAATATCGGTATGTTTATGTTTGTTCTTTGCTTTGGTATGAGTATATATTATTTCTTTATAAGAATGTATATTTATCCTATGATGGTAACCTTTGATATGCCGATAATAAAGCTTATAAAAAACGGTATGCTTTTTGCTATTCTCGGTATCAAGCGTAATATTATGGTTATTCTCGGAGTTGTTGCATTAATAATTATCCATCTGCTCCTTCTCAGCGTGGTGCTTCCCGTTGCGGTGATGCTTCCCGTGCTTATCTCCTTTGGGTTTGTGTGGTACATGTGTATCTACGGAGCATATCCCAAGATCAAAGAAATTATGATAGACCCCTATTATAAAGAGGTTGCTTCAGAAGAGTAAAGAATAAATGTTGACAAAATGCAAAAAATGTAGTATCATATAGTATATTTTGTTGTAGGAGTTGAACAGTATGTTTGAGTATACGGTACGATTTATTTATTATACTGAGACGGACTGCCTGTTCACTTCACGTTCAGCTGAAAGAGCTGTTCTCTAAATGAACAAACAGCCCGCTTTTGAGATGCTTTTTCAGCATCCGGATGCGGGCTATTTTTTATAAACGATATTCGGAGAATATAATGATTTCGGAAAAAATGTGGGAGCTTGGAACCAAAAGTTCGGTAATTCGTGAAATATTTGAATATGGAAAAAAGCGCAAAGCAGAAATCGGAAGTGAAAACGTTTTTGATTTCAGTCTTGGAAATCCCAGTATCCCTGCGCCTTGGAGCGTAAGAGAGACTTACGTTAAGCTTCTTTGCGAAACGGACCCCGTCGTGCTTCACGGATATACGTCTGCCGCAGGTGATCCTGTTGTCAGAGCAAAAATTGCGCAGCATATAAAAAACAAGTTTTCCTTTGAAGCAAAGGCAGATAATATATATATGACCTGCGGAGCTGCCGCTGCTCTTATGGCATCTCTCAAAGCAATTGTAAATCGTGGAGACGAGGTAATAGTTCTTGCTCCGTTTTTCCCTGAGTATACGGTGTTTATCGAAAGCGCAGGAGCGGTGCAGAAGATCGTTAAATGCAGAGAAGAGGATTTTCAGATTGATCTCGAGGCGTTTTCTGCTGCTGTTAACGAAAACACAAAGGCAGTGATAGTGAATTCTCCCAATAATCCGACAGGTGTTGTTTTTTCAAAAGAAACTATTGAAGCTGTGTCCCATATTCTTCGCAAAAAGCAGAGAGAATATGGACACGACATATATATCATAGCGGATGAGCCGTACAGAGAGCTTGCTTATGGAGTTGACGTGCCTTACGTTCCTTCTTGTTATGAAAATACCATTGTTTGCTATTCATATAGTAAATCGCTGTCTCTTCCGGGCGACAGAATAGGATACGTGTTTGTTTCTCCTGAGGTTAATGCTTCAAAGGACGTTTTTGCAGCTGTTTGCGGAGCAGGAAGAAGTCTTGGCTACGTTTGTGCCCCCGTGCTTGCTCAGCTGGTTGTTGGAGAGTGTGTTGATGCGGTGGCGGATATTTCTGCATATGAGAGAAACAGAGACCTTCTTTATAATTCTCTTGTGTCCTTTGGATACGAGGCAGTGCATCCCGATGGAGCTTTTTATCTGTTTGTAAAGGCGCCGAGTGGAGATGCAAAAGCATTTGCAGAGGCTGCGAAAAAGCATGAAATTCTGTTTGTTCCAAGTGATAGCTTTGGCTATGAAGGATACGTGAGAATTTCTTATTGTGTTAAATATGAAGTTATAGAAAAATCTCTTCCTGCATTTAAGGCATTGATAGAAGAGTATGGGAGATCTGAAATATGACAGAGCTTGAAAAGGCGAGAAAAATAATAAACGAGGTAGACGCTGAAATGGCGAAGCTTTTTGCTTTGCGAATGGATGCTGTCAAAATGGTTGCCGCATATAAAAAGGAAACCGGTATGCAGATAACCGATGCTGCAAGAGAAGAAGAGCTTATAAACAAAAATGCAATGCTTCTTGAAAACAGCCCGTATAAATCATATTATATAAATTTCCTCCGCGAGAATATGGAGATATCCAAAAGCTTTCAGCATCGTCTTATTGAAGGGATGAGGGTTGCATATAGTGGAGTTGAAGGGGCTTTTGCAAATATTGCTGCAAAGAAAATATTCCCCGATGCCAAAGCCATTTCTTATCCCGATTTTAAGAGTGCTTATGATGCGGTCGTAACAGGAGAGTGTGATACGGTAGTATTGCCCATAGAAAACAGCTATAACGGCGACGTTGGTCAGGTTATGGACCTTGCATTTTTTGGTAATCTCTATATCAATGGAATTTATGATATAGGAATAACTCAGAATCTCCTTGCCAACAAGGGAGCAACGCTTAGTAGCATCAAAGAGGTTGTCAGTCATCCTCAGGCGCTCGGACAATGCGCGGATTATATCCGCCGCCATGGGTTTGCTGAGATTCAGGCAGTTAATACAGCTGTTGCAGCAAAGCAGGTTGCCGAATCTGGCAGATTGGATATTGCAGCAATCGGAAGCGAAGAGGCTGCTCTAAAATTCGGACTTGTAAAGCTTGAGTCTCATATAAACGAAAGCAACGTTAATACAACGCGCTTTGCTGTGTTCTCAAGAATTCCTAAGGCTGCATCGGCAAAGGATAACCATTTTATTCTGCTTTTCACAGTTTCAAACGAAGCAGGAGCGCTTGGACGAGCAATATCCGTAATCGGTAAATACGGATTCAACCTGAGAGCGCTGAAGAGCAGACCTACAAAGGAGCTTATATGGAGCTATTATTTCTATGCCGAGGGCGAGGGTAACGTAAATACCGCGCGCGGAGAGGAAATGATAGAGGCGCTTAGTAAATATTGCTCAGATATAAAGCTTGTGGGAAGCTTTGAAAAGGAAATAAGCCTCTGATCCTTCTCCGGCGGGAGAAGGGGAGCCACCGCGGTGGTGGATGAGGAGAAAAGGATTGATTTGAAAATGATAATTCCCGTAAAAACCAATAGCGGTGGATATAACATATATTTTGAAAGAGGAATGCTTTCGCACGTAAGCGACGTACTGGACCTTGATCGAAAGGTTCTTGTGGTAACAGACAGCGGAGTGCCGTCTGTATATGCCGAAACGGTAGCAGCTCAGGCAAAGGAAGCGCATATCATAACAATTGAAGAGGGCGAGAAATCAAAGGGGATAAGAACCTTTGAGCTTCTGCTCGCAAAGCTGGTAGAATATGAGTTCACGCGAACAGATTGCGTTGTTGCAGTAGGCGGCGGAGTTGTAGGAGATCTGTCGGGCTTTGCAGCAGCTTGTTATATGCGAGGCATTGATTTTTATAATATACCTACAACAGTTCTTTCACAGGTTGATTCATCCATCGGCGGAAAAACGGCTATCGATTTTATGCAGTATAAAAACATAGTCGGTGCCTTCTGGCCGCCAAAGGCAGTTGTTATAGACCCCGAAACTCTTTCAACCTTGCCGGATCGTCAGATATCAAACGGACTTTCCGAAAGCGTGAAAATGGCAATGACCTTCGATTCCGAGCTTTTTGAGATGATAGAAAACAGCGAAATTGAAGAAATTCTTGATACGGTTATTTATCGTTCTATTCTTCTTAAAAGAGCAGTTGTTGAAGAGGATGAGAAGGAAAAAGGGCTTCGCAAGGTTCTGAATTTTGGACATACAATAGCTCATGCCATTGAAAGTGAAAAGGCTATGGAGGATTATTATCACGGCGAATGTGTTGCCGTTGGTATGATTCCTATGTGCTCAGAGAACTCTCGCAAAAGATTGATTGCGGTTTTGGAAAAATTAAATCTTCCTACAAACGTTCCTTGCGATAAAGAAGTAATAACAGAGGCTGTTCGACATGATAAGAAGGCCTCCGGCGATAATTTAACGTATATATGGGTTGAAAATATCGGCTCATTTGAAATGAAAACGTCAACGTTTGATGATTTTAATAAACTGGTAAAGGAGAAGCTGGCGTGAAAAACACATTTGGAAATAACGTTTCCGTAACGCTCTTTGGAGAAAGCCATGGAGCAGCGATCGGGGCAGTTGTAGACGGACTTCCTGCGGGAATCGCTGTCAGCGAGGATTTCATTCGCCATCAGCTTTCTCTGCGCCGACCCGTCGGCAAAATATCCACTCCCAGAAGCGAAGCGGATAAATTTCACATTATAAGCGGCGTTTACAACGGATACACAACGGGCACAGCTATTGCTGTTATTATAGAAAACTCAAACACACATTCAACTGATTACAGCGAAACAAGAAGCCTTGCCCGTCCCGGACATGCTGATTATACTGCGCATTGTAAGTATAAGGGCTATGAGGACTATCGCGGCGGCGGACATTTCAGCGGCAGAATAACTGCAGCTCTTGTTGCGGCAGGCGCTATAATTATCAGCGCTCTCAAAGATAAGGGCATAACCGTTGGCTCTCATATAAAGTCTGTACATGGTGTTTTCGACAGAGCCTTTGAAAATATTGAAGAGGATATCCTTGATCTTTCTGCAAAGGAATTTGCCGTGCTTGATGCTTCGGTTGAAAATAAGATGAAAAACGAAATATTGGCAGCTGCCGAAAAAGGAGACAGCGTAGGCGGTATTCTTGAAACGGCAGTTTGCGGTCTTCCTGCAGGTGTTGGTGAGCCTTGGTTTGACACGCTTGAGGGATGCCTTTCCCATGCGCTCTTTTCGATTCCTGCAATCAAGGGAGTGGAGTTCGGCGCAGGCTTTGGCTTTGCCGAAATGTATGGTAGTGAAGCAAACGATAGCTTTTACTACGATGGAGATATCGTAAAAACCAAAACTAATAATAATGCAGGAATAAACGGTGGTATCACAAACGGAATGCCTGTGGTGTTCAGATGCGTTGTAAAACCAACACCCACCATTTTCAAGGAGCAGGAAACTGTTGATTTTGCAAAAAAGGCAAATGCCGTTATCGCTCCTAAGGGCAGACACGATCCCTGTATTGTTCATCGTGCAAGAGTTGTTGTGGACAGCGTTGCAGCAATTGCTGTTTGTGATATGCTGGCTGCAAAATTCGGTTCAGATTGGCTTGCATAAAATCAGGCGAAGGCGGAGTTAATATGAAAATTTCAGTGATAAACGGTCCCAATCTCAATATGCTTGGCATAAGAGAGCCCGGTATATACGGAAGCACTAATTATGAAGCTCTCTGTGAAATGATTAAGTCTCACTGTGCAGAAAAAGGCATTGAGGTTTCACTTTATCAGTCCAACCACGAGGGCGACCTTGTTGACGAGATACAGAGATGCTACGGAAATGTGGACGGAATAGTTATCAACCCCGGCGCCTATACTCACACCAGCGTTGCAATACTTGATGCAGTTAAGGCAGTTGGTATTCCCACGGTCGAGGTGCATATTTCAGAGGTTGATAAAAGAGAGGATTTCAGGCAGATAAGCTATATCCGTCTTGCTGCAAAGAAAACTATTTCCGGACGTGGCGTTAAGGGATATATTGAAGCTATTGATTTTCTCGCAGAGAATTACGGAGAGAGAAATGAGAGCTGTAATAAATAAAGGTATTGCCGAAGGGAAAATCGTCGCGCCGCCATCAAAGAGTATGGCGCACAGAAGCCTGATTTGCGGCGCTTTTTCCGCGGGAAGCAGAATAAGCGGCGTTCATATGTCGAAGGACGTGGGAGCAACAATTTCCTGCCTTAAAGGCCTCGGAGCGCACGTTGAATGTAGCGGAGACGTAGTCAGCATAGGAGGTCTTGATTTTTCACGCTCTCCTTGCGAAAAAAGTATATTTGCCAATGAAAGCGGAAGCACGCTGCGTTTTCTCATTCCCATATGTCTTCTTTTTTCGGAGGAGATAACAATTAAGGGAACGAAGCGCCTTTTTGAACGAAGCCTTGACGTTTATGAAAATCTTTGTGCGGATAATGGTCTTGGATTTAACGTGTTTGAGGACGGAGTTACTCTTAAGGGACCTCTTAAAAGCGGTGAGTATGAGGTCAGAGGAGACGTTTCAAGCCAGTTTATCAGCGGTCTTCTGTTTGCGCTTCCTCACTGTGAGGGGAACAGCACTATAAAAATAAAGGGACAGCTTGAAAGCGCTTCTTATATTGATCTTACAGTCGGTGCTATGAGAGATTTCGGCGTACATATAGAGCGCCCTGATAACAAAACCTTTTTTATACGCGGAAAGCAGAGCTTTGAATCTGTTGAAGCTACGGTTGAGGGAGATTATTCAAACGCTGCTTTTTTTGAAGCATTAAATCATATCGGCGGCAGCGTAAGCATAGAAGGTCTCAAATCTGACAGTATGCAGGGAGACAGAGTTTATAATGATCTGTTCCCGAGAATAAAAAATAAGGAGTTTCCCATTGATATTTCCGATTGTCCCGATCTGGCGCCTATATTGTTTGCATATAGTGCTTATTGCGGAGAGGGAGAATTTGTCGGAACAAGAAGATTGAAGATAAAGGAAAGTGATCGAGCAGAAGCTATGAGGGCAGAGCTTTCAAAAATGGGAGCGAACGTTATAGTCGGTGAGAATGACGTTAGAATAACTTGCGGAGAGCTTGTTGCTCCGAAGGAGATCGTGTGTGGACATAACGATCATAGAATAGTTATGTCAATGGCAATTCTCGGTACGTTGACAGGCATCGTAATAGACGGAGCAGAGGCTGTTTCAAAAAGCTTCCCCGATTTCTTTTCTCGCATTGCATCACTTGGAATAGAGGTTAGTTGTAATGAAACTGAATAAAAATATGAAGATCCTGATCGTTGGTCTTGGACTTATGGGAGGCAGCTATGCAAGAGCGCTTCGCCGCAGAGGATATACGGTCAGTGCAATAACAAAGGATCAATCGTCTGTTGAATACGGACTTTCTCACGGAGTGATCGATCGCGGAACCACGGAAATTGATGCGGAGCTTATAGGCGAAGCAGATATTATTATTTTCGCGCTTTATCCTCACGTGTTTATCGAGTGGCTGGAGCAAAATCAGCACCTTTTTAAGAGCGGAGCGATTTTGACTGACGTAACTGGCGTAAAGTGCAGCGTTGTATATCGTGCGCAGGAAATACTTCGCGACGACGTTGAATTTATTGCGGCTCACCCTATGGCAGGTAGAGAGGTTTACGGCGTTGAAAACAGCGACGACAGAATTTTCTGGGGTTCTAACTATATAGTTGTGCCGACAGAGAAGAATACTGAGGAAGCAATTGAGCTTTGTCGCGAGCTTGGAGAGGTTATGGGATTTTATGACGTTTCCGTTCTCTCGCCCGAGAAGCACGACGAAATGATAGCATTTCTTTCTCAGCTTACTCACTGTATTGCTGTTTCTCTTATGTGCGCAAGCGATAATCCTGATCTTGTGCGCTATACGGGAGACTCATTCAGAGACCTTACGCGAATTGCAAGGATCAATGATGCTATGTGGAGTGAATTGTTTCTTGAAAATAAGGAAGCACTCCTTCTTGAAATGGATCGCTTCAAAATGTCCTTTGATAAAATGTATGATGCCGTTAAAAATGGCGATAGAGAAGAGATGCGTCGTATGATGCGTGTTTCAACTGAGCGCCGCGGCAATTTTGATAGAAAATTATGAAAAAAATATTATTGGTAGTGTTGATGGCGGCAATGCTTTTTCTTTCGTCCTGTGCTATGACAAACGAGTTTCTTGCAACTCTCGGGTTTGACACTCACGATTACGAAGGCGAGGCAATTATTGAAACCTATGAAGGCACGAGCGAAAAGGCTGACGAAATGAGGGATATGGTGCGAACCTTGTCAATCAATTCTCCTCAGATTCCCACCTTTGACGGTTCAAAGGACGCCGCATCTAAATGCAGAGACTCTCTGCTTAATTATATGCTTAACAGCCAGTATACCAAGTATACGGGCAATCTTGAGCTTCTTGACGAAGCGTCGGTTGAATATCCATACTTAAAGGTTGCAACGATCATTCCTGCGGAAGACTTTGAGGATGAGGCGTATAGATACTTCGGCGGCAAACAAAAGGTGCAGAATGAAAGCGGCAATTTGTTTATATATCTTGATAAGGTAAATGCATATACGACTGCTGCAACACCGGTTGAAAGTAAGATCGATATTAATTGTATTTCACTTATAGAAACGGAAAACACCTTTCGCTTCAGGTTCACGTGCTCCCTTGGAGAAGAAATAAGCGATGAATACTTTGCACTTATAATAAAAAGAGCAGACGATAGCTGTTATTTCAAATACGTTGAAAAAGTTGCACAATAAAATCTTCTTAAAGAAAAAAGGATAGTGCAATGGGGAGAAAATTAAAAATCTCCCTTGTAAAACCTTGTCAGATTTGTTAAAATCGGTTGGAAATTAATAATGAAAGCTGTGTGATCAATTTGAAATTCACCTATTTCAGCGATATAAAAAGAGAATTCAAGGGATATAATGCCTCTAAGTTTATGGGCGATTTAATGGCAGGTATAACAGTTGCTGCCGTTGCTCTTCCTCTGGCACTTGCCTTTGCTGTTTCCTCAGGCGCTTCTGCTGCAGCCGGTTTGATAACATCTGTTCTTGCAGGTATCATCGGCGGTATTCTTTCAGGCGCATCCTATCAGATATCAGGACCCACAGGCTCAATGGCTGCTATTCTTGTGGCTGTTTCCGCCTCTTACGGAATAAAGGGCGTTATGCTTGTAGGCTTTTTGTCAGGTATAGTGCTTCTTCTCAGTGCGGTTCTTAAGATCGGACGTCTTGTTTCATATATTCCTGCTCCTGTTATAACAGGCTTTCCGTCAGGTATAGCGTTGGTTATTGCGGTTGGACAGATCGATAACCTGTTTGGAACAACAAGTCAGGGCACTGGCGTTATAGAGCAGTTCTCAAGCTATTTTGAAAACGGCTTCCACGTGCACGTTCCCACAATGCTGTTTGGCATTGGGGCAATGCTCATTATGATCCTCTGGCCTAAAAAGCTTAACGCAAAGGTTCCCGGATCCCTTCTCGCAATCATCATTTCTCTCATAGTTAATTTGATTTTCGAGGTTGATGGAGTTGCAGTTGTTGGAGCAATTCCCAAAACGATTTTCCTTGAGGATCGACTCACTTTTTCTTATCTCTTTGATACGGATTTCAGCCTCATAAAGGCGCTGATTCCCACAGCGTGCAGCATCGCGGCTCTCAGTATGATCGAAAGCCTTCTTTGCGGTGCATCTGCAGGTAAAATGAAGGATGAAAAGCTTAATGCCGATAGAGAGCTTGTTGCTCAGGGCTTTAGCAACCTTATCATTCCTTTCTTCGGCGGCGTTCCTGCAACAGCGGCTCTTGCAAGAACAAGTGTTGCCATCAAGAGCGGACAGAGAACCCGTCTTACGTGCGTTATCCATTCTCTTGTTCTTCTTGTTGCAATGTTCGTTCTCGGCTCCGTTATGCCCAAGATTCCTCTTGCAGCTCTTGCAGGAGTTCTTATGATAACAGCATGGAGAATGAACGAGTGGAAGCTTATTAAATATTTCTTCAAGCGTAAGTTCGTGCTTGCTATCATCCAGTATCTTGTAACAATGCTGGTAACGCTCTTCTTCGACCTCACGGTTGCAATCGTCGTAGGTATCGTAATTTCAATGATTATGTTCGTTGTAAAGAGCGGACTCACAGTTGACGTAAGCGACGTAAAGGACGACGAGGGCAAGGCTCTCGACCATGCTAAGATCGTTTATATTGAAGGTCCTCTGTTCTTCGGCACACAGGAAAAGCTTTTCAATGAGCTTTATAACTTTGAGCCCGAGGTTAACACAGTTGTTATATCAATGAGAGGTGTTCCTTCAATTGATGAATCCGTAATTGAAGAGTTTGCAACATTCTTTGGAAACCTCCATCGCGCAGGCATCAATATCCACTTCTGCGGAATTATGCCCAACGTAATGAAGATGTTCACCCGTTCAGGTCTCTATGAAACTCTCGGTGATGACAGATTCCATTACGACGTAATTGCGGCAGTAAAAGGCTTGTAATCGAATATTAAAGGCACTCTGCGGAGTGCCTTTTCAATTTTTTGTTAATAGATCCTTTGTTGTTTTGTGATTTAGTTACAGTAAAATGCGAAAAAAATGCATATAATATAACCATAATAAAAAAACAATAAGGAGGTACTTAAAAATGAAGTACGTATGTGATATTTGCGGATGGGAATATGATGAAGAGCTTGGATACGAGGAAGCCGGAATTGCTCCCGGAACAAAGTTTGAGGATCTTCC
>JAZORY010000021.1:0-17751 GCA_045656825.1 Candidatus Avispirillum sp.
ATGCAGATGCAGGCGGCGGTGAGCATTGACCGCAAGATCGGGCGCACAGACGCGCAGATGCCCGTAGTCGAGCAAACACCCACAGGAGCCCCGAACACGCCCGTAAACGCCCCGTGTACGCCCACAGAGCCCCATCCTGAGCCCGTCCCGAGAAAGATACGCAAGAGCGGCACCGGATGCCTGTATCAGATAAACGACAACCTCTGGGAAGGCAGTTTCTTCCCACGCCTGCCAAATGGCAAGCGAAAGAAATTCAACGTCTACGCCGAAACAAAAGAGCTATGCGAAATCAAACTCGCCGAGATGATCGAAAGAGTAAAAGCAGAAATAAAAGACAAATAGAATGATATAAAAACAAGCAAATAAAAACAACTAATTTCGTGTCGTTTTTATTTGCTTGTTTTGTTTAATATGCGGGGTACGAAAAGTTGTTTATTTTTTTCTTTTTATTAGTACGCCGCTTAGATTGACGATTTCTGAGTCTTTCGGTGTTTTGTTTCGTTTTATTAGTCGTTTCCATGTTTGAAAACGGTTCTGATGAGACTTTATGGACTTTATTTCAGGAAACAATTCTTGGAAAGGCTTAGCTACTTGAGTGGTAATTACAATTATTTGCTCCGCGGTTTCTGAAACAATTTCAATGTGTGGAGAGTTTTTTATTATTGTTTTTAGTTGATTGCTAAACTCTTGATTTTCGGTTTTTAATACTATGCGCTTGTTTACAACGGCATTATTGTCTCTCATTCAGCTATCCTCCTTTTCAAGTTCACTTGCATCTACATTAAGTTCTTCGAGTAGCTGATTTTGTATGGATGTAATATTTCTAGACATATTGTAGTCGATATAGTTTTCGTTATTGGGGTTTTTCATAGAAACCATTACTATATATTGTTTCTTATTACCGCCTGAAAATGTGTAGTAAAAGCGACCAACTTTATTACCGCCACGTTTGTATGAAAAAACATAGGGGATCTGTTTAAATAGTAGCGAGCCTAAAATACCAGTTCTTTCGAAAGTGAATAATGCCGTTTCTACTTCTGAATTTTTTAGCTCGAGAGAATCCCTTCCAAGACCAATATATGTATCATGGTCTTGAAGTGTCGCATAAATTGAAATATATAGCAACAGAATTCTTGCGATATAACAATCTGTAGCTGTCACATCTTTGGCAGATTTAATTTCATTCAGTTGATCTTTTAGTTTGTTGATTTGATTGGATATTAATAAAGCAAGTGCATTCTGTTCTGCGTCATTTAAGCCGTCGACATCATTTTCCAATTTTGAATATGTTTCCATAATAGTAGATAGAGATTCAACATATTCTTTAGGGATTTTTATGGTTGATGAAAAGAGAGCATTTATATTTACCCCTTGCTTAGAGTATCCTCCCAAAAAGCATATTTCGTAATTGTAATTTTCTTCACTCAAATTCGTTTTAAACGAATACAACTGAATGCATTCGATAGAACGATGGCTTTTGCTTAATAATCTTTGAATTACCTTTAGTGTTCGTTTCTCAGCACCGCTTTTAGGTGCAGCTATGTCAAGGACGGCTATTCTCTGCCTGTCTCTCAATCTAATATTAACGATAAAAGACGCACCCAAAATCAAAATGGTTGTTATGGTGATAGAAACGTCAGCAAATTCAGTTCTTAAAAACAGTCTTACTAAAAACAATACAACCAAAAAACATGCTGGAATTATTAAGCTCCATCTTTTGGGAAGTTCTTTTTCAAAAATCAATGCATAAAGACCTAAAAGCAAAACGCCTACTATGGTCACAATGGTTTGAGTTGATTTTAAGACATCCCAACATAACGAAACAAAAGTTTGTGCAGAATCACTTGCCTGAGTGATATTTTCAATTTCCTCAATAGGAGTTGTTTGTTCTTGCGCAAATACACATATCGATAATAACGAAGCGCAAATAATGAGTGTGATTATGAATGATAAGACTTTCATAATTCCTCCTAAAAACATGGTGTTAATTGATTTTACCATATTTTAGTCGAAAATTCAATTATTTTAGTGTCGGTTTTGCGACCTTTTTAACTTAAAAAAGGATCAAGCCATATGACTTGATCCTTTTGGTCCGAGTGACAGGGATCGAACCTGCGGCCTGATGGTCCCAAACCACCCGCGCTCCCAGCTGCGCCACACCCGGATATTATTCGATTTTTTCGGTTTTTGCGTGGAAGTGGGACAAACTGTGGTCAAACTCAAAATCCACGCATTTTTGAGCTTTTATAAAGCCCCGAAAATCCGCACCGTTAAAGGCTTTTCGGGACTTTCTCATTTTTGCGATTATAACTGCTGGGCACGCTCCCAAACCAGGCGCGCTACCAATTGCGCCACACCTCGATATTATTAAATTCGCGCTGCGCTTCCCGTTGCAACTAAGGCTCTGTCTGCGTTCGCGGGGGCTCAACTTGCCAATCACCAAGTTGCTGCCGCTCCTTATTCCTCGCTTCATCTCGCTCAGCGAGCGCTCGGAAACGTCCCCAATTGCGCCACACCTCGTTATTATTATCATCTCAGCTGTTTAATTATAACTGTTTTTCAGTGCACCTCGTTATTTTAGCAGATTAGTGCAGGTTTGTCAATCTCTCCGCTAAAAAAAATCCATAGGGGCATTGTCAGCTATTGATTTAATCTGCACTTTATTGTATAATAAGATGATATAGTGGGTGAATTTTAAGTTTTTGCACTGAACACTATTATTTTTTAGATTTTACTGCCTTTGGCGGAATGGAGTTTATATATGGAAAGAGTTTCTAAGATCAACTATTATCTTGACATCGCTGAAACAGTTTCTGAGAGAAGCACTTGTCTCAGAAAGCGTTACGGTGCGATTATTGTTAAAAACGACGTTATTGTTTCAACAGGATACAACGGTGCGCCCCGTGGCCGCAAAAACTGCAGCGACATCGGCAGCTGTATGAGAGACACGCTCAACATTCCTCGCGGTGAGCGCTATGAGCTTTGCCGTAGTATTCACGCAGAGGCAAATGCTATTATTGCGGCGGCTAGAGAGCAGATGATCGGTGCTGATCTTTATATGGCTTGCACAGACCCTGCTGATGGAAGCATCGTTCCCAATACCTGCTCTTGCATGATGTGCAAGCGTCAGGTTATCAATGCGGGTATTGCTCGCGTTATTGTTCGTGAGGACAAGGAGAACTACACGGTTTATGACGTTGAGGATTGGGTTGAAAACGATGACAGCCTTTCCGGAAAGTTCGGCTATTGATTTTTCATAGCGGAGCGCTGTGATGGACAGAGAAAGATTTGAATTTATAGATTTTGAGCCTCAATATCTGGACGAGATTGTGGAGGCGGAGAAAATCTGTTTTGAAAATGACCCTTGGAGCCGAGAATCTTTTATTGATGCGGCTGAAGGGGAGGGTTTTCGCATATTTTTAGTTAAAGATATGCAAATGTCAAAAATAGCCGCATATTCTATCATATATTATGCGGCGGATCAGGCGGATCTTGCAAATATCGCGGTTTTACCTGAATGTCGAGGTTTGAAAATAGGAAAGGCTCTTCTTGAGAAAACCATGGAATTTGCCCACAGCAAAGGGGTTTCCGACGTTTTTCTCGAGGTCAGAGAATCCAATTCTGCGGCGAGGGGGCTTTACCTGAGTTCAGACTTCACAGAAATAGGCAGACGTAAAAAATACTACAAAAATCCGCGCGAGGATGCCATAATTATGGTCCGAAAGCTATAAGAGGGGAGTTTTTCAGCTTTATGTATATACTTGCAATAGAATCATCCTGCGATGAAACCGCTTGTGCCGTTGTTGAGATGGCAGAGGGCTCTCGCAGAATATTATCTAACGTTGTTGCAACTCAGATTGCAACTCATGCGCTTTACGGCGGCGTTGTTCCTGAAATAGCAAGCCGAGCTCACAGCGAGGCTATAACTCCCGTTGTACGAGAGGCAATTGAAGCTTCAGGGCTTGAGCTTTCAGAGCTTGATGCTGTTGCGGTAACCTATTCTCCCGGTCTTATCGGCAGTCTTCTTGTCGGCGTCAGCTTTGCCAAAAGCCTTGCATACGATCTTGGCTTGCCCCTTATTCCCGTTGACCATATCAAAGCGCATACGGCGGCGGCATATTTTGTTGACAGCGAGCTTGAGGCGCCTTTTCTTTCTCTTGTTGTTTCAGGCGGACACACGTCTATTTACGACGTAAAAGAGGCCGGAAGCTTTGAGGAGATCGGCTCAACCAGAGATGATGCGGCGGGCGAGGCCTTTGACAAGGTTGGACGAGTTATGGGGCTCACCTATCCAGGTGGTGCTGCTATGGACCGTCTTGCCACAGAAGGCTTTGAAATGATTAAAAACGGGGCAGAGAAGATCAAATTTCCTTCACCGGCTATCCCTGATGAAACACTTGATTATTCCTTCTCAGGTCTTAAAACTGCTTGCATAAATTATCTTCATAATTACAGACAGAAAAATGAGCTTGGAGATAAGGGCGAGCTTCCACATAGCGAGAAGTGCTTAGTTGCGGCTTCCTTTACAGAAACGGTCGTTGGCGGAATATGCACAAAGCTTAAGGCAGCGCTTTTGCAGACTGGAGCAAAAACTCTCGTTGTGGCAGGCGGCGTTGCGGCAAATTCTCATCTTCGTCGAGCTGTGGCTGTGGTTTGCGAGGAGATGGGCGTTAAGCTTTGCGTCCCCCCTCTTTCTCTTTGCGGAGATAATGGCGCAATGGTTGGTGCGCAGGCTTATTTTGAGTATAAAAACGGCATCAGAGCAGACGAAAGACTTAATGCATATGCTTCCGGTGAGGCAGCAGAAGCTGCAGCTGAGCTGATGAAATTTGCAAAATAAAGATTAGTCGTTTGCTTAATATGCAGCTGAATATCAGTGGTTGATATAAAACGAATGTCTAATAAGTTTTCAACAGGGTTTTCAACATACTGTGGAAAACTCTTTAATCACAGGCATTTCAGGTTTTTTGCATTTGAAAAACGTAGATTTTGGCGAAAGAATAAAACATTTTGGCGCTAGGCGGTTGTCTAGTGATCGAAAACGGAGGACGTTGTGAAATATAAAGCGGTGCAAAGTGAGAATATTGTCGGTATTCCGCGAGAGCCCATTATGAATAATCTGCTTGAGGCCGATGCAGTGCAAATGAAGGTGCTTATCTGCATAATGGACAAGCCTGATATAACTGAAGAAGAGCTTTGCGAAAAGCTTGACATAACTAAGAGAAGACTTACAATGGCCCTTTCATTTTGGGAAAAGGCGGGGGCGCTGGTAAAGGACGGCACAAAGAAGGGTAAGTCCAAGGCTTCAAGTCTTGAGGCAGCAAAGGCTGTTGAGAGAGCTGTGGAGCTTCCTAAATATACGAGCGACGATATAACAGCGTATATCGAGAGCCATTCAGGCGCGAGACAGCTGCTGCTGGACTGCCAGAGGCTTATAGGCAAGATGTTCAACCTTGCGGAAACGGAGATCGTTATAGGTCTGCTTGATTATCTCAAGCTTGACGAGGCATACATATCTCTTTTGTTTGCTCATTGTGCGCGTAACGGCAAAAGATCGCTCCGATATATTGAAAAAATGGCAATCGGTCTTTTTGATCGCGGAATTATGAGCTATGAGGATCTTGATGCGCATCTTTGTATGGTAGAGGCTGCTCAGGAATACGATAAGCCTCTTCGTAAGCTTTTCGGAATCGGCAATCGTTCGCTGACGAAAAAAGAGCAGGATACCTTTGATAATTGGTGCGGAAAAATGGAGATGCCCTTTGAGGTCATAGAAAAGGCTTATGAAAAAACGGTTGACCAGATAGGCAAGGCATCAATTGATTATTGTAATGCAATTCTTTGTCGTTGGTTTGATGCTGGATATAAAACTTTGGAGGCTGTTGAGGCGGCAAACCAGCAGTATGCGCAGGATAAGGCGGTCGTAGCAGAAAATAAGGGCAGCTTTGAAACGGATGATTTCTTTGAGGCTGCGCTCAGACGCTCCTATGGAAGCGAAGATTAGTTATAATTAGGGAGAAAAACGATGTCAGTTTCATCTAGAGAGGTTCTCAGACGCGTTAAAGAGGACTTTATAAATAGACGTGGTATGATATATGATGAATGTGAGCGAAAAAAGCTTGCGCTTTACGGTGAGATACCTGAGCTGAGAGAGCTTGATATTGAGCTTGCAAAAACCGCAACTAAGGTTATGGCGGCATCAACCGCCGGAGGCGACGTTACGGCATCCATTGAGGAGCTGCGCCGCGAAAATTTTGAGATTCGAAAAAAGAGAGGCGAGCTGCTTCTTTCCCATGGATATCCTGCGGATTATACGGATATTAAGCATAGCTGTGATAAATGCTATGATTCAGGCTACGTTGGTATCAATATGTGCAGCTGTATGAAAAAGGAGCTTGCCGAAGCGATGCTTGATGTATCTGGAATAGGAAGCCTTGCAAAGCAGCAGAGCTTTGATAATTTCAACCTTGATTATTATGAGGGAAACGATCGCGTCAACATGGAAAGAACCGCAAAATCCCTCAAGGAATTTGCGGAGGGCTTTGACGGAAGCGACGAAGCTTCATGGTTGCTTGTCGGCGCAACGGGACTTGGCAAAACTCATCTTTCAACGGCGGTTGCAGTAAAGGTGATAGAAAAGGGCTACGACGTAACTTATGAAACCATGCAGACGCTTATGGATGATTTCGCTGAAAATCAGTTCAGAGGCGCGTCCATTGAAAGCGTTGAGAAGTATTACGACGCCGATCTGCTTATAATAGACGATATGGGCAGTGAATTAACAAATCAGTTCACGGTGTCAGTGCTCTATAATCTCATAAATCAGAGAATAAATAAAGGCAAGTCAACTATTATCAGCACGAATCTTTCGCAGAAGGAGCTTCGCGACAGATATGCTGACAGAATAACAAGCCGACTGTTTGGTATATACCGCCCGATTCTTTTCAGCGGTACAGATGTCAGAAGGCAGAAATTGGCAGGTGGAAAATGAAGAGAATAGCTTGTGTTTTGATGGGGCTTGTTATGAGCGTGCTCCTTTGCGCTTGCGCGGCAAACCCTAAATGCGAATATGATGCGGCGCTTTCCGAGCTTAAGGCGGCGGAGGATATGTATACTTACGTTTATGCCGACGGAAAGGGATATACCATTGACGGCGCGGATATCGCAGAAATGATAAGCGGGGAATGGACAAAGTCATCTCGCTCGAAGGATATGGAAAAGATCATTTCCTTCACCATAGGCACACAGTATGAGATATGCATTTTCGAAGGAGAATCTGCAATAATCTATTGCGGCTATGCGGGAGTTTTCCAGTCTGACAGACAGTATTATTCCTGCAAAATATCAGCTGACTTGAAAGATATTTGTGAGCACGTAAGAACCAACGGCGAAGAGGTTATAGTAGAAGAATAAAGAAAGCCACCCGAAAGGGTGGCTTTCTTTAATGCAGAGTGCAGAATGAAGAATTAGGAATTATTGCTAAATGATAATTTATACTCCTAGCCTTCTCCTGCGGGAGAAGGCTAAAGGCTCCCCTTGCTTAGGGGAGATGTCAGCGAAGCTGACTGAGGGGTAGATTTTAACATAATCAATCTATTTTCTACCCTTCCGTCTTGCCTTCGGCAATCCACCTCCACGCCCCAAGGGGCCCCGTGGAATCGTAGATTCCTGGGGACTGGGAATCAAGGGGAGGCACAGTTAGCTAAACGATAATTTACGTTACCCCAAACACTCCCCAGCGGGGAGGGGGGACCATTTTGCTTTGCAAAATGGTGGGTGAGGAGAAGCTTAACTTAACACTTTTCCACACCTCATCTGTCTCCTACGGAGCCACCTACTCCTCGAGGAGAAGGCTTAATACACCTCATCCGACTTCGCTTGCGCTCAGCCACCTTCTCCCACTGGAGAAGGCTTATTATACCGCTAAACGATAATTTGCAATCTCCAACCTTTTTGTGCAGACATCTTTGAACAGTTGGTAAATTTATGAATAGACTATAAAATTTATTGACTTTTCAGCCATAATGTGCTATAAAATAGATGTAGACTTGCGCTTATGGCCGAATTGTACCTTTTTTTAGAAAAACGGCATAGGCAGAGCCAAATTTGTTCCCCATAAGAAAGGAATTGTAATATGTTTGGCGTTAACGTAACTGACTACGACAGAAAGGTCTGGGAAGAGGAGCTTTGCGATTTTCTCCCCGACAATATTGTCGATGCACACGTACATATCTATAAGGTTGAAATGCAGAAGGAAAACCCCGACGAAAGAAAGGGCTGTGTAAACTGGCCTCATATGGTTGCCCCCGATCTTACGATTGAGGATATGAAGGAGTCCTTTGCTCAGATGTTCCCCGGCAAAAACGTTAAGCAGGTCATTATGGGTATGCCCACCTGCCGTCTTGGCGAGGTTAACGACTTTGTTCTTTCTGAGGCAAAGAAGGAAAATCTTCCTGCTCTTTTCTGCACGAACTGGGATAACACAAAGGACGAGATCAGAGCTGCTATGAAGATGGGCTTCGTTGGTATCAAGCCCTATCAGAACAACGTTGCTCCCTGGCTTCCTGCAAAGGAGGTTCGCATTTTTGATATGCTTCCTCACGAGCATATGGAGGTTATGGACGAGCTGGGCGGCATCGTTATGCTGCATATCCCTCGCTCACTTCGCCTGCGCGACCCCGTGAATCTTGCGCAGATGATGGAGATCGAAGAAAAATATCCCAATGCAAAGGTTATTATTGCTCATATCGGCCGCGCATACGTGCCCTCTGATATAGGCGATGCTTTTGAGGTTCTTAAAAACACAAAAAATATGCTCTTTGATTTCACGGCAAACACACTGACACTTGCTATGACAAAGTGCATTGAAACCGTTGGTCCCAAGCGCATTATGTTCGGCTCCGATATGCCTATAACAAAAATGCGAATGTATCGCGTGTGCGAGCCTGATAAATACGTAAACGTTGTTCCCAGAGGAGCATACGGCGACGTTTCAGGCGATCCCAATATGCGCGAAACCGACGACTTCAGCGAAATGACCACCTTTATGTATGAGGAGCTTCGCGCATTCAAGAGAAGTGCTATGGAGCTGGGTCTTTCCAAAGATGACGTTTATGATATAATGTGCGGCAATGCTGCAAAATTATTCAATATTAAATTTTGAGGTGATGTCCAATGAATAAGATCAAAGTTGGTTTGATGTGCCTTTATATCAAGCTTTATGACGATTGCAAGCTTCAGGAGATCAGAGATCGCTCCGAGGCTTTCTATGAAAAGCTTGCAGTTGCGCTTGAAGGCGAAGGTTTCGAGGTTGTTCGCAATCCCATTTGCTGCGTAAAGGACGAGTTCCAGGCTTGCGTAGACAAGTTTGAGGCTGAAGGCGTTCAGTGTATGGTAACTTGGCATGCAGCTTATTCTCCCTCCCTTGAATCTATTGACGTTCTTGCGGCAACAAAGCTGCCCATCGTTGTGCTTGACACAACCGAAACCTTTGATTTCGGCCCCGCATCCGATCCTGCCGAGATTAATATGAACCATGGTATCCACGGCGTTATGGATATGACAAATATGCTTCTCCGTCGCGGAAAGGCATATGCGATTGCAGCAGGTCATTATCCTAATTCCGACGTTATTAAAAAGACAGCAGGCCTTGTTCGCGCTGCAGCAGGTGCTGCAAGCCTTAAGGGCACAAAGGTTGGAACTATCGGCGGCAGCTTCGACGGAATGGGCGACTTCCTCATTTCCGACGAGGAGCTTCTTGAAACATTCGGCGTAACAGCTGTTTATGCTAAGGGCGATGAGCTCACAGCTCTCAGAGAAAGCGTTACAGATGAGGAGATCAAGGCTGAAATCGAGTATGATAATGCCCATTTCAATCCTATTTCCGCAATCTCCGCTGAAACTCACGAGAAAACAGAGCGCAACTGCCTTGCAGTAAGAAAGTGGATCGAAAAAGAAGGCCTTTCCGCTTTCACAGTAAACTTCCGCGAGATCCGTCCTGAAAACGGCCTTGTAGTAATGCCCTTCGTTGAAGCCTCCAAGGCTATGGCAAGAGGCGTTGGATACGCAGGCGAGGGCGACGTTCTCACAGCTTCCATCACAGGCGCTCTTATGAGAGGCTTCCCTGAGGCAGCATTTGTTGAAATCTTCTGTCCCGATTGGAATAACGGCTCTGTATGCCTTTCTCATATGGGTGAGATCAATCTTGCGCTCACAGCTCAGAAGCCTGAGATCAAGGAGATTCCCTTCGTGTTCGGTGAGGCTGACGACCCCGTTGTTTGCTACGGCTGCTACAAGAGTGGCGAGGCTGTGTTCGTAAACGTATATCGCGACGAGGAAAAGTATAATATGCTTATTTCTCCCGTTGATATGCTTGATAATGAGGGAGATAAGTTCCAGGGAACAGTTCGTGGCTGGATGAAACCTCGTATGCCTCTCGGCGATTTCCTTGAGAAGATCAGCCGCGCAGGCGTAACTCACCATTCCTCTCTCGTTTATAATGCAACCCTTGAGGAGCTGGAATTCTTCGGTAAGCTTCTCGGACTTAACGTGGTTATCGTTAAGTAATTATCATTTAATTCCGTATATACTGAGAGCGGGGAATACTCGCGATCAGCAGTATATAGCAAAAAACAAAAAAATAAAAAAAGGAGAAAAACACAATGAATTTCAAAAGAATTCTTGCAGTAGTTCTTGCAGCGATCATGTGTCTCGGCATCCTTGCTTCCTGTAACCAGAGCGGCGATGGTGAAGAAACACGTCCTCAGGGCAGCCAGGGCGGCAGCTCAGAAGACGTTGGAAACTTCAAGAGCGCAGACTATGAAGGTAATGAGTTCACATTCCTCGTAATCAAGCACAGCGATACAACTAAGGACTACTACGGCGGCGCTTTCATCGACGAAGCGTTGACAGGTAACAAGGTTGGAGATGCTGTATTCGCAAGAAACCAGGCTGTTGAATTAAAGTACAACGTTGATATCACTAAGAAGGAAGTTTCCGACGGTGATCCCGCTCAGATCCTTCAGCAGTATATCATGGCCGGTGATTTCAGCTTTGACGTAGTTTACGGCTGGGGTTATAAGCTTGGTGCTTGTATCACAGAAAACTTCCTCGGTGATTTCAACAACCTTACAGACGCTGACTTCACTCAGGAATACTGGAGCCCCTCCACAGTTGAAGACCTTACAATAGACGACAGACTTTACCTCAGCCAGAACGAGATCTCCATGAACGTTATTGACTGGGCAAGCTTCCTCTTCTATAATAAGACTCTTGCAACAGACAGAAATATTGAAACTGAGTACGGCGATCCCTATAAGATGGTAGAAGAAGGCACATGGACATATGATAAGTTCCTTAAGATGGTTCAGGGCGCTTCTGCTGATATCGACGGTCAGACAGGTATTTCCAGAAACGATATCTACGGTCTTCTTGATGGTAACGGTATCGGTTCCGGTGCACTTCAGAACTGCGGCGTATACTACACAGTTAAGAACGATGACGGCTCTTACAGCCTCAACTTCTACAACGAAAAGACTCTCGGCATCATCGATATGATCTACGAGGTTTATTCCAACGATAAGTACGTTAAGGACTTTTTCGATATCTGGAACGAACCCGGCAGCTCTGCTGACGGCTTCGACGATCAGTGGCAGTATGCTCGTTCCTTCTTCACAACAAATAACGCTCTCTTCTGCGGCGGCTCTGCAAACATCACAAGTGAAGAAGCTTTCCGTAAGATGGGTGATAACGGTAGTGAATACGGCGTTCTTCCTTATCCTAAGTACGACGTAAACCAGGAAAACTATAACGCAACTCTTGATCCCCTTGCTTCTCTCTTTGCTCTTCCTTCCACAGAAAGAACAGATATCGGTAGTTGGGAAAGAACAGGCGTTATCCTTGAGTATATGGCAGCTAAGTCTCACGAGCTCGTTCTTCCTAAGTACTACGATGACGTTCTTGCAGGTCAGCGTATGAGCGACGAAAGAGACCACAAGATGCTCGATATCATTCGTAAGAACGTTCACTACGAATTTGCGAACCTTGTAAACATCGAGTCCATCAGCACAACAATCGAAACAATGTTCAAGAAGCCCACAATGGCAGCTTCTACATACACACGTAACCAGAAGAAGATGATCAACGAGCTTGATACATTCTATTCTAAGGTTCTTGACCTTGAATAATTTGGTGATCGTATAATTAAAAGACCTCCGAGAAATCGGAGGTCTTTTTGCATATGAAGGTAGGATAAACAATAATTTGCCTTAAATATAAACGAAAGGGCACCGCGAATACGGTGCCCTTATTGTGCTGATTTATTTAAGCTCCAGGTGATCGCAATTGAGAAATGCATTTGCGGTTATAGTGCTTGTAACAGGAATAAGAGCCTTTGCTCCGCAATTCTCGCATTTAACGAGAATACCTTCTTCTGTAACGTCAACGTAGTAATATCCCTCGTCCTCGTCGCATTTGCAGCTGATCTGTCCCGATTCATCAAGATCGCGGATAACGAAATTAACAATGTCAAGAATCTGAGGATCGGAGAGAAATTCCTTGTCTGCCGCATCTCTTGCGCGGGAAAATTCGCTGTAATCATTTTCTCCCATAAGCTCAACAAGCTCTTCGTCGGAAGCCTTTGTTGCTGCGCTGACCTTGTCCTCGGCTCCGATAAAGCATATGTCGATTCCTGAATATGCGCAGGGAAGAGCGAAAAGATCGCGCTCAAAGAACATTCCCGATGAAACGGTGAAATTGTGAGGCTGGGGACAGAGGAAGCAGGGGATGGTCATACGGATCTTCTTCTCTGCCGTGTATACCATAGTTGCCTCGCTTTCGCCGCAGGGGCATTTGAGGCGGAGCATATCTGCTGTGAGGGAAAACATACCAACCATTCCCGTAACCCACATTCCACAATGTGGACAGCGATATGAAACTGTTATCTGTTTGTCATTAAGGATCATAATAGCACCTTTATTTATTGCCGCTGAGAACAGCCTGATTTCTTGCTGGGCTGTTTCTGCCGGTAAGATTAGCGGCTCTGCCCTCAAGAGCTGCAAAGGAGATCTCGATATCCTCCTCAGCCTCTCTTTCGTTGAAGCAGCCAACCGTAACCATATCGCAGTCGCGGATAGTTGCAAAAGAGAAGTTAAGACCAACGAAGGGCGTTGCTCTGCCTGCCGCCATGGGCTTGATGGTCATAACGGGCTTTTTAGCGTTTCTGATTATAGCGTTTACAGCCTCAATTTCAACCTGCATAAGAAATCCCATGCAGTTGTAGATCTGGATATAGGTTTCAACGTCGTAGCCGTTTTCGTCGCTGTAAAGCACAAGCTCGGGCATATGAGCTGAAAGGCCGGGGATCATTCCTGCGTCGCGAATCATCTTTGTGTAATCATCAAGGCGGGTGATCTGTCTTTTGTTTTTGTTAACAAGCTGCTCTGCGGAATAGTGGTGAATAAGGCAAATCTTTGAGCCGCGCTCAGCAGAAGCCTTGATAGTTGCTTCAGCCTCACGGCGAGCCTCGGGAGTGTCGTCAACGTTGACAACGGGTGTGTCAACCATGATCATTCCGCGTCCCCATTTATCCTCGGTGATCTTAACGGCCTTGCAGATTTCAGGAAGCTGACCGAAGGGTGCCATAATGGTGTCAATGCCGTTTTCCATAAACTTATCAAGCATAGGAAGCATTGAATGATGGCAGGCGTGAGTTTCCTTGATCATACAGTCTGCTGCATTACTGCGGTGGCTGTAACCTGCAAGCCAGTTTGTTCCGATTATAAATCTTGAGAGTGAAAGTCCGTCAACTTCGCATCTGGGGAATTCTCTTTTAACAATGTAGTCCATATTATTATCTCTCATTCATAGGAATGTATTCCTGATGGTTTTTAACGCACATATATGCGGGACGAATGATCTTTCCTGCATTCTGGATTTCCTCGAGGCGATGAGCGCTCCAGCCTGCGATTCTTGCAACGGCGAATATGGGAGTGTAGAGCTCCTCGGGAAGATTAAGCATTCTGTAAATCATGCCGCTGTAAAAGTCAACGTTGGGGCTGACACCCTTATAGATCTTTCTCTTTTCGGCGATAAGCTCGCTTGCGATTTTAGCGCTGCGCTTATAGAGGTCGTAGTGCTCCTCCATCCCCTTTTCGATAGACAGCTTCTTTGCATATTTCTTGAGGATTTCAGCTCTGGGGTCGGAAACGGAATAAATAGCGTGGCCCATACCGTAAACGAGACCGGACTTATCAAATGCCTCTTTGTTGAGGATCTTGGAGAAATAATCGCGGAGAGAAGCATCGCTCCAATCGGGAACGTTGGCGCGGAGGTCGTCAAACATCTGAACAACCTTGATGTTTGCGCCACCGTGGCGGGGACCCTTCAGCGAGCCGAGGGATGCCGCAATAGCAGAGTAGGTGTCAGTTCCGGAGGAAGTTACAACGTGTGTTGTAAATGTGGAGTTGTTACCGCCGCCGTGCTCAGCGTGAAGAATGAGAGCAAGGTCGAGGGTTTTTGCCTCTGTTTCAGTATATTCACTGTTGGGACGGAGAAGATGAAGAATGTTCTCCGCTGTGGAAAGCTCGGGCTTGGGAGTGTGGATAAAGAGGCTCTGACCCTTATGATAGTGAGAATAGGACTGATATCCGTAAACTGCAATAAGGGGGAACTCTGCGATCAGTTGGAGACACTGACGGAGAACGTTGGGAAGAGAAATATCGTCGGGCTTGTCGTCATATGAATAGAGAGCAAGCACGCAGCGCGCCATAGCGTTCATCATATCAGGGCTGGATGCCTTCAGGATCATATCGCGAACGAAGCTGGGGGGGAGAGAGCGATATGAGCCAAGGAGCTCGTTGAAGCTTGCCATTTCCTCGGGAGAGGGCAGATGACCGAAAAGGAGAAGGTAAACACATTCCTCAAAGCCGAAGCGGCCCTCGGACGTGAATCCGTCAACAAAATCGGAAACCTGAATTCCGCGATAGAAAAGCTCTCCGGGGATAAGCTCTTCAGTTCCGTCGGGATGAACTCTTCTGGAGTTGACCTCGGAAATCTCTGTCAGACCTGTGAGAACGCCTTTACCCTGAAGGTCGCGAAGTCCTCTCTTAACGTTATATTCTGTATACATTTCAGGCTTGATGCCGTTTGCGTCAAGACCGATATTAGCAAGGTTTTCTATATAAGGAGTTATTTCTGAGTAGTTCTTGGGCATGTGCAATCCATCCTTAAATTAAATATATAATTAAGTAAAGTATAACAGATAATAATGAACAAATGATGAACAAATTGCATTTTGTCCTTGTTTTTACCAAAAATATGCTCATTTTTGATAAAAACAAGGGTGCAATCTTGCAAAAAATCGCCTCAAAAATAAAACTGTTGCAAAAATAGAACAGATGTGTTATAATTAAAAGGAATATGGGTATTTTTAATTTGGCATAATATTGAAAAATCAATTATTGGTGGTGAAGTTTTTTTGAAAAAGAAAACCGTAATGCATGGCGCTATGGCGGAGCTTTTATCAAAGAGTAACGAAGCACAGATAAAAGACAAAGAGCCCTCTTCAGTCCGAGTTCAGGAAAGAAGAATTGCAGAAAGTAAAACGCCCGGAATAAAGAATACAGCCCAAAATGCACAGCAGCCTGCCCAGAGAGAGCCGATGAAAGCTCCTTTGAAAGCACAGCAGATGCAGCAGACTCAGCAGATGCCTCAGGTGAGAAATGCACAGCAGGCACCCGCGGCGCAGCCTGCCCCGAAGAATCCTCCCGTTATGCAGAATCCTCAGATGATGCAGACAGCAGCAGTGCGTGTGCAGACACAGGTTAAAACTCAGCCTGCAGCTCCCATATCAAAGCCTCAGAGCAGCGAAGCGGTTCCTGCGAGAAATACCCCTGTAAGGAAGCGTCGCAAGGCTAAGAAGAGCATATGGAAAAAGGCTTTGGGATATGCTGCGGCAGCAGTTGTTATCGTTGCAGGAGCGGCAGCAGCCCTTATTATGACGGCTGATAAAGAAGGAATAATCGTGCCTGAGGCGCATATCGGAGCTCCCGTTAAGGTTTCAGCCAATGCGGCAGAGTTTAGCAGCAAGGCTTCGGATGATAAAAAGCACGATGGCAGAAACTACGTAACTATCGATATTTTTGAGGGCGAGGAGCTGGTTTGCTCAACAGGAGCATCAACCGTAGGCAAGGTCCTTGAGGATATGAACGTAAAAATTGAGGGCGACTACGTTCTCAGAGAAAATGAATCGGATTCGATCACGTCCGATAAGGTTATCTCTATTGATAAGATTACATACGGAACTATAACTGAGCAGTCCTCAGTTCCTTATGACACGAAATACGTAGACGTGCAGACAATAGCGCGAGGAAAAACGAAGCTTGTTCGTGCAGGTGCCAACGGCGTCAGCACGGCAACATATAAGGTAACGTACGTAAACGGCGTTGAAAGTGAGCGAGTGCTTGAGAGCCAGATCATTACAACGCAGCCCACTTCGCAGATAGTGAACCGAGGCGTTGGCGGAACGATCACTATCGGCGGAAAAACGTATAGCTATTCATATTATATCGATTGTAAAACAACGGTTTATACGGGCGGCGGCATAACCGCAAGCGGACTTCCCGCAACTGAAAAGGTTATTGCGGTAGACCCCCGAGTTATTCCCCTTGGAACCTCTGTATACGTTGCAGATTCATATTGCTACGTAGGCTTCAGAACTGCAGCAGACACGGGCGGAGTTATTAAGGGAAACTTTATTGATATATATATGGATGAGGACAACCCGTATCTTTGGGGATATGGTGTCAGAAGCGCAAGAGTTTATATTCTTGATTAAATAATTTGGGAGAGGTGCGATATGGATTTCACAAGTCTTGCAGAATTTATGGACCATTTGACCGGCTGGAGAATTCCCGGAAACAGTTGCGTTGTTTATAAGGACAGAAAGCCTGTTTTCAGATATTCCTCAGGATATAGCGATATTGAAAGCAAAACAAAGATGCGCGGCGATGAGATATACTATATGTATTCTGCAACGAAGCCCGTTGTATGCACCGCTGCGATGACTCTCTGGGAAAAGGGCAAGTTTGATCTTGATGATAAGATCGAGAAATACCTTCCCGAGTGGGCTGACACAACCTATAAGGCTTGGAATGAAGACGGAACCTTTGAATTTCTTCCTGTTCCTGCTGACAAGAGAGCAACTGTGCGCGATCTTTTCAGAATGACAGCAGGTCTTGACTATAACGTGAACCGTCCTGCTCTTCAGGAGGCTATCAAGAAATATTCTCCCGAGTGCCCCACAAGAGAGATCGCACGAGCACTTGCAAAGGATCCCCTTTGCTTCATCCCCGGTGAGCATTGGAATTATAGCCTTTGCCACGACGTTCTCGGCGCACTTGTTGAGGTTGTTGCAGATATGCCTCTGGCAGATTACGTTAAAAAGACTATCCTTGATCCTGTTGGAATGAAGGAAACTGAGTTTGGAATGAGCGACGAGCGCAGAAAGAGAATGGCAACTATGTATTGCTTCAACGACGCCACAGAAACTATCGAGCGTGAGCCCTCTCAGTCCAATTGGTCTATTTTCGGAACGAAATATCATAGCGGCGGCGCAGGCATCACGTCAACAGTTGACGATATGGCGCTGTTCACGGAAATGATGGCGGCAGGCGGTGTTGCCCAGAGCGGTGAGAGAATCATCTCATCAAGAACTCTTGATCTCCTTCGCAGCAATCAGCTCAGCGAAAAAGC
>JAZORY010000022.1:0-11367 GCA_045656825.1 Candidatus Avispirillum sp.
CATCAATAAAAGCATCCACCTCATTTTGTGCTTCAAGTTTGTCCATAAAGCTCAAAACATTTACAGAGGCAACATATACAGAGCCAATGATAAGCATACACGCAATTAAAACGAAAATCGATGCAAGCGTCATCAAGGCATTTTTATACATGCTTTTAACAGTCGTCTTAAAAAAATATACTATACTACCTGTGTTCATTATAATTATAACCGCCCGTTGTATCGCTGATGATCTGTCCGCTTTTCAATGCAATTACTCGCTTACTGAAATCATCAACCAAATTTTTATCATGTGTAATAACAATAACAGTTGTACCCATCTTATTGATTTCAATGAGTAATTCCATTATCTCACGCGCAAGAGCCGGATCAACATTTCCCGTAGGCTCATCCGCAATAATAGTCTTAGGATTGTTTGCAAGAGCTCTTGCAAGTGCGACACGCTGCTGCTCACCACCGGATAATTCATTGGGATAATTCTTGGATTTATGTCCAAGTCCAACAACACCCAGAACATACGGCACACGACGTCTTATCACTTTGTTTGAGCAACCAATAACACGCATGGCAAAAGCAACATTTTCAAACACAGTTTTCTTGGGAAAGAGGCGGAAATCCTGGAAAACAACTCCGAGATTTCGTCTGTAAAAAGGGATCTGGTTGTTTTTGATGCCCGTCAATTCGTAATCTCCGACCTTAATCGTGCCGGAGGTCGCAGCCTCTTCACGGAGGAGAAGCTTCATCATTGTGGTTTTACCTGCGCCTGAATGGCCAACGATGAAGACAAACTCGCCATCGTCTATATGGAGGTCAACTCCGTCAAGAGCGATAGTTCCGTTTGAATAGTGTTTTTTTACGTTCTTGAAGTCTATCATAAAACTAAACCTTTCGTTTTTTGCCTTGTTCTGTTTTTATGGGGATGAGCTCTGAAATCAGAACTTTGAGGGCTTTGTGGAGAGGTAGCGCTTAACCATGAGAGCTACCTTGAATGTGATAGCGTGGTCGAATTCTCTAAGGTCAAGGCCTGTGATCTTACGGATCTTTTCAAGTCTGTAAACGAGTGTATTTCTGTGAACGAAGAGCTTTCTGGACGTTTCGGAAACGTTGAGGTTGTTTTCAAAGAAGCTCTGGATAGTGAGAAGAGTTTCGCGGTCGAGGTTATCGAGAGAGCCGTTCTTGAAAACTTCCTGAAGGAACATTTCGCAAAGTGTTGTAGGAAGCTGATAGATAAGTCTGCCGATGCCGAGGTTTTCGTAGGAGATGATATTCTTTTCTGTGTCGAATACCTTACCAACCTCAAGGGCAACCTGAGCTTCCTTATAGGAGCGAGCGAGGTCCTTGATGTTTTCAACGGAAGTACCGATACCGATCATTGTCTTTGCATAGAACTCGGAGTTGAGAGTGTCAACGATGGATTTAGCAAGCTTTTCAATCTTCTTAACGTCTGTGCCGGCCTTCAGCTCCTTAACGAGAACAACGTCAGTTTCGCCAACGCTGATAACGTAGTCCTTTGTCTTGTCGGGGAAGATGTTCTGAACTGCGTCATAGGGAAGAACGTCAGTTTTTGTAAGGAACTTGATAAGGAAAACAACTCTTGTTTCCTCTGTGTTGAAGCGGAGCTCCTTGCTCTTTATGTAAATATCGCTGGGGAGAATGTTGTCAAGGATGATATTCTTGATGAAGGAATTGCGGTCGTACTTTTCATCATAGAGGTTCTTGATGTTTGCAAGAGAAATGGAGAGAATAGATGCCAGCTTGTCTGCCATCTTGTCTTCGCCCTCTACGAATACGATATATTCCCACTTAGTGCCGGAGTTGATGGGGCGATAGGTATAGCCGCCGATAGCTACTGCCTCAGCTGTGTAAACAAGCTCGTCCTTTGCTTCCTGGCGTGTTTCGCCGATCTTAACGAGCTCGCTGCAAGCGATGATAACACCATTTTCATCAACAACACCGATGGTGCGGTCAGCTGCCTCGGACATTTGGTGGATAATTCCCTGGAACAAACGGTTAGACATAGGTGCCTCCTTAGTATTTATAGACATAATTTTATATCATTGTATAACCTGTACTATATTCTACTATATTATTTGTTAAATTTCAATAGGGTTTTAACATTTTTTCCTAAATTCATATAACTTTTTTGTTTATTATCATTATTTATGCCCGTTTTGGTCGGTAAAAATGTGTGTTAAAGCTCAAATTTATAGCACAAACAAGCGAGAACGAATGATGAGGCGGTTTCTGTTCGGAGTATTCTTTTGCCGAGTCCGACACATTTTAGACCGCTCTCAATGGCATAGTCTGCTTCGGATGCGGAAAAGCCTCCTTCGCTTCCTATTATTATAGATACCGTGGGATTTTCGGGCGCGTTGTCAAGAGCGGAGGACAGAGTGTGTCCGCGCTCAGCCTCATAGCAGAAAAGAGGAACGTCGGCGCGTGCAGCGTCGGCAACAGCCTCTTTGTACGTCATCAGCTCGCCGATTTCGGGGATAATGCTTCTGCCGCACTGCTTCGCTGCTTCGAGAGCGATTCGTTGCCAGCGCTCAGCCTTCTTAGCGGCGCCCTTTTTGTCGAGGCGAACGACACAGCGCTCGGAAATGAATGGAATTATTTTTGTAACGCCACATTCAACAGCCTTCTGGACGACCGTGTCGAATTTATCTCCCTTTATAAGCGCCTGATAAAGCACAGCCTGATAGGGTGGCTCTGTATCTGAATCTCTTTCGCTGTCAACTGAAGCGAAAACGGTTTCTCCTGTTTCTGTTATAGTGCAGGAATATTCGCGTCTGCCCATATCGCAAACGTCGATCTTTTCTCCTGCCTTCATGCGAAGACTTTTGGTGATGTGCATAGCGTCCTCGCCGCATATCATGATTGTTTTTGTTCCGTCGGGGCGGGTGCCGACTGCAGAATTGGGAATGAAAAATCGGGGCATTTCCGTTTCCTCCGTGGAGTAGTTTCTTTCAATATTATATATAGATATATTATATATATTTTTCTGATTTTGTCAATTGGTATTATATATCTTGAAAAACGTCGGCACGTGTGATATAATGGCGAGGATAATAAATGCTAAGGAGTATGTCGTGATACTTGAAAAATTACTTATGCCCGATCTGATGACCGAGCATTTTTATGAGGTAACTCCGGAAATAGTAAAGAGCTTTGGCGGAGACGTGCTTATCTGCGATATTGATAACACTCTTGTAACCTATGATGATCCCGAACCCACGCAAGAGGTTCTTTGCTGGATAGATAAGATGAACCAAGGCGGAGTAACTATCGCCTTTGTTTCCAATAACGATTGGGACAGAGTTGAGCTGTTTAATAAAAATCTTCAGCTTGTTGCATATGCCAAGTCCGGTAAACCTTCAACAAAAAATCTCAAGGCGGCCTGCGCAGATCTTAAAATTGATAAAAGCAAGGCGGTTCTTCTTGGAGATCAGTTGCTTACAGACTGTGCTGCGGCGAAGCGCTTTGGTATAAAGGCAATAATCGTTCCGCCTATTAAGGATAAGACGAATTTGTTCTTTAAGAGTAAGCGCCTGATAGAAAAGCCCTACGTGGCAAAATATAAGAGGAAGAATTCGAAATGAGTATCAGACTTGATAAGCTTAGAAAAATAATGGCAGAGCGTGAGCTCGATGCCATCTGGATAACGGGTAGCGTTAACCATCGATATATGTGCGGCTTCGACAACCCCGACGGAGCGCTGGTCATTGGAGAAAATCTTGCGGTAGCTCTTGAGGATTTCAGATACTACGAGGCTGCCAAGGCTGAGATAGATGCTGAGGACTTTGAAGTTGTGATGCTTTCCCGCGAATGTACTGTAAAGGATTGCATCGCAGGAAATTATAAGAGAGTTGGATACGAGGATAATTTTGTAACCTGCAGAACTCTTGACGGGCTGAAAAAATCTCTTCCGAACGTTGAGTTTGTTGCGGCGGGAGACGTGTTTGAGGTGATGCGCCGCACGAAAACAAGAGAAGAGGCGGATTGCATCATAAAGGCTCAGAGAATAGCTGAGGCATCCTTTGCCGAGCTTCTTCCTCGTATAACCTATGACAGAACGGAAACTGATCTTGCGGCTGAGCTTGAATATATAATGAGAAGAAACGGCAGTGAGGGCGTTGCCTTTGATACTATTGCGGTTTCTGGCGGAAATTCATCCTCTCCTCACGGTGTGCCTCGCAACGTGAAGCTCGAAAAGGGATTTCTCACCTTCGATTTCGGCGCTGTTTATAAGGGATATCGCTCGGATATGACGAGAACAATATGCGTTGGTTGCGCAGATGATGCTATGAAGCATCTTTATAATACGGTTCTTTCTGCTCAGTTGGCAGCGCTTGAGGCAATAGGACCCGGAGAATCCTGCTTCAAGATGGATAAAATTGCCCGCGATATTATCGACGGCGCAGGGTATAAGGGCGCGTTTGGACATTCTCTCGGACACGGCGTCGGACTTGAGGTCCACGAGTCTCCCGGACTTGCTCCCAATTCCGGAGATAAGATTCTCATGCCCGGAGATATAGTAACAGTTGAGCCCGGAATCTATCTTTTTGGCAAATACGGTTGCAGAATCGAGGATATGGTTTATATAACGGAAAGCTGTGCGGAAAATCTGACCAAAATGGAAAAAGAACTTGTGGAAATATAAATTTTGCACTTTTTCAAAAAATAATCTAATCCCTCTTGAAAATGTCAGGGAAATATATTATAATACACATTGGTAATTTATTTTTGAAAGGAGCTATCTCCGTTTACGGAGATAAGTGATATTATTATGGTAGTAGCAGGCGATTTCAAGAACGGTATTACATTTGACATGGACGGTCAGGTAATGCAGGTTATCGAATTCCAGCACGTTAAACCCGGTAAGGGCGCAGCTTTCGTTCGTACAAAGCTCAGAAACGTTATTACAGGATCTGTAATTGAAAAGACATTCTCTCCCACAGATAAGTACGAGGATGCAAGAATCGACCGTAAGGATATGCAGTATCTTTACAGCGATGGCGAACTCTTCTACTTCATGGATATGGAATCCTTTGAGCAGATTCCTCTCAACGAGGACAAGCTTTCCGACAACTTCAAGTTTGTTAAGGAAGAAATGATCTGCACAATCAAGTCCTACAAGGGCAACGTATTCTCTGTTGAGCCTCCTATGTTCGTTGAGCTCGATATCATCGATGCTGAACCCGGCGTAAAGGGCGACACAGCAACAGGTACAACGAAGAACGCAACTCTCGAAACAGGCGCTGTTATCCGTGTTCCTCTCTTCATCAACCAGGGTGAAAGAGTTCGTGTTGATACAAGAACAGGCGAATATCTCGAAAGAGCATAATAACAGCAAATTTATTTAAGTTGGCTGCTGCAATTCTGCAGCAGCCCTCTTGATTTTATAATGAGAAAGGGAAAAACTATGGAACTGAACGAAAAATGCGCATATCTGCACGGTCTTGCAGAAGGAATGAAGCTTGATACGGAAAAGGCTGAGGGCAAGCTTATTGCTGAGCTTATCAAGCTTTGTGAGGAAATGGCAGAGGAGATCACGGCTCTTAACGAAGCGGTTGATCAGCTTCAGGACTATGCAGAGGAGCTTGACGAGGACCTTGGCGAAGTTGAAGAATTCGTTTATGATCTTGAGGATGATTGCGATTGCGGATGCGATTGTGATGATTTTGACGACGAAGATGACTTCGAATGCAGCGGAGATTGCGAGGGCTGCGGCGGATGCGATTATGAGGATGATTGCGATAATATGCGCTGCGCTCTTTGCTCCAATTGCGGAGATACGATCTGCTTCGATGAGGAAATGGACCCCGAAAATATCGTTTGTCCCGCTTGCGGCACACCTCTTGTAGGAGCTGCTGAGGAAGAGTGATTTTTTCTCAATATTGCATAAAAGCTCTTGACAAGCCAATATCTTGTGTATATAATTATACTGTAAACTAATAGTACTGTGGATATCTATTGGTACTACTAAATTATTTTATGGAGGTTATAACGAAATGAGAAAAATTCTTTCTCTCGCAATGGCACTCGCTATGATCATTTCTGTGTTCTCTGCAGTAACTCTCACAGCAAGCGCTAATGGTAACTGGTCTGGCCACACCACATTCTTTGGCGAAGACGAGTATACACACGACGAAGTTAAGGCACTTTATTTCGAAACAGCTCCCACAATCGACGGTTATGTAACCGAGGCTGAATGGGGCGAGCGTACAATTGAATTGTACAGCAACGAAATGGGTACATCTGAAAACCATGCTCCTTGTTATGCAACCTTCTTCTACTGGAAGACAGGCACAGACGATACAAACCCCATGGAAGCTATGATCTGGCTCCGTTGGGACGAGCAGTATTTCTATCTTGCTGCTATCGTTCGCGACTATACAGGACATTCTCTTAAGCACGGTAAGAACGAAACATGGAACGGCGACGCTCTTCAGTTCAGAATTGACGAAGCTGGTCCTAACGCTAACTCCGAAGACGCTCCTTACTACGACAGCATGGGTGCTCCCTGGTCTAACGACAGTGTAGTTCCCGACTTTGTAGTTGGTTACGTTCAGATCGCAGGCGGTTTCGTTGAATGCTTCGAAAACACAAACGATAAGGGTCTCACAGCATACTCCAACCCCGTACTTGGTGCAGTTAAGGTAGCTGTTGTTCCCTCTGAAGCAAACAACCCCGACAACCCCCTCGACTATCACCAGGATGCTAAGGATGGCTACACAACATATGAGGTTGCTATTCCTTGGAAGTATATCTTCGAAAACGAAATAGGCGCTCTCCCTGTAAAGACACTTACAGCTGAGCAGAAGGCTCCTTACGAGCTCACATACACAGAGTTCAGCAACAGAGGTAACCCCAAGGGTGGTATCGGCAAGGAACTCGGTATGTCTCTCGTTGTATTTGACGCTGAAAAGGGTCAGGGCTCATGGGATTCCTTCATTTCCTGGGGTTCTTGTGTTTCTGCAAACTACCACTGCGTAGAGTATCTTGATGATGCTAAGAAAGAGCCCAATCCTCTTGCACATGAAAATTGCTCCGGTTCTAACCTTGTAACACTTGTTGCTGATAAGGTAGAGCAGGGTCAGTATGACACATACGATCCTTCTGTTCTTGATGCTTCTATGGCAGAAAAGATATACGACGGCGTATTCTATGACTACCTTGGCGGCGATATCTTCTGCGATACAGCTCTCAACAGCGCAGACGCTCTCACAACACTTACATATGATGATGATTCCGATATGGAATACTGGGGTTCTCCCTCTCTCTATCAGGGCTCTACAACAGACGTAGGTGGCGACCATGGTAAGGTTCTTAACTATGACAGAGCTCTTGAAGACTACACAATCGGCGATGATACAGAAACAATCTACAAGGCTGGCGTTGCTCCTATCGACAGCTTCTACATTGCAACTGAAATCGGCGACGGTGAAGCTTACACATATCCTCTCTCCTACACATTCGAGATGGATGTAATGTACACAGGTACAGAGATTGTTGAATCCAACTATGCACCCGCACTTGGTAACTGGTTCGGTGGCGGCACAGCTTGTGATTACTACTGTGGTTACTCCTTCACAGATAAGATGTTCGTTATTTGTGATTTCCTTTCCTGCGGTAGCGGCGACTACATCGCAACAAGCGCACCTTACGATCTTATTGAAAACACATGGTACAACTGGAAGTTCCAGTTCGATAACGATACATGTACAGTTCGTCTTCTTATCAACGATGAGGTTGTCTTCAACGTTAATAACAGATACTTCTACTACTCCAGCGAACAGCACCTTACAGACGGTACTATGATGATCATGTGGTTCATTAACACACAGGTTAAGATGGACAACGTTAAGACATACAACTTCTATGACTACGTTCACCAGTCTTCCGACAACGTTGATGACACAGTTCAGGGCAACCCCAACACACCCAGCACACCCAGCAATCCCACAACTCCTAACAACCCCACAACACCTGATACAGACGCAGGTAACACAGATACAACACCCGGCACAGATTCCGGCAGCACAGATACAACACCCGGCACAGATGCAGGTAACTCCGGCAACACAGGCAACAATGCAGGTAACTCCGGTAACACAGGCAACAATGCAGGTAACTCCGGCAACACAGGCAACAATGCAGGTAACTCCGGCAACACAGGCAACAATGCAGGTAACTCCGGTAACACAGGCAACAATGCAGGTAACTCCGGCAACACAGGCAATAATGCAGGTAACTCCGGCAACACAGGTAACAATGCAGGTAACTCCGGCAACACAGGCAACAATGCAGGTAACTCCGACAATACAGGCAACAATGCAGGTAACTCCGGTAACACAGGCAACAACGCTGGTAACAATGCAGGCAACAACGCTGGTAACAATGCAGGCAACAACGGTTCTACAAACCTTCCCGGCACAGAGCAGGGCGGTCAGGATATCGTAGTTGATAAGGATCAGGTTGCTGAATCCGATGACGGTACATTCAAGGTAGCAGTTAATGCTAAGGCTGAATATAAGACAGCAACAGAGCTTTCTTACACATTCACAATCAACCTTGATAAGTTCGAGCTCGTTGAGATCCTTGGTCTTAACAAGAACGACTATAAGCTCGAAGAGGGCGAAAACGGTACATATACTCTTACAATCACAAACCTCTCCAAGGTTAAGGCAGCAGCTGCAGGCGCTAAGCTCTTCGAGATCGTTCTCAAGGGTAAGGATGGCGCAACAGCTGAGGACCTCGCTGATGCTAAGACAGGTATCGAAATCAAGGACTCCTACAAGTTCACATCCGTAGCAACAGGCGACAGCATGTTCTACGTTGCAATCCTCGCAGCAGTAATGCTCGCAGGTTGCGCAGTAGTTGTTTACAAGAAGCAGAGAAGCTTCTAATAAGACAGCTTAATAAGTAATAAAAAGGGTTGAGCGAAAGCTCAACCCTTTTTTAATCTTTAATAAACTCGGCAACCCTTTTCATATCGAGATACATATCTATGTTTTTGCTTTCGTCTCTCAGTAAGGCTGCGGGATGGTATACGGCTGTTATTGTAAAATTCCCTTTTTTGAAAAACTTTCCGTGTTCTTTTGTGATCTTGAAATCCGGCTTGATAAGTCGCATAGCTGATATTCTGCCAAGACAAACAATGAGCTTTGGCTTAACAAGCTTAACCTGCTCTCTCAGATAGTCTATGCAGTTGTCCTGCTCCTCGGGCAGAGGATCTCGGTTGTTGTCAGGTCTGCATTTAAGTATGTTGGCAATATAAACGTCATCGCGGTTCATCCCAACCGCCGTTAAGAATTTGTCCAGATGCTTTCCTGCAAGACCAACAAACGGTATGCCTTGTTCATCCTCGGATTGACCCGGGGCTTCGCCTATAAACATAATATCTGCATTTTTGTTACCGCACCCGAAAACACAATTTCTTCGTTTTTCGCTTATCTTACATTTTCGACAGCGCTCACATTCATTCTGAAGCTCTTCCCAAGTCATTTATAGCACCTTCCTTCTGTAACTATAATATCACGAAGTTTACAATAAATAAAGAAAATCTTCAAAAAGAATTGACCGAAGAGGTTTGTTTTGTTAAAATAAAAGGTAGGATAATGAAAAAATATGCCGTATTGGCAGATTGGAGCTATATATGAAAGGTGTAATTTTCGGAGCAGGTAATATCGGACGCGGATTTATCGGAGCGCTGTTTTCTCAGGCAGGACTTGAGGTAACCTTTATTGACGTTTCTCCCGTGGTTATTGATAGAATGAATACTGACAAGGAGTATCCTCTCCATATTGTAGGAGAAGAGGAGAAGATTGTAACAATTAAAAACGTGCGTGCTGTAAGCGGAAACGATAAGGAAGCGGCAGTTGCAGCTTTGCTTGAGGCTGATATTGCAGCAACCTGCGTTGGTGCAAATGCGATCAAGTTTATTATTCCCAACCTTTCTGCTGGTGTAAAGGCACGTGTTGCAGCAGGAAAGAAGCCTCTCAATCTCCTTATTTGTGAGAACCTTATGGATGCGGATTCTTATATTCACGGACTTCTTGCAGACGTTCTCAGCGAAAATGAGCTTGAAAACATTGGCCTTGTAGAAACCTCTGTTGGCAGAATGGTTCCCGTTCCCAAGAAGCTTAGTGAGGACGAAAATCCTCTTAAAATCGCTGTTGAGGAATACGGCGTTCTTCCTGTTGATAAGGCAGCATTCAAGGGTGAGATTCCCGAAATCAAGAATATTGTACCTTTCACACCCTTCCATTACTATATCGAGAGAAAGCTCTATATACATAATATGGGCCATGCTGTTTGCGCATATTTTGGTAAGCTTAAGGATTGTGAGTATATCTATCAGAGCATTGATAACGACGACGTTCGTCTCCTTGTTCACAACGCTATGCTCGAATCATGTGAAGCACTTTCTTCTAAGTATGGCACACCTATTAAGCCCCTTCTCAACCACTCCTCCGACCTTCTCCGCAGATTCACGAATAAGGCTCTTGGAGACACATGCCAGAGAGTTGGAGCAGATATTCCCAGAAAGCTTGCTAACTCTGACAGACTCACGGGCGCAGCTCTCAGCGTTATGGAGCAGGGAAGCGTTCCTGTGTATATTTGCGCAGGCGCAGCAGCGGCTCTCGCTTGCTACGTAAAGGAAAACGAGGTTGCGACCGGCGCTGAAGCTGATGCTTTGACATCTCTCACAGGCCTTACGAAGGATCATAAGATCACACTTCTCACTCTTGAGCTTTACGAGGTTCTTAAGAATGGTGGAAGTGCCAAGGACGTGCTCAAAACAGCTGATGAAATGCTTCATCGCGAGCTTGGTATGATCGTTTAATATGTAAAAAGGTGCTTTCGGGCACCTTTTTTGTGTATTTGTAAAGGGGATTTGTGTTAGTAAATGTCAAAAATAGTAGTAATCTTTTTTATCTAAAAAAGATTGTGCGTTATTGACAATAAGTGTAAAAAAGGTATATAATAAATCGTGGATTAATGTGGATATTTTATCCAAATCTAATAAAAATCTATAAAGGAGAAATTTGTTATGAAGACAAAAACAACTCGTCGCGCACTGATTATGAGCGCTTTGTCTCTTCTTCTGTGCGTGAGTATGCTTGTTGGTTCAACCTTCGCTTGGTTTACTGATACTGTTACTTCTTCCAAGAACATTATTCAGTCCGGAAACCTTGATGTTGAGTTGTACTATCAGGTGGTAGGTCAGTCCGGCTGGACAAAGGTGTCAGAAAATACAAATATTTTCAAAGAGGGTGCTCTTTGGGAGCCCGGCTACACTGAGGTTGTAAAGCTCAAGGTAGTAAATGAAGGCTCACTTGCGCTCAAGTATCAGCTTGGCGT
>JAZORY010000023.1:0-14707 GCA_045656825.1 Candidatus Avispirillum sp.
CTTCGAAGAACATGTGCTCTGTACGGCAGAGACCGATACCTTCAGCGCCGAGCTCACGAGCCTTCTTAGCGTCTGTGGGTGTATCAGCGTTTGTTCTAACCTTAAGAACTCTATACTTGTCAGCCCAAGCCATGATTCTACCGAACTCACCTGCGATGGATGCATCAACTGTGGGGATGATACCGTCGTAGATGTTACCTGTGGAACCGTCGAGGGAGATGTAGTCGCCTTCAACGTATGTCTTGCCGCCGAGCTCGAACTTCTTGTTAGCTTCGTCCATCTTGATATCGCCGCAGCCGGATACGCAGCATGTACCCATACCACGAGCAACAACTGCTGCGTGAGATGTCATACCACCACGAACTGTGAGGATACCCTGAGAAGCCTTCATACCTGTGATGTCTTCAGGAGATGTTTCGAGACGAACGAGGATAACCTTTTCGCCACGGTTGTTCCATGCTTCAGCGTCTTCAGCTGTGAATACAACCTTACCGCAAGCAGCTCCGGGAGATGCGCCGAGACCCTTACCAGCGGGGTTAGCAGCCTTGAGAGCCTTTGCGTCGAACTGGGGATGGAGAAGTGTGTCAAGGTTTCTGGGGTCGATCATTGCAACAGCCTTCTTCTCGTCGATCATGCCCTCGTCAACGAGGTCGCAAGCGATCTTAAGAGCAGCCTGAGCAGTTCTCTTACCGTTTCTTGTCTGGAGCATATAGAGCTTACCGTTTTCAACTGTGAACTCCATATCCTGCATGTCTCTGTAATGGTCCTCGAGGATCTTGCAAACGTCCATAAACTGAGCGTATGCCTCGGGGAACTTTTCTTCCATCTGTGCGATGGGCATAGGTGTTCTAACACCTGCAACAACGTCTTCACCCTGAGCGTTTGTAAGGAACTCACCCATGAGCTTCTTTTCGCCTGTTGCGGGATCACGTGTGAATGCAACGCCTGTACCGCAGTCATCACCCATGTTACCGAATGCCATGGACTGAACGTTTACTGCTGTACCCCAGGAGTAGGGAATGTCGTTATCACGACGGTATACGTTTGCACGGGGGTTGTCCCAAGAACGGAATACTGCCTTAACAGCACCCATAAGCTGTTCCTTGGGGTCGGAGGGGAAGTCTGCGCCGATCTTGGACTTGTACTCAGCCTTGAACTGACCAGCAAGTTCCTTGAGGTCGTCAGCTGTGAGGTCAACGTCCTGTGTAACGCCCTTAGCTTCCTTCATTTCGTCGATGAGCTCCTCGAAGTACTTCTTACCAACTTCCATAACTACGTCGGAGTACATCTGGATAAATCTTCTATAGCAGTCCCATGCCCAACGAGCATTGCCGGACTTCTTAGCCATAACGTCAACAACTTCTTCGTTAAGACCGAGGTTGAGGATTGTGTCCATCATACCGGGCATAGAAGCTCTAGCGCCGGAACGAACGGATACGAGAAGAGGATTTTCAAGGTCGCCGAACTTCTTGCCGGTGATGCCTTCCATCTTTTCAACGTATTCCATGATCTCAGCCTGGATGTCGTCGTTGATTACCTTGCCGTCTTCATAGTACTGTGTGCAAGCTTCTGTGGAGATTGTGAAGCCCTGAGGTACAGGAAGACCGATCTTTGTCATCTCTGCGAGGTTAGCACCCTTACCGCCGAGGATTTCACGCATGGAAGCGTCGCCCTCAGAGAAAAGGTATACAAATTTCTTTCCCATTTGTTTGTTCCTCCAAAATTATATTTTTGTTTTGTTTCTGACATAGGGATAACAATATCTTTACAGATATTTTCACCCTATTATATCACAATCATTTTCATATTTCCATAGCTTTTTTGAATTTTATTCATTATTATCGAAAAATATTTTTGTTTTTTGCTTACCATTCAAGCCTTTTACAACAAAATGCAAATCCGCCCGTGGATTTGTTCCTCAGCTTTTCATTTTTCGCTCTTATCTCTTCGCAAAAAAAAGAGCACCAACGGTGCTCTTTTTTATCTTATCTTGTTCCCTCAACTGTTTCAACCTTGAGGATATTTGTTGTTCCGGAGCGTCCGAGAGGAACACCTGCGGTGATAACAACTCTGTCGCCAACGCGAACAACGTCAACCTGCTTTGCGCAGTCGATAGCGTGCTGGAAGAGGCTGTCTGTGTCTGTCTGATTAAGAGACAGAACGGGAAGAACGCCCCAGGACATAGCAAGCTGATGATATGTTTTTCTGATGGGAGTGGAGGCAACGATTGCCTGACGGGGACGGAACTTGGAAACGCGACGTGCTGTGTAGCCGGATTTTGTAACTGCGATGATAGCTCTTGCCTTAAGGTCCTGAGCAGTTGTACAAGCGGCGTCGCAGATAGCGTTTGTTGTATCCTCGTCGTCGTCGAACTCGATGATTCCCTTGTATGCGCCCATTTTGATAGCGTCGGATTCAGCCTGTCTTGCGATCTTAGCCATAACCTCAACAACGTGGGGAGGGTTAACGCCCATAGCAGTTTCTCCGGAGAGCATAACAGCACTTGTTCCGTCGAACACGGCGTTAGCAACGTCGGAAATTTCGGCTCTTGTAGGCATAAGGTTTGTGATCATGGATTCAAGCATCTGTGTTGCTGTGATAACGATCTTACCTGCCTGATAGCAGCGGCGGATAAAGGATTTCTGGATACCGGGGAGCTTTTCAAAGTCAACCTCAACGCCCATGTCGCCTCGGGCTACCATGATGCCGTCAGCGTGCTGAAGGATCTCATTGAAGTTGTCAACGCCCTGCATATTTTCGATTTTAGCGATGATCTTAATGTTATGGCCGCCGTTATAGTCGATAAACTTACGAAGATCGATAACGTCCTTCTTGGAACGAACGAAGGAGGCAGCGATAAAGTCTACGTCGTGCTCGATACCGAAGAGAACGTCTGCTTTATCAACCTCGCTGAGATAGGGCATATCAACGCAGAAATTGGGAATGTTGATGCTTTTTCTGTTTCTGATCTCGCCGCCGTCTGTAACCTTACAAATAATGTCTGTCTCTGTTGTTTCCTCAACGATCAGGTGGATCTTACCGTCGTCGATAAGGATTCTTGTGCCGGGAGTGATGATTTTAACGAGATCACCGTAGGTGATGGTAACCTCTTTTTCGCCGTCCTCTATCTCTCTGGACGTAAGGATGAAGCGTTCTCCCTCTTTAACGGTGATGCAGCCGTCCTTAACTGTTTTGATTCTGATTTCAGGGCCCTTTGTGTCGAGCATGATTGCTGCGGGGAGACCCAGCTTGTCGCGAACACGGCGGAATGTTTCGATAGTTTTTGCATGGTCCTCGTGAGTTCCGTGGGAGAAGTTGAGACGTGCAACGTTCATACCTGCACGAAGCATTTTTTCAATAACGATCTCCTTTGAGCTGGCAGGGCCCAGAGTACATACGATTTTAGTTCTGCGCATATTTATACCGTTCTTTCTAAAGGTGCCGACAGATATTTTCGGCGTCTTTGAATTTAGTTATTGATTAACAACTATATAATACCTCAATAAAGACTCAAAGTCAAACAAAAAATTGGACAAAATACATTAAAAAAGGCAAGTTTTTGCAAAGATATATTCTTTTTAACAAATTATTGCCAGATACTTGATTTTTTTGGTCGCTATGGGTTATAATAAATTAGTTTGATAACAAAATATTTCTTTTTAAGGAGTTTTCAAAATGTTAGTAAACGCAAAAGATATGCTCACAAAGGCTAAGGCCGGCAAATATGCAGTAGGCCAGTTCAATATCAACAACCTTGAATGGACACGTGCCGTTCTTGAAACAGCTGAAGAGCTCAGAAGCCCTGTTATCCTCGGTGTTTCCGCAGGTGCAGGTAAGTATATGACAGGCTTCAAGACAGTTGCTGCTATGGTTGACGCTATGGTTGACTCCCTCGGCATCACAGTTCCTGTTGCTCTCCACCTCGACCACGGTACTTACGAAGACTGCTACAAGTGCATCGAAGCAGGCTTCTCCTCCATCATGTTCGACGGTTCTCACTACTCCATCGAAGAAAACATCGCTAAGACAAAGGAACTCGTTGCAGTTTGCGCAGAGAAGAATATGTCTCTCGAAGCTGAAGTTGGTTCTATCGGCGGTGAAGAAGACGGCGTTATCGGCGCAGGCGAATGTGCAGATCCCGCAGAGTGCAAGATGATCGCTGATCTCGGCATCACAATGCTCGCAGCTGGTATCGGTAACATCCACGGTGTATATCCTGAAAACTGGGCTGGTCTCTCCTTCGAAACTCTCGATGCTATCCAGCAGCAGACAGGCGATATGCCCCTCGTTCTCCACGGTGGTACAGGTATCCCCGCTGAAATGATCCAGAAGGCTATCTCTCTCGGCGTTTCCAAGATCAACGTTAACACAGAGTGCCAGCTCTCCTTTGCTGCAGCAGTTCGTGAATATATCGAAGCAGGCAAGGATCTTCAGGGCAAGGGCTTTGACCCCAGAAAGCTTCTCGCTCCCGGTACAGCTGCTATCAAGGCAACTGTTAAGGAAAAGATGGAGCTCTTCGGTTCTGTTGGCAAGGCTTAATCGGCTATATAAAAAAGAATATCAAAGGAGGAATCTTCGGATTCCTCCTTTTTCTTTTTCTCCGACGTTATACGCCACGATGCGATGCTGCCCATGGGTTAGAATATCAAAAAAAGAAAAGGAATATTATATGGGCAACAAATTCACAGAGAGGGCGCAGGCGGCGTTGAACGATTCGCTTCTTCGCGCAAGAGAGCTGGGCCATACTTACGTGGGCACGGAGCATATTTTGCTGGGGCTTCTGGCATCAAACGACAGTATTGCAGCCAGAATTCTTAACAATCACGGTGTAACCGAGGATAAAACCATGGATATCATCCGCGAAAGCGTTGGTGTCGGAGAAACCTCGGACGTAAGTGCTGCCGATATGACGCCTATGACAAAAAAGATAATAGAGGAAAGCGCTTATGCCTCCTCGCGTCTCGGAAACGGATATATCGGCACGGAGCATCTGCTGATTGCGATCATGAGCGAAAGGGATAGCTATGCAAACAAGCTTATACGGATGCAAACTCAGGGCACTCAGGAAATAAAAAACGATATTTCCGCCTTTCTCGGTGGTGATGCTCCCGACGTGGACAGTATTAAAACGTCTGCGAAAAGCGAAAGAGAAAATATAAAGGGCGCTCCCAATCTGTCAAAGTTCGGAACGAATCTTTGCAAATTGGCGAGAGATGGGAGGATAGATCCCATAATCGGTCGTGATAGAGAGACGGAGAGGGTTATTCAGATTCTCTCCAGACGAACGAAAAACAATCCTTGTCTTATAGGAGAGCCGGGGGTTGGGAAAACTGCAGTGGTTGAGGGGCTTGCTCAGCGTATAGTTGAGGGGCAGGTTCCGGAAACTCTGAGAGATAAGCTGATAATCGCACTTGATATGGCTTCGATGGTTGCGGGATCAAAATACAGAGGTGAATTTGAGGAGAGGATGAAGGGCGTTATGGAGGAAGTGGCGCGTGATGCCAGAATTATTCTTTTTGTGGATGAGATACACACCATAGTTGGTGCAGGCGGAGCTGAGGGAGCTGTGGATGCGGCAAATATAATAAAGCCTTCCTTGGCGAGAGGTGCGATGCAGATTATAGGAGCAACAACTATAAACGAATACAGACGATATATTGAAAGAGATGCGGCGCTGGAGCGTCGTTTTCAGGCGGTAACCGTTGGTGAGCCGACGCCCGAGTCGGCACTGCGGATGCTGAGAGGGCTTCGGGATAAATACGAGGCGCATCATGGGCTTAAGATTTCCGACGAGGCGCTGGAGGCGGCGGTAAGGCTTTCCGTTCGGTATATCGGCGACAGATTTTTGCCTGACAAGGCGATAGATCTTATAGATGAAGCGGCATCAAGGCTGAGACTTCTTGATTTTGCTCCCAGCGAAAGAGCGAAGGAGCTTGAGGGGAATCTGAGGCTTGTTTCGGCTGAAAAGGAGGAGGCGATCATATCCGAGGATTATGAGAGGGCGGCGTCGCTTCGAGACAAAGAAAAGGAGACGGAGGACGCGCTGGCAAACGAACGAAAAAACAGCGTAAAGCGTAAAAGGACAGTTGTTTCCGAAGGAGATATAGAGGAGGTTGTTGCAGCCTGGACGGGTATCCCCGTCAGAAAGCTTGAGGGCGAGGAAACGGAGCGGATGCGACGGCTGGAAGAAATACTGAGGGAACGGATTGTAGGACAGGACGAGGCGGTTTCGGCGGTTGCGAGAGCGATCAGGAGAGGGCGGACCGGCCTGAAGGATCCTGCGCGTCCCATAGGATCTTTTATATTTCTGGGTCCCACGGGAGTTGGAAAAACAGAGCTTTTCAAGGCCTTGGCGGACGTTATATTCGGCGACGAAGGAGCGCTTATAAGGATAGATATGTCGGAGTTTATGGAAATGAACAGCGCATCAAAGCTTATAGGCTCTCCGCCGGGATACGTGGGCTACGAGGAGGGAGGACAGCTGACGGAGAAAATACGCCGCCATCCTTATAGCGTAGTGCTTTTTGACGAGATAGAAAAGGCGCATCCGGAGATTTTTAATATACTCCTTCAGATATTGGAGGATGGGGCTTTGACGGATGCTCACGGCAGGAAGGCGGACTTCAGAAATGCGGTTGTTATTATGACGTCAAACGTTGGAGCTGAAAGCATAGCAGAGCCAAAGCGTCTTGGATTTGCAAGTGCATATACTGAGAATGAAGACGCGCGGCGCAGGGTGATGGACGCTTTGAAGCGCACCTTCCGCCCTGAGCTTATAAACCGCTTGGATGAGATAATCGTTTTCAATAAGCTGACCGATGAGGATATAAAGCGTATAACCGAAGTGATGCTTGATCATCTGGCAAAGCGAGTTGCGCAGAGCGGAATTGAGATTTCCTTTGACGAGGAAGTAGTGGCACATATAGCAAGCGTTGGCTTTGATGCGGCTTACGGTGCGCGTCCCCTTCGTCGTGCTATTGTCAGAGAAATTGAGGACGCGCTGTCGGAGGAGCTTTTGTCCAAGCACGTCAAGGCGGGAGACAGAGTTAGAGCGGTCGTCAGCGACGGAAAAGTGAGCTTTGTGATCGGTATTAAACAGTAAATGAAAAAGCTTGAATTATACCCTTGAACGTTGGTATTTTCAAGCTTTTTTGCTGTTTTTAGGGACAGATCGGTAAAGACTGCCAAAAAAGCTCCAAAAGTCCCTATATAATAATCAAAAAGTAGGAAAAATATCAAATAGTTATTGAAAAAAAACTATTATTGTGGTATGATAAAGTGAATATTTACAGAATTTTGATTACAATCAGATAGGAGGCGCCATGGACAAATCTTCTGTGGAAAAAGAAAAGCGTTCCACTCGGAATATGTTTGAAAAAACGGCATCCTTGGCGCGAAGCGCTCGTCTTAAGGCTGTCAGAGCATACGACTCAAGCGTGGTCTCCTATGTTTTGAAAAAAATAAGAGAAAATCTCCCCTATATAAAAAACAGCATTGTCGGAGTATTCCTTTTTACGTTTGGAATATACAGCGCTTTGATCTCGTTTTTCAAAATGAACTACGGATTTGACGGTCAGCTGTCAGACGTGGCTGTCGGAGCTTGTGTTGCATTGATATCGCTTCCTTTGATTTTTTCAAGAGGAACGCTCGGCACAATGCTCACCTATACTCAAACGGGGAAAGCAATTTCCGAATCCATTGGAATGAGGCTTCACGTCAACCTTGCGGGAAAGCACGTCGGACGAGCAAACGTGGCGTTTCTTTTGGGAGTTTTGCTTGGAACTGCAACGTTTATATACACAACGGCAGAGGTTTTGATCTTTTCGCTGGCTTTGCTTGCCGTTGGCGTGGTTATGACGTATCCCGAGGCGGCAGCGCTTATTGCTGCAGCTGCTCTTCCCATGGGAAACCGTAACGTGTTTTCATGGATCGCAGCAGTTGGAATGGTTGCTTTTTTCATAAAGACCTTCAGGGGCAAGCGCAGCATCTCGTTCAGACATCACAGAGCAGTTGCCATCATTCTTTTGTTTATAATTGCAGCCTCCGAGCTTTTTGCGGGAGATTTCAGATTCACGCTGATGATGTGCGTGTTCTTCCTTATCTCAGCGTCGGACGGTCAGAGCATAAGAGCTGAAAAGATCCTTGCTTGTGCCATTATTTCCGTTTCAATGGCGTCAGCCGTATATATGAGCTTTGATCTTGTTTCTGTTTTTGCAAAGATCGATGCCAATATGTCTCTTTTCAACGTTCCCGCTATGGTGCTTGCGTGCACGGCATTGATCCCTCTCGGAGCAGCGTTTTTGATAACGCGCTCAGGAATGTCGGGAAAAACAGCGTTTTTGTGCACCTTGGTTATGATGGCGTTCGTGCTGTATAACGGATATTATATCTACATGATCGTGTCGGTTGCCAGCATTATCCTGTGGCTGTTCTTCTATAAGAGAAGAGCCTCATACGTGCTTTTTGCTCTTTCATGTATGGCTTATGCAACGTGGATATGGCTTGGCGGAAGCAACAGAATAGCAGTTGATAATCTGGTCAGCTTCATAAAGTCTCTCAATATAGCTTCTGAGGACGGCTTGCTTTACGTGCTTGTCGGAGGAAGCATTAACGATAGCTTTGGCGCAGGAGAAAGCTTCTTCGGAGCGATCATATCCTCCGTCGGAGTGATAGGAGCTGTGGTCCTTATAGCCTTTGCATTGATGCTTTTCGGCTTTATATTGAGCGGAAAGCGCAGAAGGGAAGCGCAGGCAGGCTCTCTTATGTATTTGAGAGCTCTTGCTCCGGCAGCTTGCTCGGTGGTGCTCCTTGTGTGTGGACTTGGTGTAAACGTCTGGGCATATAGCGAGGTGTACGTCTTGTTCTGGATTTTGACCGGTGCAGCTTCCTCAATTGCATCAGATGCAGAGCAGAAATCCTGCTATGGCTTTGACTTTGGCTACGACAGCATGGATCAGAGCAGCGCGGAAATTGTTATCTGATGTACAGATAGAAAGGCAGGTTTGTTATTGTGAACAGATCACGTAAAAAATTGAATATCGTCGATATCGTGATTTTTGCAGTTATAATCATAGCGATGGCCTATGCGGTCTATGCGATCATTGTTAATATGCAGGATAACGGAGACGAAGTTAAAATAGAATACACAATTGAGGTGCCTGAGATCAGAAACGAGATTTCCGATAAGGCTTCTCAGGGGCAGGCAGTGTATGATGAAAACGGCGATTGGGCAGGAACGGTGAAATCGGTTGCCGTGTCGCAGGCTTATCATAACGGCTCCGATTCAAGCGGAAACATCGTCAGCTCAAGAATCGACGGATATAACACCATGTATATCACCATTGAAGTCGATGCAACGGAAACAAAGTTTGGATATGAGCTGAACGGATATGATATTTCCGCAGGAAGCAGCTATTGCCTGAGAACCCCGTCGCTTTATTTCGAGGGTGAGTGCGTGAGCGTTCGCCTGTTGAATCAGTAAAACGACAGCGTATTGTTTCGTGCAGCTTGTTAAATAGGTTGATTTTAAGAATTTATATACCTAAACTTTTTCAGAAAGAAAGGACATAAAAATGGAGAATTCAACGTTTTTTATTGCTATTATAGCAGTTATTTGCGCAGCGCTTACAGCGTACACGGTAACTCCCCCTGTAAGACTCCTTGCTTATAGACTTGGCGCAATCGACGTTCCCACAGATGCTCGCCGTATGCATAGAAAGCCTATGCCCCGTATCGGTGGACTTGGTATTTATATCGCGTTCGTTTTGTCAACGGCAGTTTTCTGTAAGCACGCTCCCCATCTTTACGCAATATGGATTGGCGGCGGTATGCTCGTAACTCTCGGCATCCTTGATGATATTTTCCGCCTTTCAGCGCTTCTCAAGCTGTTCATTCAGCTTGGCGCTTCAACAATTGCGGTTGTTTTGTTTGACGTTCGTATTGAATACGTAGCAATGTTCGGTAAGATCATTCAGTTTGGCGGATGGGCTATTCCCATCACAATTCTCTGGATCACAGGTCTTACAAACGCTATCAACCTTATTGATGGTCTTGACGGCCTTGCTTGCGGTGTTTCTGCAATCACAGCGCTTTCTATGTTCGGCGTTATCCTTGTTTCAGGTGATATCCCCAGTGCCATCCTCACAGCAGTTCTTGTTGCAGCTTGTGTTGGCTTCCTCCCCTATAATATGAACCCCGCAAGAATCTTTATGGGCGATACTGGAGCTCTTTTCCTCGGATATGCCCTTTCTATCATATCCGTTCAGGGTCTCTTCAAGCTTCATACAATGCTTTCATTCCTTGCACCCTGCGCTATTTTTGCACTTCCTCTTCTTGATACGTCAACAGCGATCATTCGTCGCGTGCTCACAGGCCATAGCCCCTTTGCACCTGACAGAGGACATCTCCATCACAGACTTGTTGATATGGGCTTCACACATAAGGAAGCGGTTAAGATCCTTTATTCTCTTTGCGGTCTTCTCGGTCTTGTTGCTATTACGTATACTGAGGCTATGTTCCACGAATCAAAAACGTGGAAGGCGCTTATTCTTTGCGTAGCAGCAATCGCTATCGTAGTTCTCATCTTTATCTGTATGAGAAAACCCAGTACAAGACTCCTCTCCGGCCTTGCAGAGCATATCAGCGAGATCAAGCTTGAGGAGCAGGCTGAGGAGCAGAGAGCCAAGGAAGAGGCTGAGCGAATCCAGAAGGAAAAAGAAAAGGAGCTTGCTCAGGCTAAAAAGCAGGCTGCCTCTAAGAAATAAATAAGCATATTATCCCACTTGAAAGGTTAAGCAAATGGAAACATATTCAAAAAAGCGTGTTGCCGCTATTGATATTTTTGTAATTTTGTTGCTTTGCTGTGCCGTGTTTGGTGTTGGCTTCAAGGTTTTCGCAGGAAACGTTGGATTGTTTGCCGGTGCCGAGGAGGAATATTACGTTTCGTATGTTATAGAAGCTGCCGATAGCGAGATCGGTAAGCTTATAACCTCGGGGACAAGCTTCTATTTTGAAGAGAACGGAGCCCATTTCGGAAAGGCTGAAGGAAATATAATAACCACTCCTGCAAGAATTTATAACGAAAATTCAAAGGGTGAATACATTCTCGGATACTCAACGGGAGCACAGGTCGATATAACGGGAACTTTTTCTGTCAGAGGGAAAATGACTGATGAGGGCTTTGTGTGCGGAGGCGAGTACGTAGCTGCGGGAATGAAAATTCGTCTAAAGGGAAATGGAATTTCACAGACTGTCCTGATAACCGATATCTCCAAAGCGACGACAGCAAACTGATAAAATAATGGCTGAAAATCAGCTTCTGCCTTGCAAAAGTGATTTTTCGGCTGTTGCTCGAATATTTTGATTTGTGAAGCAGATCAAATATGTACAAACGGCGCAAATGCCAAGAAAGGCATGATCAAATATTATGAGAAATCTTAGAAATTTCGGCATAACCTTTGCCATCTCGCTGGTGGTATTAGGTATAGTGGCTATTTTTGCAGCGAGGTACGTTGCAGGAGCCGTAACCGATATATTTAACACAAATGATAAGGATATCAGCCAGATCCTTGTAACTCCCGAGGACACTTCAACAGATGACACTGATGAGAATGATAAATTCTCCAGAGAGCTTGAGGGAGAAACGTTCACTTGGCTGATGGTCGTTTATGATAAGAGAACAACGGTTTATGACGACTACTATCCCGCATCCTCCAAGCTGGAAAAGGTTGAGGGAGCAGGAGAGGGCCTTCTCGGAAGAGACTACCGATTGGTTGAAGCGAAGGCAATAGCAGTTGTGCATGCCAACGTTCAGACAAGAGACTATATCATGATGACCATTCCCACCATAACAAAGGTGGAAACGGGAACAGGCGATTATACCCTTGGCGAGCTTTACGCGGTTTACGGAATTGATTTTCTCCGCGAAAAGATCGGAACAATGATCGGTATTGATATTGATTATTATACGGTTATGAACGCTATCGATCTTCCTTCACTTGCAAGCTCGATCGGAGCTGTAACCTGTGAATTGCCCCTTCCCATCGGATTCGACGGAAAAGAGTACGTAACCTATAAGGAGTTAACCGGAGAGGACGAAACGGACGGCGAGTCTGTGTCAGACACCGGAACCGCAGAGGACGAAACTCTTCCCGATGAAACCTTTCTTCTGGAGGATCCTGTTGAGTCTGAAGCAGAAGAAACAACGGAAAATGAAGAAACAGAAACAAAGTCTCCCGAAACCGAGCCTCCCAAGGAGGTTATCACCATCACGAACGAGCTTGATGCAGCATCCTCTGTGAAGCTGGCGAAGAAGCTTGGCGTTGCGCTTCTTTATAGCGACTATTCTGATGGCGTGGATCAGGAAATGTCCATCCTTGCAAGCTTTGTAAACGGAGTTCTTAATAATATCTCAGGCTCGTCTGATAATGCACTTCAGAATATCATCAGAGGTCTTGAAAATAAGATGACAACAAATATCACAACTGCCGATATCGCGAAGAACGGCGACGTTATACGCGCATATTCATGGATGGGTAAGCAGATATACGTTTATCCCGGCAGATTTGTTTCAGCATCAGCTAATAAAGAGGCTTACTATATGCCCAACACAAACGAGGCTATGGAAATCTTCTATAATTACAGATAACATAAGTTAAAAACCGAAAGGACAATATAAAACAATGGCAATCAAAAACACAGAAAAAACAATGGAAAAAATCGTTGCTCTCTGTAAGAACAGAGGCTTCGTATACCCAGGCAGTGAAATCTACGGCGGTCTTGCAAACTCTTGGGATTACGGCCCCCTCGGCGTTGAGTTTAAGAACAACGTTAAGAAGGCTTGGTGGAAGAAGTTTGTTCAGGAATGTAAATATAACGTAGGTCTTGATGCTGCAATCCTTATGAATCCTAAGACGTGGGTTGCAAGCGGACACGTAGTAAACTTCAACGACCCCTTGATCGACTGCCGCGCTTGTAAGATGCGCCACAGAGCAGATAAGATCATCGAGGACTGGAATGCAGAAAACGGCGTTGATATGATCGTTGAATCCATGTCCAATGAAGAAATGACAGCATATATTCGTGAAAAGGGCATTCCCTGTCCCGGATGCGGCAAGTCTGACTTCACAGATATCCGTAAGTTCAATATGATGTTCAAGACTTTCCAGGGCGTTACAGAGGACTCCTCCACAGAGATCTATCTCCGTCCTGAAACAGCTCAGGGTATTTTCGTAAACTTCAAGAATATCCAGAGAACAACAAGAAAGAAGCTTCCCTTCGGCGTATGCCAGGTGGGTAAGTCCTTCAGAAACGAGATCACTCCCGGTAACTTCATTTTCAGAATCCGTGAGTTTGAGCAGATGGAGCTTGAATTCTTCTGCAAGCCCGGCACAGACCTTGAATGGTACGCATTCTGGAAGAAATACTGCCACCAGTTCTTGCTCAACCTCGGCATGAAGGACGAGCACCTCAAGCTTCGTGACCATGAGCAGGCAGAGCTTTCTCACTACTCCAAGGCAACAACAGACTTCGAATACCTCTTCCCCTTCGGTTGGGGCGAGCTTTGGGGCATTGCAGACAGAACTGACTTTGACCTTAAGAGCCACATGAACGAAAGCGGCGAGGATATGACATATTTCGATCCCGAAACAAACGAAAAGTTCATCCCCTACGTAATCGAGCCCTCCCTCGGTGCTGACCGTGTTGCACTTGCATTCCTCGTAGAAGCATACGATGAAGAGGTTGTAGACGCAGAGAAGAACGACGTTCGTGTTGTAATGCACTTCCATCCCGCACTTGCTCCTATCAAGGCAGCAGTTCTTCCCCTTTCCAAGAAGCTCAGCGAAAAGGCTGACGAGATCTATACAGAGCTCGCAAAGGACTTCCGCGTAGACTTCGACGAAACAGGCTCTATCGGTAAGAGATACCGCCGTCAGGACGAGATCGGTACACCCTTCTGTATCACATACGACTTCGAAAGTGAAACAGACGGTTGCGTAACAGTACGTGAGAGAGATACAATGGAGCAGGTACGTCTCCCCATCTCCGAGCTTAAGGCATACCTCGCAGAAAAGCTCGCATATTAATTATTGGTGAAATTTTTTGAAGATTTTTAAGGAACTTTTTTATAAAAAAGTTCCTTAAATGGGGGTCGGGGCGACGCCCTGACAAAAAATCTTATATATATTCTTAAGGCAGAGCCTACAGGCTAAAGCCACAGTCGCCCTCCGCAGAGGGCGAAATCCCCTCGGTATAAAAATACATATAATGAGGTAAATATTATGGACTTCGTAATCAAAAAAGGAACAACAGAAGCTAAATGCACAACAAAGGGCGCCGTTCTCACATCATTCGTTTGCGGCGGCAGTGAGTACGTTTGGCAGGGCGACGCAAAGTACTGGAGCGGTCAGGCACCTTGCCTTTTCCCCGTAGTTTGCAGACCCAAGGACGATAAGGTTATCTTTGACGGCGTTGAATATCCTATGACAAAGCATGGCTTTGTAAGAAATGCGGAGTTCACACCCGTTGAGGTTTGCCCCGATAAGGTTGTTTTCGAATATAAGGCAAACGATGAAACAAAGAAGGCATACCCCTTCGATTTCAAGCTCCTCGTTACTCAGACAGTTACTGAGGACAGCTTCACAACTGCATATACAGTTGTAAACGAAGGCGCGGGTCCTATGCCCTTCTGTATTGGCGGCCACCCCGC
>JAZORY010000024.1:0-4331 GCA_045656825.1 Candidatus Avispirillum sp.
TTGGGTTAAGCACGTTCACGTTGGCGAGGCTAACCGTATGCTTCCCGGTCAGGGTCATATGGACTGGGCTGAAATCGGTAAGGCTCTCCGCGATATCAACTACGACGGCAAGGTTGTTATGGAGCCCTTCCTTCTCACAGCCGGCGAGGTAGGCCCCGCAATCAAGGTTTGCAGAGATCTCTCCCGCGGAGCTGACGCTGAAAAGATGGACGAGCTTATGGCAACTGCAGTTAAGTTCCTCCGCGCTAACCTTAACGGCTAATTCTTAAAAAATATCAAAAGGTAGGATATAACAATGGCTGAAATTATGACCATGGGCGAGATCATCGTTGAAATCATGAGAGACGGTGTTGACAAGCCCCTTGATAAGGCAGAAACATTTAAGGGTCCTTACCCTTCCGGCGCTCCTGCTATCTTCATTGATACAGTTGCAAGACTTGGCCATAAGGCTGCAATCGTTGGCGGCGTAGGCGACGACGATTTCGGTAAGTGCCTCCTTGATCGTCTTGAGGGCGACGGAGTTGATTGCTCCAGCATCATCAAGAACGACAGAATCTCCACAGGATGTGCTTTCGTTACATATTTTGCTAACGGCGATAGAAAGTTCATTTTCCACATCGGTAACACACCTGCAGTTCTTGCTCCCGCTCCTGCTGACGAAAAGCTTGAAGGCCTCAAGTATTTCCACGTTATGGGATGCTCCCTTATGGCAAACCTTGAGTTCGGCCGTAAGATCGTTGACACAATGACAAGAGCTCACGCAATGGGCGCAAAGGTTTCCTTTGACCCCAATATCCGTCCTGAGCTTCTCAAGGACCCCGAGGCTCTTGACCTTGTTGCAGCAGTTCTTGATAAGACAAGCGTATTTATGCCCGGTAAGAGCGAGCTTCGCATGCTTTCCGGTTGTGAGGATATTGAAGAAGCTGTTAAGGCTCTCTTCGAAACAAAGCCACTTCTTGAGCTCATCGTGCTTAAGAACGGTAAGAAGGGCTGCATCATCTACTCCAGAGAAGAGCGCATCGAATTCGGTGTATACGCTATTGAGCCTGTTGATGCAACAGGCGCAGGCGATAGCTTTGACGGCGCGTTCCTTTGCGGTCTCCTTGATGGCAAGAGCCTTCTCGATGCTGCTAAGTGGGCAACAGCTGCTGCTTCTCTTAACACAGGCGCGTTCGGTCCTATGGAAGGTAAGATCTCCATTGCCAACGTAACAAAGATGATTGAAGATAATATAATGGAGTGATCCTCCAAGGATATTAAAACATAGGAAAGGACTTGATAGAAATGTACACTACAAGTAAAGAAATGATTCTTGAAGCTCGCCGCGGCGGCTATGCAGTTCCTGCATTCAATGCGGAAAATCTTGAAATGGTTCAGGCTATCATCGAGGCAGCTGAGGAAGCTCGTTCTCCCGTAATGATCCAGACAACACCTTCCACAGTTAAGTATATCACTCTCCGTCAGGCAGTTGCTATGGTAAAGGCAGATGCAGAAGCGGCAACAGTTCCTGTTTCTCTCCATCTCGACCATTGCGAAAGCTATGAGGCAGTTGCAGCAGCAATCGATGCAGGATATTCTTCCGTTATGATCGATGCTTCCAAGCTTCCTTATGAAGAGAACATCGCTGTAACACAGAAGGTTGTTGCAAAGGCTCGTCCTCTCGGCATCACAGTTGAAAGTGAGCTTGGCACAGTTGGCGGTAAGGAAGACGGCCACAGCGCTGAAATCGCTTATACAGATCCTGATGAAGCTCTTGATTTCTTCACAAGAACAGGCATTGATATTTTTGCAATCGCTATCGGTACAGCTCACGGCTTCTATAAGGGTGAGCCCAAGCTCAACTTCGAGCTTCTTGCTAAGATCAAGGATATGATCGATTGTCCCCTCGTTCTTCACGGCGGCTCAGGTATCCCCGATGAAATGATCAAGCGTACAATCGAAATGGGTATCAATAAGGTTAACTATGCAACAGAGCTCCGCGCAGCTGCAACAAAGGCTGTTCGCGAGGCGCTTGTTGACGAGTCCATCATCGACCCCAAGAAGTATATGGGCAAGGCAAGAGATGCAGTTCGTGAGCTCTGCCTCCATAAGATCGACGTTTGCGGCTCCCGCAATAAGATCTGAATCTGAAAAATACGCAAAAAGCTCCGATTTTATTGTCGGAGCTTTTTTGCATTGTGTTGACTAATTGCAGGTTTTGTGGTACAATGTTTGTGTAAAAAATCAGCATAGGAGGAAATAGCTGTGAAAAGATTTATATTAATAGCAACTATGGTTGTTTTAATGGTGTCTCTTTGCGCAGGAGTTTTTTCAGGCGCGGCAGAAGCATCAAGCGACCCCGCAGATGTTTATACGCCCCTGATCGCTCCCAACGAGGACCCCACTCTTAATATGTGGTTTGAACATTCATTCAAGAAGGTTATGACGAGCGACAAAACACATTCAGGAATGAACACATATTCTGTTTATATGGCAAAGAACGAAATTGAAAACGCGCAGTTCGTTCTTTATTCCGATACGGATAAGACAGGTATGACAGCAACTGTCAGCCAGTTTACAGACGGAAACGGTAACACCATTAACACAGAAATTTATTATCAGATGTACGTAACTCTTGAAAACGTTGGTGTTACGGACTACGTTGGTGCAACCACGGAAAACACAATTTTGCGTAATGGTGAGCAGCCCGACCCCATTGTTCCCCTGAGCGCACTTCGTGCTTCCAAATTCAAGCTTAACGGTGGCAAGAGCCAGGCGTTCTATATCCGTCTTAAGACAACTGAGAACACTCCTTCCGGTTGGTATTCTGCTCAGCTTGATATCAAGGACAGCAGCAAGCAGGTTGTTAAAACAGCAACTGTTTACGCTTACGTATGGGATTTTGTGATTGAAGATGAAACAGCTCTCAAGACTTCTTTTTATCTTCACGGAAGTGATGCTAAAAGCTATAAGAAATATTACGATTACTTCCTTGAGAACAGACTTATGATGATGGATGTTCCCGGAGAACTTAATTCCTCAAACCCCTATCTTACAGATCCCAGAGTTAATGCGATCAGAGTTTCATATGATGGAAGCTGTAAGATCAATTATATGGACAAGTCGGAGGGAAGATATTATGAATATGCTGATATATATGAAGATCTTTCTTCTATGAAGGAATGGGAAGATATTAAAGATAAGTTCTATTTCTATACAGTAGACGAGCCTCTTTCAGCAGAGCATCAGGACAGACAGCCCTCAGGCACAAACAGCGGACATACTGTTGACGACGTAAAGACGACGTCTGAGCTTCTCGCAAAGTATTGGCCCAATGCAGCAACAGTTGTTCCTTATCATGAAAACCATCCTTATCCTTATTACACTTATGATAAGGCAATCAAGGACATGGATCTTTCCCTTGTTCACGATGCAACTCAGGAAATGATCGACACAGCTTCCTGCACGATCTGGTGCCCCAAGACTCACGGTCTCACACCTAATTACGAGCTTAAGGCACACAACTACGACGGTGCAAACTGCTATGGTACACTCCGTAGCCTTTCCGCAACAATTTCCGGTAATATCTTGGTAGATGAAAGATTCTTCAACTGGGCAGACGTTTACGGCGACTTCTCTGACAGAATCCTTTCCAACAATATTATCAGAAACAGCGATGAAAACAATAACGACGAGCTCTGGGCTTACACAGCAGGTCAGGGCGGTTCCTACGTATATGCTCATCACCTTATTGAAAACACAGGTCTTCAGACAAAGATGCTCTTCTGGCAGATGTATCAGGAGGACGTAACAGGTTATCTGTACTATTACGTTAACAACTGGCAGCCTGTTAGGGTGCTGGACGAAAACGGTAAGGTGCTTGAGGAAATTGTAGATACAACTGTAACCGGCGACAGACAGGGCGGCTGGAAGTATAACCGCGGCTCAACAGGTAGCGGCGGATATTACTACGGCGGCGGCGTTCTGTTCTATGAATCTTCTCAGGGTAGCTTTGATAAAACTAAGGCTCCCTACATCGGTACTGTTCGAGTTGAAATACTTCGTGATGGCGTTGAAGAGTATCAGATGTTCACAATGCTTGAAGAGCTTCGCGGCAGCGCAGCATCCGATGCTATTGTAAATTCCGTATCCAAGAACGTTGCTAACTATCTCTCACTTTCTCATTTCGACCGCAGCAAGCTTGATCCCAAACTTGACGATTACGACGTAATGGCAATGAAGAGAATCGAGCTTGGTAATCAGGTAGAAGCAGCAAGCAACAGCGTTTGCGCACATGAGTATGACGATGGCGTTGTAACAAAGGCAGCAACATGTCTTGTTATGGGAGAAAA
>JAZORY010000025.1:0-16203 GCA_045656825.1 Candidatus Avispirillum sp.
CGCCAGTGTAAGTCGCAACTCTTTTTCATCGCTTCGATACACTCAGCTCGAAAAATCGTGCTTTGTTACACACCGTTTGATAAAACAATTGATAATTGTTTTATCTGCACTAACCCAGCAGGGGGAGCCACCAATAGGGTGGTTTTTGTTGGCTTTCCCACGCTGAACCCGAGCTACGACCTGATCAACAGCCAGCTGCTCTCAAGATAGAGCTATGGTACTATGTCTAGCGAATGAATACAGAAAAAAGGTCGCTGATAAATCAGCGCCCTTTTTACATTAAATTTTCTTAAAAAGTAAACATAGTTAAAAATTTGCTGTATAATATAAAAAAAGACTATCACAAACCGGAGCATATATGACAAGTTCAGAAATTAAAGCTCTCTTAGAAAAGCAGAGAGAATATTACAGAAGCGGGGCAACTATACCCGTTAGCTTTCGTATAAAACAACTTGAGAAGCTTTACAACGCGATAAAACAGCATGAAGTGGAAATTATGGATGCACTTAAGGCTGACCTTGGTAAAAGCCATTTTGAAGGCTTTATGTGCGAGGTGGGGCTTGTGCTCTCGGAAATTTCTTATATGGTTTCTCACGTCAAGAAATTTTCAAAAAGAAAAATAGTTCGAACTCCCTTGGCGCAGTTTGCTTCTCGCAGTTTCAAACAACCAGTACCTTACGGCAACGTGCTTATTATGAGCCCATGGAACTATCCTTTTTTGCTCACTATGGATCCTCTTGTAGATGCAATTGCGGCGGGAAACACGGCTATTGTTAAACCCAGCGCATATTCTCCAGAAACAAGCAAGGTAGTTGAGAAGCTAATCAGTAAATGCTTTGATGTTGAATATGTAGCTGTTGTAACCGGAGGTAGAGCAGAGAACAAGGCTTTGCTTGATGAAAAGTTTGATTTTATATTCTTTACTGGTAGTCAGACGGTTGGAAAAGAGGTGCTCAGACGTGCGGCAGAGCATCTTACTCCTGCGGTGCTTGAGCTTGGAGGGAAAAGCCCTTGTATAGTTGATTCAAGTGCAAATATTAGTTTGGCTGCGAAACGTATTGTGTTTGGAAAATATCTCAACTGCGGTCAGACCTGTGTTGCACCTGACTATGTACTTTGTGAAAGCTCTGTAAAAGATGAATTTGTGAAAGAGGTTATTCGTCAGATAACGCTTCAATACGGTGCCACTCCCCTTGACAACAAGAATTATGGTAAAATCATCAACCAAAAGCATTTTGAGCGTCTTTGTGCATTGATTGACAAGGACAAGGTTGTTTTCGGTGGAAATGCAAATGAGAAATCTTTGCAAATCGAACCTACCGTTATGGACAACGTTTTCTATGATGATTTGGTTATGCAGGAAGAGATCTTTGGACCAATAATGCCAATTATTACTTTTAATGATTTTGATGATATAGTTGACGAGCTGAAGTTCAAAGACAAGCCTTTGGCACTGTATCTCTTCTCAAACGATAAAAAGCATATTGAGAGAGTTACAACGGAGCTTTCATATGGCGGTGGTTGCATTAACGACGTTGTAATTCATCTTGCAACAAGCGAAATGGGATTTGGCGGCGTTGGGGAGAGCGGAATGGGTGCATACCACGGCAAAGAAGGATTTGATGCCTTCTCCCATTATAAATCAATAGTTGATAAGAAAAACTGGCTTGATTTGCCTATGCGCTATCAGCCCTATAAAAATTTCTATGAAAAGCTTTTGAAGCTGTTTCTCAGATAATGAAAAAAGCTCCCAACTTAGTTGGGAGCTTTTACGTTTAGATATTTTCGCCGTTAGTAGCCATAACTTCTTTGTAGAAGTCGAAGGAGTCCTTCTTAACTCTTTCGAGAGTCTGATAGTTCATATAAACGAGACCGAAGTGCTGTGTGTAGCCATCGCCCCATTCAAAGTTGTCGAGAAGAGCCCAGTACCAGTAGCCAGCGATTTCAGCGCCATCCTCTGCGCACTTCTTAAGCGCTCTGAGGTAACGTGTTATGTAGTCAATACGGTTGGGGTCGTGAACCTTTCCGTCAACGGAAACCCAGTCGTGACAAGCCATACCGTTTTCTGTGATGATGATAGGTGTCTTGTATCTTTCGTAAAGGAACTTAGGTCCCCAGTAAAGAGCTTCGGGAGTGAGGGGCCAGTTGTTTGTGGACTTAGCTGTACCTGTGGGAAGACGAGTCCACTTAGCTTCGCCGTTTTCGTCAGCAGACCAATGAGAAGCTGTGTAGATATTCTGTCCGTAGAAATCAAGAGGCTGGCAGATGATCTTCATATCATCCTCATATCCCTCGGGAAGATGGGGCTTAAGCTTTCTCTGGAAGATGGGATCCTCTTCAGGATATCTGCCAAGCATAACGGGGTCGCTCCAGAGGGAAACGTTCCACATCCACCATTCTTCGTCAAAGGAGAAGTAACGGCGACGAGCAGCTTCAACTGTTGCAGGATCGTCGTTGTCGGGTGCGCAAACGTCGCAGGAGGGAGCATAACCAACGATGCTATCCTGAACAAGCTCACGGATAGCCATAACTGCCTTACCGTGAGAGAGCATAACGTTGTGTCCCATACGAACAACGTCGCCAACTGTCATCTTGATTCCGGGGGCTGTGCCACCGTTGAGGTGTCCTTCACCAAGGAAGCACTGAGGCTCGTTAAATGTGATCCACATCTTAACTCTATCGCCGAATGCCTTTGCGCAAACCTCTGTATAATATTTGAACCACTCAGAGCTATCAGCATTGAGCCAGCCGCCCTTCTTGTAAAGCTCGTAGGGGAAATCCCAATGGAAGAGAACAAGGCAGGGAGTGATGCCTGCTGCAAGAAGCTCGTCGATAAGGTTGTTGTAGAAATCAATACCCTTCTGGTTAACCTCTCCGATACCGTTGGGGAGAATACGGGGCCAGGAAACAGAGAAGCGGTAAACCTTTGTTCCCAGCTCCTTCATAAGAGCAACGTCTTCCTTATATCTGTGGTAGTGGTCGCAAGCAACGTCTCCGTTGTGTTCTTCCTTGATCTTGCCGGGAATATGGGAATATACGTCCCAGATGCTCAGGCCTTTTCCGTCTTCAAAAGCAGCGCCTTCAATCTGGTATGCAGCGGAGGCAACGCCCCATAAAAAGTCTTTCTTGAAGCTCATTTGATATATCCTCGTTTCTTAATATTTTCAAACGTCATATATGACTATTATATCAATAAACAAGTGTGCGTTACAAGGGGTTTTAATAAATTTGAAAAGTATTTTACGGCTTTGTTATAATTTGTAATGGTCAAAACAACCAAATTGATTAAAAATCGGTAAAAAATATTGTAAAAACAAAACAAATATGATACAATTGTAAAAAGCGATTAAAAGGAGAACTTGAAATGCCCAGCACAACCACCTTCAAATATGAAACAAAGCGTAAGAATCTTTATCTGCGAGTAGCTCGCGGACATTTTGCAACTGCTAACTGTCATTCCAATTACTACATTGACGTTGTTGCGCAGAAGAGCCGTATGTCTGAGGCAAAGGCTGTTGCTGAGGAGCTTCGTTCATATTTCTACCAGAACACAATTGTTGATACGATTCTTTGCCTGGACGGTACAGAGGTTATAGGTGCTTGTCTTGCAGAGCAGCTTTCAAAAGCTGATTTTATCAATATGAATGCCCATAAGAGTATGTACGTTGTAACTCCTGAGGTTACAAACGGTGGTCAGATTATATTCAGAGATAATATTGTTCCGATGATTCAGGGTAAAAACGTTCTTGTGCTGGCAGTTTCTGTTTCTTCAGGTAAAACCGTAAGCAACGCAGTTGAAGCTGTTAAATACTATGGTGGTGCTGTTTCAGGCATTGGAGCAATTTTCTCAACAGCAGATCAGATTGCAGGTATTCCCGTTCATTCAGCATTTGATCCTAACGACTTACCCGATTACCATAACTATCCTTCAAACGAATGTCCTATGTGTAAGGCAGGGATGAAGCTTGACGCTCTTATTAATTGCCACGGTTTTTCAAAGCTTTAATTGATTTTAGTTGAATTTTTGAGAAGTATTTGATATACTGATTTTATAATATTAAGAATTGAAGGTGTATGACTATGTTTCGTAAAATAGCTGAAGGCGACGTTTTCGCTACAACTAAGGATTGTGCAACCAGCGGTCCCAGAACTGCAGTTCTTGCTGACGGCACTATCGCTTGCACGTTTATGATAAATTCTTTCGGCGGCGCTAACGACTTTGTTCCTATGATTACATATTCAAAGGATGGCGGTAAAACTTGGGACGAGGCGAAGCCCGTTTGGCCCGAGCTTGAGGGTAAGAAGTCTTTCTTTGCTTCTCTTCGCAAGGGCAACGATGGCAGATTCTCTATTGCAGGTCAGATTTTTAATATTGATGAGCCCGGCGAATCCTTCTGGAGCGACGAGGTTGGCGGAATGAAGGAAAATCAGGTTGCTTTCTCCGTTTCCGACGATGGATATAATTTTCCTCTGCCCACATGCGTAGATCTTCCTTTTTATGGATCTGCTGAGCAGGCAGGCGGTATGCTTATCGATGAAAACGGCGACCTTACAATGATCTATTCTCCCTATCTCACAATTGAGCAGAGAGGTGAAGTTGATCTTTGCTGTATGGTAAAGATGACAAGTAAGGATGGCGGCAAGACCTTCGAGGGAAAGAAGTTTGCGCAGGTACCTCCTCCCAGCACTTATGCTGAAAGCTGGATCACACGTCTCACAAACGGAAATCTCTTTGTTTCCACATGGCAGACAGCAAGTGCAGATTCTAACCAGTGGCTCCTTTCCACAGACGATGGCGAAACCTTCAAGGGCCCCTTCGCTCAGCCCTTCAGAGGACAGAGTACAGGTATTTCTCCCTGGAACGACGGAAGCGTTCTTATAGCGTATAATCAGCGTAAGGAAGCGCCTATCGGTGTTTGGCTTGCTATGGAAAAGCCCGATGAAAACGGCGTAAATATGATTGAAAACGAGCCCGTATGGCAGGCAGAAACAGCAACAAAGGGTGAATCAAGCGGTGATTTCAGCCAGTGGACAGATTTCTCCTTTGGCGAACCCCACGTAACAGTTCTTCCCGATGATACGCTTCTTGTAACTCTTTGGTATAAGCAGGGCGACGTAAACGGTATTCGCTACGTTCATCTTGTAAGAGAATAATTATAAATCCGCCGATTTGATTTCGGCGGATTTTCTTGTATAACAAGAAATAATGTGCTATAATTCTAGCGTATACAAAACTTGTAAAGGGTGATAACGTGAAGAAAAATAAAAAGAAGGATAACAGCTTAATAATGTGCTTGTTGATAGCTATTATTGCAGTAGCAATAATAGTAGTTTCACTTTTTACAACAATTAATAAAGATGATACAGATGAAGATGAAACTTCCGGAATAGACAGCTCAACAATTGAAGTGAACGCGGAAACGCTCGAAACTGAATATACAGAACCTGCAGAATCGGAAATCTTCAGCGTAGGAGAAGCTGATCCTGAAAACGACGAATTAGAGGTTGAAGCAGAAAGTGGTGTAAGCGTAAAAGCGGAGGAGCTTCAGCTTGAAGAAGGACGCTCAAACGGAATCGACGTTTCGAAATGGCAGGGAAAAATAGATTGGCAGAAGGTTAAAGAAAGCGGTATAGAATTTGCCTACATTCGAATAGGTTACAGAGGCGAAAAGGGAGAAATTTTCAAGGACGATAACGCGGATTACAATATTCAGCAGGCACAGAAGGCAGGAATCCTTGTGGGCGTCTATTTCTTCTCAACGGCTATAAACGAAGAAGAGGCAAGAGAAGAGGCTCAGTGGACAGCCAATGCAATTGAAGGTTATAGCATTTCTTATCCAGTTGTTTATGACTGTGAGGGGTATAAAAAGCTGACCAGCCGCTTGTTTGGAATCTCTGCTGCTGACAGAACTGCAAATGCAATTGCATTTCTTGAGGAGATAAAGAATAGCGGATACGAGCCTATGTTCTACGTTGCAAGAAACGATATACTGACAAATCTGTATTGGAATATAAACGATATTTCGGCTAAATACAAGGTGTGGATAGCTCAGTATCCCTCAGCAACTTATCCGGAAATAGAAAAGCCCGAATATAGCGGCAGAGCCGATGCCTGGCAGTATACTGACAAAGGCAAGGTGAACGGAATAGAAGGTAACGTTGATATGGTTGTCTGCTATTTTGAAAGGGACCTTGCAAGTCCTAAAAATGAGAGCGTGAAGCCTCAGGATGCAACGGCACCATTAACAAATGAGGAAAAGCTCTATACAACAGTAAACGAGCAGGTAACGGCTAAAGAGATGGTAAATCTCAGAAGCGCCGCAACTACCAAGAGCGATGTTGTTGCTTTGCTGAAAAACGGTGAAGTTGCAACACGAATCGGAGTTGGCTCAAACGGATGGTCAAAGCTTAGTTATAATGGTCAGATAGTGTATGCAATAACAAGCTATCTCACAACCGACCTTACCACCGAAACAATCCCGACCGAAACCGAAGCACCGGAAACTGAGGTGAAGGACGAATTCACAGAAGTCAGTGATATCGTAACTGCTAAGCTTGAAGTTAATTTGAGAGTTGCACCAAGCACAAACAGTGAAGTGGTTGTTCTTCTTAAAAACGGTGAGTTTGTTGAGAGAACAGGCGTAAGCGAAAAGGGATGGTCAAGACTTATCTATAAAGGTCAAACTGTATATGCGGTAACCAGCTATCTGACGGGAGAAGCTTCAACTGAACCCGAGGAAACTACGGCAGCAGAAACAGAGCCCAAGGATGATGGCTTTAAGGCGGTTGACGAAAAGGTAACTGCCAAAAATGCAACAAACCTCAGAACAGCGCCAACGACAACTGATTCTGAGGTTGTGTATACACTTCCGCACGGGGAATTTATTCAGCGTATAGGAATTCATTCCAACGGGTGGTCTAAGCTTTTGTACAATGGACAGATAGTGTATGCCGTCAGCTCGTATCTTATAACCGAGGCTGAGGATACTACTGAGGCTGTTGAGTAATATTTATATTCGATAAAAAGTCAATAGCTGCCTGCATCTGAGGAGATATCCATTTGTCTCTGTGGTACAATAGCTGCTTCCATACCGTAACCTTAAAATCCTCTACCTCAAGACGTACAAGTGAGCCGTCAGAAACAGCCTTTTCCGTAACGTAATCGGGTAAAAAGGAGATTCCTGCATTTGCCTCTATAAGTCTTGATATGATAGCGGTGCTGCTTATCTCAAGGATAGGGGATATTTCAATTTTATTTTCGGCAAACTTTTCGTCCATAAGACGGCGGTAGCTCATTCCTTTTTCGGTAAGAATGAAAGACTCGCAAAGAAGATCTGATTTTGTCAGGTCTTCTTTTTTTGTAATAGGATTTTCAGGAGAGGCAACGAAATGAACCTTAACCTTTTCTTCGTTTGCAATAATATAGGACGCGTTGTAAATAAGAGTATCAAGGGTACATGCAATATCTGCCTCGTTTCTGTCTATAAGGCGAAAAAGCTCGTCGGTGCCTGCAGTTGTAACGTTAAGTGAAACTCCGGGATACTGCTGGTGAAACTTTGAAAATTTGTTTTCAATTAGTGAAGGGCAGAGCGAATCAGCCATTGCAATTCGGATGGTACCCTTTGCCTGGTGGGAGATATCATCTCCACTTATCATAGTTTGTGTCATTCTGCAAATATTTTGCGCATAAGAAAGTGCAGTATGTCCACGGTCTGTCAATGCAACTGTGTGCCCTATTCTCTCAAATAACTGAATGCCAAGCTCAGTTTCAAGCTGCTTTATCTGAAAAGAAACGGTTGGCTGAGAGTATCCAAGCTTTTCAGCTGCTTTTGTAAAGCTGCCCAGCTCAGCAACCTGAATAAAAGTGGTCAAATTTCTAAGGTCCATAACAACTCCATTAAAATTATTTATGCAAATCATAAATATTATCAATTTGACAAATGCTTAATGATATTATATACTAATGTCAGCAAAATTCAAGGAGTTCTTATGAAAATCATCAGTTTTATCTATAATCTTCTTTGGGGCGATATTTTCACCATACCTCTTCCCGGTGGAAGTGAGGTTGGAATCTCCCTTCTTATTTTATTGTTAATTCCTGCAGGCATATTCTTCACCGTCAGAACAAGATTTTTGCCTATCAGAATGCTTCCCGAAATGTTCCGCCTAGTTAAGAATAATAAAGCAGGCGAAAAGTCAGGTGCGATCTCAGGCGTTCAGGCTCTTATAGTTTCAACGGCAACAAGAGTTGGAATGGGAAACCTCGTGGGCGTTGTTGCTGCTATTTCGGTTGGTGGCGCAGGTGCTGTTTTCTGGATGTGGATAACAGCCGTTATAGGCGCATCAACAGCTTTTATAGAATCAACTCTTGCTCAACTCCATAAGGAAAAGGATCCCATTTATGGCGGCTTTAGAGGCGGTCCTGCATATTATATCCATAGTTTCTTTGCCAAGGGTAAAAAGAAGAGTGTTATTGCAATGATGTTTGCAATTTCAGGTCTTATTTGTTGGTGCGGCGTTAGCCAGGTTATCAGTAATTCTGTAACATCAGCATTTGATAATGCCTTCAGTATTCCTCCCATTGGGACAACAATCGTTCTCGTTGTTCTCTCAGCTATTATCGTTCTCAGAAAGAATACAACAGTGAAGGTTCTTGACGTAATAGTTCCCGTTATGGCGGTGTTCTATTTCGGTCTTACGATTTTCGTTATTATTAATAATATAACTCTTGTTCCCGAGGTTTTTAAGCGTATATTCACAGATGCTTTCGGTCTTCGTGAAGCGGCAGCAGGTATAATGGGTGCCGCGCTTACTAAGGGAGTGCAGAGAGGCCTTTTCTCAAACGAAGCAGGTTCAGGCTCAGCACCTTGCGCAGCTGCAGCTGCGGACGTTGATCATCCCGTAAAATCCGGTCTTATTCAGGCTCTCGGTGTGTTTATAGATACGCTTGTTATTTGTTCCTGCACAGCGCTCGTAATGCTTCTTGCACCTGAAAGTGCTATTGGCGGCAAGGAAGGTATGGATCTTTTGCAGGGAGCGATGGAGCATCATTTCGGACGCGCAGGTGTTGTGTTTATAGCAGCAGTTCTGTTCCTTTTCTGCTTCTCAACCTTTATCGGAATTCTTTATTATGCACGTTCAAACGTTTCTTACATTTTCGGTGATAAGGTGTGGGCGCAGACCGGATATAAGATCATAGCTCTTGCAATGCTCTTTATCGGAGGCCTTGCAGCGTATACGTTTGTATGGGATATTGGAGATATAGGCGTCGGTCTTATGACTGTGTTTAATATCTTAGCTCTCTATCCCATGTCAGGACAGGCTATAAAAGCGCTTAAGGATTACGAATCGAAAATGAAAAAATAATAGCAAAAAGCAGGAAGCGTTGGCTTCCTGCTTTTACGTTTACTTTATATTATAGCTGTTTATAAGGTTTCCTTCAAAATCCTTCCATTCAAAAACACCGTTGCAAAGCGTCATATACCCGTGATGGCTGTTTTCTTTTGGTATGGAAACAGAGCCCGGATTGAGATAGATGCACTTTTCATTTTCAATGCAAACCGGAACGTGAGTGTGTCCGTGGAGAAGAATATCATTTTTCTTTAGGGGAGGGAGATTGTCGCAGTTGAACTTGTGGCCGTGAGTTGCATATATAAGCTTGTTCTCTTCGCATAAAACGGCATAGTCAGCTAATATAGGAAAATTAAGAACCATCTGATCAACCTCAGTGTCGCAGTTTCCGCGAACACAAAGTATCTTGTCAGCATATCCGTTAAGTATTTCAATAACAGCCTTGGGCGCATAATCTCTGGGAAGATCGTTTCGCGGTCCATGATAAAGTATATCTCCAAGGAGAAGGATTCTGTCAGCCTTTTCTGATTCAAAAGCCGAAATCATCTGCTTTGTATAATATTCTGAGCCGTGCAGGTCAGAAGCAATAAACCATTTCATATTTAGCACCTCTTTCTTGATACCTATTGTATCATAAATCTTGGTAAAAGAACATATTTTGACAATAAAATGTTTTATATCACAATATTGTATATTTGTCTGTATTTTGATATAATTTAATAAAGTTAAAAGAACGGAGAAAATGTATGAAACGAAAATTGACACCTGGATTTTGGTGGGCTCTTGCCTTGTTTGGACTTGTAGGCCAGATTGCCTGGGTTGTTGAAAATATGTATTTCAACGTGTTTATCTATAAGATGTTTTCTGCTTCTGCTGCGGATATATCAAATATGGTTGCCGCAAGCGCTGTTGCTGCAACGTTGACAACGGTTTTTATGGGAGCTTTGTCTGATCGCATAGGTAAAAGAAAATTATTTATGTGCGGCGGATATATTCTTTGGGGCGTGTCAATATTTTCGTTTGCTCTGATTAGACTTGATTTAATAAGTGAACTGTTTCCAATGGCTACATCTGCTTCTGCTGTTGCAATAACGTTTGTTATTGTAATGGACTGTATTATGACGTTCTTTGGTTCCAGTGCCAATGATGCGGCGTTTAACGCTTGGGTAACAGATTCAACAGATGAAACGAACAGAGGCGCGGCTGAGGGAATAAACTCGATGATGCCCCTTGTAGCTATTCTTGCTGTTTTTGGCGGATTTATGGCATTTGATCTTGATAAGAGTGAAAGCTGGACTCTTATTTTTGTAATTATAGGCGCTGTTGTAACGGTTCTTGGTATTCTCGGCTTGTTTATTATAAAAGAGCCTGCAATTGTTCCTACGGAAAGCGGATATCTTGCAAATATTTTTTATGGCTTCAGACCTTCAACAATCAAAGAAAATCTTGAGCTTTACGTATCATTTGCAGCCTTTGTCATATTCAATATTTCCATTCAGATATTTATGCCCTATCTCATAATCTATTATGAGGTTTCTCTCGGAATGAAGGACTACGTGCTTATAATGGCTCCTGCCATAATCGTAGCCTCCGTAGTAACAGCATTTTGGGGCAAGGTTTATGATAAGAAGGGATTTGCCTTCTCAGGCTTTATGTCAGTTATATGGCTTGCTATCGGATACGTAATGCTGTATTTCTTCAGAAGTACGACTTTGGTGTTTGTAGGCTCTCTTCTTATGATGAGCGGATATCTCAGCTCTATGGCAGTATTTGGTGCAAAGATAAGAGATAAAACTCCCGAGGGTAAATCAGGCAGACTTCAGGGAATAAGAATATTTTCACAGGTGCTTATTCCGGGAGTTGTTGGTCCGTTTATAGGTAAGGCTGTTCTTAGAAATGCAGAAACCATAATCGGTAATGATGGAACGGAGTCGTTTGTTCCAAGTGCAAACATTTTTGCGGCGGCGCTTGTTCCGCTTATAATCCTTGTTCCTTTAATGATAGCCGTTTCTAATTTTAAGAAGCCGCGTATAAATAAACTGAAAACTGAACTTGAGATAGGGGATATTCCTCACAACTATTATCCCAGACCTCAGATGCAGCGTGATAGCTTTATAAACCTCAACGGAAAATGGAATTTAAGTGTTGAAACGAAAAAGGGTAAAGAATCCCTTGGAGAGATTCTTGTTCCGTTTCCTCCGGAGTCTGATGCATCAGGCATCAGAAGAATAACCAGGAAGAATGAAACTTTAATTTATGAGAAAAAACTCAATCTTGTAAAAAAGGGCAGAGTTCTTATTCATTTTGGTGCAGTGGACTGTATTGCCGAGGTATACGTAAACGGCAGAAAAGTAGGTGAGCATAAAGGCGGTTATTTGCCATTCAGCTTTGACATAACAGATGTTGTAGTAGATGGTGAAAATAAGATCATAGTATATGTTTCTGATGATCTGAATCATGATTATGCATATGGCAAGCAGAAGCATAAGCGCGGAGGTATGTGGTATACTCCCGTCAGTGGTATCTGGCAAACTGTATGGATAGAAAACGTTCCCGAAAAGTATATTGAGAAAATAAAAATCACTCCAACTCTTTCATCTGTTACGATAGAAACTGTTGGCGGAGAAGATGAAAAAACAATAATTATGGGTGATAAGGAGTATCGTTATACGGGAGATTCTGTAACGATCGAAATAGATTCACCTGAATTGTGGACTCCTGAAAATCCATATTTATATGAATTCACGCTTAATGCGGGAGAGGATTCGGTAAGATCATATTTTGCTCTCCGTACAATGAGCATCAATGAGATAAACGGAAAGTCTTATATGTGCCTTAACGATAAGCCTTATTTCTTCCATGGACTTCTTGATCAGGGCTATTACCCCGAGGGAATATATACTCCCGTCAGCGGAGAGGGATTACTGGATGATATTCTGAAAATGAAAGAGATGGGCTTTAATATGCTTCGTAAGCATATTAAGATTGAACCCTCCGTATTTTATTATTATTGTGATAAATACGGAATGGCAGTATTTCAGGATATGGTAAACAACGGAGGATATAATTATATTCTGGATACTATCCTGCCGACGCTTGGAATAAAAAAAGGCCTTTGCCGTCCTGCTTCAAAGCTGAGAAGAGAAGTGTTTATAAAAGATAGCATTGATACCGTAGAAATTTTATATAATCATCCTTCTGTTTTATACTATACTATATTTAATGAGGGCTGGGGACAGCATAATTCCACAGATGTTTATAGAATTTTGAAAAATGCAGACGAGACGAGGGTTTGGGATACGGCTTCCGGATGGTTTAAGGGCTGCGAGAGCGACGTTCAAAGCGAACACGTATATTTTAAGCCTGTGAGGTTTAATGGCGTAAAAGAGCTTCCTATGGTCCTTTCTGAGTTCGGAGGTTATTCGTATAAAATTGAGGAACATTCATATAATCTTGACAAGACTTATGGATATAAGACCTGCAAAACCAAAGAAGAGTTTACAGACGATCTTGAAAAGCTTTATTTGACAGAAATTGTTCCAATGATCGACAAAGGGCTGAATGCAACGGTTTTGACTCAGGTTTCTGACGTTGAAGATGAAACAAACGGACTTGTTACCTACGATAGACAGGTGGTTAAGCCTGACGTTGCGAGAATGAAGAATATTGCCAAAACCTTATACGATGAATTCTATAAAAAAGTATAACTTCATATAGTCAAATTGACGGATATTGTTTGCAGCTATTGACTAAATTGGTTGAAAGTGTTATACTTTACCTAACTAAAATATGAACCGTTAGGAGTAACGTAAAAATGGCAAAAAATATTCAGGATATTTTAGATATTATCCGCGAAAAAGGCATTAAGATGGTTGATTTCAAAATGGTTGATATCAACGGTCAGTATCGACACGTAACAATACCCGCTGAGAATTTTTCTGAGGATACTATGAAAAGCGGTATTGGCTTTGATGCTTCAAACTACGGCTATGCAGTAGTTGAAAAAAGTGATATGGTTTTCATTCCCGATCCCGACACAGCACTTATTGATCCGTTTTGTGAGATTCCCACGCTGTCAATGACAGGTAATGCAATGATCATTGATTCTCCGGAAAATCGTCCCCTTGCACAGTATCCCCGTAATATTATACGTGCGGCTGTTGAGGCTATGAAGAAAAGCGGAGTGGCTGATACAATGCATATCCTCCCTGAATTTGAGTTCTATCTTTTTGACGAGGTTTCTTGGGGAGTAGATGGTAAATATATCGGTGCATCTGTGGATGCAAAGCAGTCTTATTGGAACAGCGCTGTTGAAGGAAAGGGCGTTGTAGTTCCTAAGCAGAAGAACTATCATATAGCTAAGCCTTTTGACACTTCTTATGAGTGCAGAAGCGAGATGTGTCTTCATATGAAGGACGCAGGAATTGATATCAACTATCATCATCCCGAGGTTGCAGCATCAGGTCAGTTTGAGATCGAGCCTCAGCTTGGCGAAATCGTACATATGGCTGATGCAACAATGATGATCAAGTATATCATTCATAATACAGCACTTAAGTATGGTAAGACAGCCACATTTATGCCTAAGCCCATTTATGGTGAGGCAGGAAGCGGAATGCATGTGCATATGATTCTCTTCAAGGATGGTAAGCCCGTGTTCTCAGATGATAACGGTTATGCACACCTTAGTGAAACAGCTCATTATTTTATGGGTGGTCTTCTTAAGCATATCGCTTCTCTTTGTGCACTGACAAATCCCAGCACGAATTCTTTCAAGCGTTTGGTTCCCGGATTTGAAGCACCTGTAACAGTAGGTTATGCAACCTCTAACAGAAGTGCGGTTATCCGAATTCCCGCATATGCTAAGAGCCCTGATAAACGCCGTTTTGAGCTTCGAAATCCCGATGCAACGTGTAACCCCTATTTCTGCTATGCGGCAATTCTTATGGCGGGTCTTGACGGCGTAAAGAATAAGATCGTCCCCCATGCAAATGGTTGGGGCCCTTACGACGTAAACCTTTATCATCTCAGCGATGAAGAAAAGGCAAAGCTCAGCCATCTTCCCACGTCTCTTGATGAAGCCCTTGATGCGCTTGAAGCTGACCATGATTACCTTACAGCAGACGGAGTTTTCCCTGAAGAGCTTCTTCGTAATTTTATCAAATCCAAGAGAGAAGAGTGTCGTCAGCTTGCTGCTATTCCTCATCCTGCCGAGTTTGATAAATATTATAATCTTTAATTAATATAAAATTAATTAATAAAAGGTGCTGATTTCAGCACCTTTTATTTTTGTAAGCTAAAGGCTGTGAGTAGTAATCTTGACAGTATGAGCTTAATATAGTATAATTAATAAAAAGCGTGTGCTTTCAAAAGAGGTGCTTATGATGAAAAAGTCAGTATCATCACTTGTTAAATATTTATTTCCGCCAATGGATAATCTGTTTAAGGGATTGTTTTTTGTAGTTGCGGGAATTATACTTGCTATGGTTGAATCTAATTTGTGGTTGCTTGTTTTGCTTACGGCAATAGCATTGTTTGATTTCATTCCTGATATATATAAAATTTCCGATTGTCTTTCTCAGATTAAGGAGCTGAAGAAAACCGGAGAAATAGATGGCGTTCTTGCTGATTTTGAATCTGCGGAGAAACACCTTGATGATGAAATAAGAATTGGCAGCAAATATGTTTTCGGAAAAAAGTCAGGCCGTGTCGTTAAGTATGAAGAGATAACCAAGGTTCATAATTTTATTCGAAACAGATATGGCTATAAAAGGAAAAGATTTGTTGAAATATTCACCTTAGAAGGAATCAAGGTAAAGCTTTCAAAGGTTAGCGATAATAAGGAAAGCGCTGCTGAGGCTGATTTAGTAGTTGATAGAATAAAGGAACGTCTTAGTAATGTATAAATTTAAGGAAGGTAAACCCAAAAAGGTTTGCCTTCTTTTTGAATATACATAATAAATCGTTTAACGCAATAAGCATTGTTTGCATATATTAAAACTGGGAGGTGAAATATATGTCAATGTTTAATTGTAATTGCCAGTGCAGATGCAGCTGCACGTTGGGAGCGATAGTTGCAAGCGTAATTTTAGGTATTGTAACTGCTTTTCTTCATATAACAGGTATTGTAACGGCTACAACAATATTTTTGTGGGTTGCATTAGGAATTTCTGTTTTTTATCTGGCAGTGCTCCTGTTAAAATCAGGCGTTAATTTTAGCGAAAGCTGCACGTGTATTTGTTCAGCAATCAATACGCTGCTGGTAGGTATCTTGGGAAGTATTTTAACTTCGGTTATACTTCTTGCCATAGGTATAACAGCAACAAGTGTACTCAGTGCAATTCTGGTTGGATTGTTAGTATTGTTCCTTTCGCTTATATTTACAAGCACAGCTTGTTTTGTAAGAAACAACTTTTGCTGCGGAGAATAAAATAAACAGCACCCGAAAGGGTGCTGTTTGCTTTTAGTTTAATTTTCGATTACCAAAGTTGTTTCTTCGGTTATAGAATCAGCTTCAACTTCGGGATCTTCCGGTGATACTAAGCTTTCTTCTGTTGTTGTAATATCAGGCTCGGTCGTTTCAGTAGGCTCTATTGTTGTTTCAATAGTAGGTGTTGTTTCCTCGGGAACAACAGATGTTTCTGTTTCGGGTGCAGGCGTTGTCTCTTCGGGGGTAACTGTTGTCTCGGGAACCGTAGTTGTCTCAATTGGAGCTACTGTTGAATCGGGAGCTTCAGTGGTCTCGGGAGCTTCGGTAGTCTCGGGAGCCTTTGTAGTTTCAGGAGCTTCGGTAGTCTCAGGAGCCTTAGTAGTCTCGGGAACCTTAGTAGTCTCGGGAGCCTTAGTAGTCTC
>JAZORY010000026.1:0-15706 GCA_045656825.1 Candidatus Avispirillum sp.
TGCAGACACAACAACAGCTGCTCCCGAAGACACAACAACAGCTGCTCCTGCAGACACAACAACAGCTGCTCCTGCAGACACAACAACAGCTGCTCCCGAGACAACAACAGCTGCTCCCGAGACAACAACAGTTGCTCCTGAGACAACAACAAAGGCTCCTGAAACAACAGTAGCTCCCGAAACAGAAGCTCCTGCAACACAGGCTCCCGAAACAGAAAAGGCTCCTGAAAAGGCTCCTCAGACAGGCGACAACATGATGGTTGTTGTAGCTATCGCTCTTATCGCTCTCGTTGGTTGTGGTACAGTTGTTATCACAAGAAAGAGATCCGCTAAGTAATTAAAATTACATAGTAATTTCACAAAGCCGTAGGTCAAACCTACGGCTTTGTTTTATGTTACTTAAAGAAAAATGCCGCAAATGCGGCATTTTTTAGTATTTAATTCCATCAAGCTCGATTTCTACCAGCTTTTCTCCGTTATATGAAAGCTTAAGGGAAAAGAAGGGGCTGTTTTCGCAGAGGAGCTTTATAAAAGCTTTGTCTCCTTCCCAAAGATTGAGAGACAGAACTTCTTTTTGGTCTATCCATTTGAGATCTCCTTCGCTGCATTGTTTTAACCGGCCTGAAAAGTCGTCCACAGTGTAGAGAAACATCATTTCGTCATCCCATTTATCTGAAATGAAGGTTACGACACCTCTGAATCGGTGCTTAGTGATTGTAAGTCCGGTTTCCTCAAAAACCTCTCTATATAGGCAATTCTCGGGGCTTTCGCCTTTTTCAAGCTTTCCTCCAACGCCGATCCATTTGCCTGCATTGGCGTCCTCTTCTTTTTTAGTTCTGTGGAGCATAAGCCATTTCCCGTCTTTAATAATATAGCACAAGGTTGTCAGCTTCATTTATAATTATCACCTGCCTCGCTTAGTAAGCTTTTCATTTTATTGCGCACCGCCTCGGGCGAATGTATCGTCATTTTGTTTCCGAATTGCAGCACCCAGGATAAAAAGTTATTGCTGACCATAACGTTGACGCTGCAGAGAAAATGGTCGTCCTTCGGGAAGATGGACACGTCCTCTCCGAATCGGTCAATAATAACTCCTGCAAGGCTATTATCGCATTTAAGGGTTACTGAATCAAGCTCCCCACGGAACATACCGAAAACCTGATTGGAATATTTGCCAAGGTCAAAGTTTTTGAAGCATGATGCGCCTTCGCGGGAAAAATCCGTATAAGAGATCCTACTGAGCTTATCAACTCTGAAATGCTTAACCATTTCTGCTTTTGCATCATATGCAAGCATATAGTAGTTTTCGTCCTCCCAACAAAGCGCCCAAGGGCTGACACGATAGGTTTGCCCGTTATGTCGGTAGTTCTTTTCCTTACGAGGTGTCCAGTCAAAATATTTGAAGGTTATCTGAACGTTTTCTATAATAGCAGTGTGTATCATATCAACGTTATAATAGATAGATTCATTCATAGTTTTGATTCGGGCAGACATATGGACTTGTCTGTTTAGCTTATCTGCCTCGTGAGAATTAGTGAGAGAGGCAAGCTTTTTTATAAGAGCAGAGCTCTTTTGCTTTGTTATAAATTTTGAAGACTGAACTGCATCAACAAGGAGCTTCAATTCGGGCATTTCGAATTCACGCTCTGAGACGTAGTATCCGCCTCCCATCTCCCTTGTGTGTTCAACGGAGATCCCGAAGCGCTGAAGTGCGGCTATGTCGTCGTATATTGATTTTCTTTCTGCGATGATCCCCACCTTTTCAAGCTTTTCGAGGATCGCCTTGGTCGAAAGGGGGTGTTCTGCATCTGTTTCCTGCATAAGAAATTTTAGAATATATAGTATTTTAAGCTTATATTCGCTGCTTTTAGCCATAATATATCACCTCTCCTAAGCGTATTGTATCACAAACCCTTTGCTTTGTAAACCCCGATGTCCAAATAAGAGGACTACGAACAGGGCGGTAACGAAAGCGCTTTACAGGTTGCGCAAAGTCCGTTTATTTGGACATTTGCTTCGGTATACTCAGGATGTAAAGAGAAATAAATTAAAAGTGAGGTATATATTTATGAAGCAGTTTATGGAAAATGCATTGGTAACGACCCTTGGAGCAATTGGAATCGGTTTGGCAGGATGGTTGTATTTCATGCTTATGGGAGGAGTTCTTTCTCTGGTGTGATCTTACATCCAAACATATGGCTGTTGTTTAATGAGACCGAGAAAGGAATGGCAACAAAAAAAGGACGAGAAATTTCTCGTCCTTTTTGATTTGATTTTAATTACTCAGCTTTTGTTGTTTCGTCAGCTTTAGTTGTCTCATCAGCAACAGTTGTTTCGGGAGCCTTTGTTGTCTCGTCCTTTGCTGTTGTTGTCTCTTCAACGAGAACTTCGTCGTTGTTACCGAAGATTTTGTCGAGGGAGAGAGATTCGTTCTCTGTCTGAACGAAGTAGAGGATGCAAACGAGAACTACGAACACGATTGCAACTATGGATGTGAGTGTGGAAAGCTTTCTGTTCATAGCCTGTCCCTTAGACTTGCCGAAGAAAGTCTCAGCGCCACCTGCGATTGTGCCGGAAAGGTTGTGGTTCTTACCCTGCTGCATGAGAACAGCAACGATAAGGAAAAGTGCCATAACAAGAAGCAGAATGCCTATAATGATTGTTGTCATTTTGAGTCTCCTTTAGATACTGTGAAATGTATAATTAGTTATAAAATGTACTTAAAAATAATCACGCCCATATATTCTAACACAAGCAAATCAAAAAATCAATAGCTTTTTGCTTTTATTTTGAAAGAAATACGGTGTAGGATTGAGTATTTCAAGAAGGGTGTCAGAGGGAATTGATTATATTTGCGATTTTTTCGGGGGTGAAGGAGCAGAGATCCATAATGCTGTCAATATCACCGTGAGGCACGAAGCCGCTTTCGAGCGCATGGATGGTTACGGTGTTTTTATAATCAGCTTGACCTGCGGCTGCTGCAATTGCTTCGCCGACACCTCCGCGTTTAACGCCTTCTTCAACTACAAGGATCTTGGATCCTGCACAAATCTTAAGGATAGACTCGCTGTCAATGGGGTTGATCTTCAGCAGACGGACTATTCTTATTTTTTTGTTGGTTGAATTAACAGCATCAACGACGGCTTTAGTGATTCTACCATAGGTGATTATAGTTAATTCAGCATCATCGCAGCTTGTGGTGTATATGGTTTTATCAGCGTTGTAAGCTTTGAAAATCGATCTGTCGTACTGTGCTTCCGTTCCTTTGGGATATCTGATCGCCCAAAGCCCGTCTCCGCGCTCCGCCTCATCAAATGAAAATCTCATTTCATCATAGGATTCGGGAGAGTAGATCGTTGTGCCGGGAATTGCAGAAAGCATAGAAACGTCGAAAACGCCCTGATGGGTTACGCCGTCTCCGGGAACAAGCCCTGCGCGGTCGATAGCCATAATAACGTGAGCGTTCTGGAGGGAAATGTCCTCAAGAAGCTGGTCGTAGGTGCGCTGCATAAAGGTTGAATACAGTGCGCAAACGGGAAGCATACCTCCGATGGCAAGTCCTCCTGCAAAGGTAACTGCACATTCCTCTGCGATGCCAACGTCATAAAAGCTTTCTGTGAATTTGTCTCTGTAAATGCTCAGTCCCGTACCTTTTTCCATCGCGGCGGTAACAGCGCAGATTTTATTGTTTCTTTTTTTCATTTCGCAGAGATATTCGCCCATAACGGTTGAATAAGACTGTTCAGCGCCAGTTGTGGCGCCCTTTTCTATATCAAAGCTTGAGGTGAAATGATAATTTTCAGGATGCTTTTCTGCCAGCTCATATCCCTTTCCTTTAACGGTTAGCATATGGATGATGGTGCATCTGTTCTTTGTTTTTGCTTCTCTGAGGAGAGCTTCCATCTTTTCCTCATCGTTTCCGTTGACGGGGCCCAGATAATACAGCCCGAGGTTCTCGAAAATGTTTGTTTGAACAAGCATTCTTTTGAAGAATTCCTTAACATTATATGAAAAGGCAACGAGGCTTTTGCCGCCGGGCAGATGGGAAGCTGCACTTTGGAAACTCTTTTTGAATCGGAAATATTTTCTGGAGTTGCGAAGTCGGGCAAAATATCCTGACATTGCGCCAACGTTTTTGGAAATGGACATTTCATTGTCGTTAAGCAGAATAATAAGCTTTTCCTTGTTTTCTGCACAGCAGTTAAGCGCTTCAAAAACCATACCGTTTGTGAATGAGCCGTCGCCTATAACTGCCACAGACCAATTATCCTTTCCCTGAAGTGAGTTTGCACGTGCAATTCCGAGAGCAGTCGGAAGAGCGCTGCCGCTATGGCCTGCTGTAAGAGCATCGTGTTCACTTTCATTTCTGTTGGTAAAGCCGGAGATTCCGCCGAATCGGCGGAGAGTGTTAAAGCTATCGAAGCGACCTGTCAGCAGCTTGTGAGCATAGCACTGATGGCCGACGTCAAATATTATAGAATCATCGGGTGAATCAAAAACCCTGTGGAGAGCAACTGTTGCTTCAACAATACCGAGATTGGAGGCAAGGTGTCCGCCGCCGTCAGCACATTCTCTGAGGATTTCCTTTCTCATTTCCAAAACAAGATCGTCAACTTCCTTTTGAGACAGCTTTTTTATATCTGCGGGAGATTTTATATTTTCAAGCATGGGACAGCTCCTTTCCTGTGGCAAGAACGAGAGACATAGCAAAATCTGCTGCCATCAATCTGATCTCGTCGCGAGTTTTTTCTTCGCCGAAACGTTTTGTGAAGGTTTTTGTGTTGTTTTTTGTACTGATACCAAAGCAAACTGTGCCAACGGGCTTTTCCTTTGTGCCACCCGTGGGTCCTGCTATTCCTGTTACGGAGACAGCTATGTGGGCATTGGTGAGAAGTCTTGCGCCTTCCGCCATTTCCTTTGCAGTTTCTTCGGAAACTGCTCCAAAATCAAGAAGAGTTTTTTCTGAAACTGAAAGAACGCGCATTTTTACGTTGTTTGAATAAGATATGATTCCGCCCTCGTAAATCTCAGATGAGCCGGAGAGAGCAGTTATCATTTCGCCAACAAGCCCTCCCGTGCAGGATTCGGCAGTTGCGAAGGTCAGCTTTTGTTCTTTCAGAGCTGAAAGAAGCGTTTGAGCAGTATTCTTGCATTTTTCCGAAAGCTTTTCCATCATATCCTCGCAAAAAGTCATATATAATCATTATATCAAAAAATGCCGAAATAATCAAGGGGAATGGAGAAAAGGTGAGATTTGTAAATTCTGATTTTGTATTAAAAATTTATTATTTATTTATAAAATCGACGTCGAAATATGGTATACTAATATATAATTGTCCGAATTGTACGGTTCTGAATGAAAGGAAACTAACAAATGGTAGAAGTTTCAAATCTTGTGAAGGCCTATGGCCAGAAGCTTGCGCTTGATGACGTTTCGTTTTCCGTTGGAGAGGGAGAGATTCTCGGATTTCTCGGCCCGAACGGCGCAGGCAAATCAACAACCCTTAATATTATGACAGGCTATCTTTCGGCTAATTCAGGCTCTGTTAAGATAGGCGGTATTGACATACTTGAAAATCCCGATGAAGCTAAAAAGCAGATAGGCTTTCTTCCCGAGCAGCCTCCGCTTTACGTTGATATGACGGTTGATGAATATCTTTCCTTCGTATACGAGCTTAAAAATTGTAAATACAACAGAAAGAAGCATCTTGACGAGGTTTGCCACGTAACGAAGCTTACAGACGTGCGCGGCAGAGTTATAAAAAATCTTTCCAAGGGATATAAGCAGCGAGTTGGAATTGCTCAGGCGCTTATAGGAAATCCCAAGGTTCTTGTTTTCGACGAGCCCACCGTCGGTCTTGACCCTAAGCAGATAATCGAGGTCAGAAACCTTATCAGAACTCTCGGCAGAGAACATACGGTTATTCTTTCAACTCATATTCTTTCAGAGGTTCAGGCTGTTTGCGACAGAATCGTTATTATCAACGGAGGTAAGATCCTCTGTGATAAGCCCACAGACAGCATCAGCTCTGCTATCAATAAGAACAGCCGCTACAAGCTTAAGATCTGCGGTCCTCAGCGCGAGGTTATGGAGGCTCTTCGTGAAACGGAGGGCGTTGAGCACGTTGAGGTTACAAGTGAACGCGAAAAGGACAGCTGCACTTACGTTGTTGAGTCAGGTGGAGCTGCGGATATCCGCAAGGCTATATTCTTCAAAATGAGTGAAAACGGATGGCCTATCATTGGAATGGCACCTGAAGGGCTCAGTCTTGAGGAAGTATTTATGAAGCTTACAGAGGATAACTCTGCTGAAACAAAAAAGCGCAGAAAATAAGATAAATCGGAGAAAAAACAATGTTTGCAATATATAAGCGCGAAATGCGCGCATATTTCACAACGCCTCAGGGATATTTGTTTATGGCAATATTCCTTTGTGCATCAGGCTTCCTTTTCAGCCTGTCAACCTTGCTTATGCAGTCTTCCGACACGGCAACATATTTCCAGTTTCTGATGTACGGATACATAGTTCTTATTCCTCTGCTCACAATGAAGAGCTTTGCAGAGGAGAAGAAGGCAAAAACGGAGCAGCTGCTTCTCACAGCCCCTGTCAGCCTTTGGGGAATGGTTATGGCGAAATTCCTTGCCGCGTTCACAATGTTTGCAGGAACTGTCGTTATTTCAATGCTCTATTATCTGGTTCTTGGCATTTACGGTAATCCCAACTGGGCGAAGGTTATCGGCTGCACTGTTGCTATGATTCTCATCGGCAGCTGCTTTATTGCAATTGGACTTTTTATTTCCGCACTTACGGAAAATCAGTTTGTTGCAGCTATGGGAACCATCGGCGTGCTTGCGGGACTTGTGGTTGTTGCGGTTCTTAACGGAATTATTAACAGCTATGCTATCCGTCTTGTTCTGGACTGGGTTTCCATATACAGCCGTTTCACAAACTTTACGCAGGGCATTTTTGATTTTGCCAGCGCATTTTACTATATTTCCCTTTGCGCTGTGTTCCTTTTCCTCAGCGTACGCGTTTATGAAAAGCGCAGATTTGCTTGATGGAGGTAGAAAATGAGAAAGTTTAACAGAAATAATCAGAGAAAAAAGAACTATCTCCTTCTTTCCTCTGCCATCACAGCTCTTGTTATAGCGGTTGCAGTTGTTGCAAACGTTTGCTTCTTTGCTTTAGCCTCCCATTTTGTTTGGTATATTGATATGACCGAGGGACAGGTGTTCACCCTTTCCCCTGAGGCAAAGTCCTTCCTTGACGACGTTGAGGGCGAAGTTAATATTTATTTCACCGTGGAGCCCGACCAGATTGCAAAGAAAAGCGCATATCTTAACTACGTTTATCGCACAGCTCTCGAAATGCAGTCTGAATATAAGAATATCAACGTTGAATGTATTGATATCGTTAAAAACCCCGGCTTCTATAAGCAGTTTTATCAGACAGCCGCGCAGCAGATATATACTGACAGCGTGGTTGTTCAGAGCGGAACGGAATTCAGAATATATTATATTGATTCCTTCTTTATAACAGACGAGGACGGAACTTCCATCTGGGCATATCAGGGCGAATATAAGCTTGTTTCCGCTATTCTTTCCGTAACGGATTCTGAAATGCCTCCCGTTTATTTCACCGCATCTCACGGAGAAAAGGTTGGCGAGGACGGAATGGCTCTCAAGAATCTTTTCAGCGATGCAGGATATGAGGTCAGATATATTGATCTTGCAAAAGAGAATATTTCAGATGATGCCAGAATCGTTGTTATAAACGATCCTCTTTACGACTTTGGCGGATTTGTTGCAGGCGATGATGGCGAAAATGAGATCTCAAAGCTTGATGATTTCCTTGACAGAAAAGGCTGTCTGGTTGTGTTCACAAGCCCCGAGAACGTTGGCAATCTCACAAATCTGAGAGAATTCCTTACAGAGTGGGGGATCGGATTTAACGACGACACCTACGTTAAGGATACGAACAATTCCGTTTCAACTGACGGCAGATCAATAGTTGCTAAATATGCAGAGGAGGGAACTCTTGGTGCTTCTCTTTATACGGATATTGCAACTCTTGACACGATGCCCAAAACTATCCTTAAGAACGCAATGCCCATCAATATTCTCTTCGAGGAGAATTCCAAGCTCAACGGAACAGTTCAGGTATCCCCCGTTCTTCTTTCACACGATGGAGCAAAGGCACTGAAGGATGGCAGCGAAAGCGATCTCGGCAGCGTTCCTTTGATGACGATTTCCAGAGATACAAGAATCGTAGATAACGAATATTATTATTCATACGTTGTTGCATGCGGCTCTGCCGACTACGTAAACAGCGGATATCTCACGTCAAACACATATGCAAATGCGGATATTCTCTATAATACTATCAGACTTACAGGTCGTGAGCGTATTCTTGCGGATATCGACTATAAGGTGCTTGACGACACAGCGCTTGATATCACAACTGCTCAGGCAAACAAGTGGGCTGTTGCGATGACAGTAACTCTGCCCGTTATTATTGCAGTTGCAGGCGTGGCTGTTTGGATCAGGAGAAAGAACGCATGAAACGACAGAGAAATCTTATGATTGCCTGTGCGGTTTTGTTTGCAGTTCTTGTTATAGCGTATTTCTTTGTTATAAATCCTTATATCAAGGCAAATACGCCCTCTGACGAGGTAACAACGCCGGAAACCGAGGCAGGCGAGCTTGTTGGAATTTCCGACAGAATTTATATTTTCAGAAGTATTTCAGCCAATGAAATAAAAAAGATAACCGTTGAAAACAGCAAGGGCACCTATTCATTTGTGGGCGCCGGAGATGGAAAGTTTTATATCGAGGGATATAAAACCATTCCCTTTGATGAAGAGCTGTTTGCAACCCTTCAGACAGTAACAACAAGTACACTGTCAAAGATGAAGGTTATCACGGGAGCAGATGACAAAAAGCTTCAGGAATACGGGCTTCTTAAGCCTCAGGCAACCTGGGTTGTTGAAACGACAGCAGGCGAGTTTTTCAAGGTGTACGTTGGTGATGCTCTTCTCACAGGCGGCGGATATTATTGTATGTTCGAGGGCAGACCCGGAAGCGTATACGTGCTTTCGGAGGATATAGCCAAAACGGTCCTTCAGCCCATAGAGGGCTTTGTAACCCCTGTTATTTGCGCCGGAATCAGTCAGGACGACTATTACAAGGTTGACAAATTCACAGTTTATAAAAACGGTGAAAAGCAGTTCAGAATAAGACTTGTGGATAAGGATAAGCAGATAAATGCCGAGGCGCTTGCCGAGAATATTATGGACTATCCAACCGCATATTATCCCAACTCTCAGCTTTATTACGAGATCATTTTTCAGTTTATGGGTCTTGCGGCTGACAGCTGCTATGATATTTCGGCAACGGATGAGGAAAAGAAGGCGATCGGACTTGATGACCCTGCAAACGTTATAACCTTTGAATATAACGGTGCTCATTATGAGCTTTATTTCAGCGAGCTTCAGGAGGACGGAACCTATTATACTGAAAGCAATCTGTTCCCCGGCGTTATCGGAATCTGCAGTACAGAAACTGTCAGCTTCCTTGAAAAGCGTCTTATAGATTGGATTGATAAGCTTGCTTTCCAGCAGTATATAACAAATATTTCATCTATCAGCATTAGTTCTGACAAGGTGAATGCAGATTTTACTATAACTCAGGGAGTGGCTGAGGGAGATCAGACGGTTCCGATTTTCGTTAAAGCAAACGGTAAGGATTTCGGAGCGGACGGCGTTGCAAACTTCCGTCAGTACTATAAAACGCTTCTTTCTGTTACAATAACAGACTATTGTGTTGACGATGAGTATTGTAAGCTTACAGAGGATGAGCTCAAGGAATATATTGCAGATAAAAGCAATGCAGGGCTTATTATGACGTATACAACTCTGGACGGCAAAACGTCGGAAATAGGCTTCTATCCCTATTCAACGAGACATTCCTGCATCACTATTGACGGTGTAGGTGAGTTTTACGTTTCAACAGACTATATGAATAAGGTCATTAATGATACGATTCGTCTCCTCAACGGCGAACCGATCGATGCAAACGGAAAATATTAAAAAAGGAGGTCGCAGGACCTCCTTTTTTAATGCTGAATGCATAGTGCGGATTGTAGAATTAAGGAACAAATCCGCAGTCGGATTTGAAATTTAATATTGTTGGGGAGCGCTGTGTACAGACTCACAAAGCATCACATAACAACAAAAAAACTGCAAGGAATTCCTTGCAGTTTTTATTAAAGTCATTCAGCCTTATTCTTGTGGAACACAACGGAAGCGATCCAAGCAAGGAAAGCGATAGCGATAAGGCACCAAATGATAGCCACAACAAAATTATCGTGATTAACAACCGTTGTCATAAAGGAGCCATCTGCTGCTTTCGCTGCCTTGATAATAGGAGCGATGAACTTTTCCCAGTAGCCGTTGAGATAAATAAACACAACGATAACAGGAAGGATCCAGGTTACGTAGAAACGAGTTTTGGCGGGATACTTAAGACCGTCGCCCGCGTTGACCTCAGCGATGAAGTTGTTCCAGCCCCATCCGTTCTTCTTAACACAGAAGAGAATATAAACAACGCTTCCGAGAGGAAGGAGGTTGTTAGAAACGATGAAGTCTTCAAGGTCCATAATGTTGCTGCCTGCGCCGAGAGGAGCAATATCAGACCAAAGGTTGAAGCCAAGAACACAGGGAATGCAGAGAACGCACATAGCGGCAAGGTTGATAAGAACGGATTTCTTTCTAGACCAGCCGAGAACGTCCATAGCATATGCAACGATGTTTTCAAAAACAGTGATGATAGTTGTCAGTGCTGCACAGGAGAGGAAGAGGAAGAAGATAGTTCCCCAGATACTTCCGCCTGCCATGTTAGCAAAAACATTGGGCAGAGTTTTGAAAATGAGAGAGGGGCCTGCATCCTGAGGAATGTTATATGCAAAGCAAGCAGGAATAACGATGAAGCCTGCGAGAAGAGCAACAGTTGTATCTATAATGCAGATGAACACGGATTCGCCCATAATGCTTCTCTTCTTGTCGAGATAGCTGCCGAAGATAGCCATGGCGCCGATACCAAGGCTGAGTGTGAAGAATGCCTGATTCATCGCACCAACCAAGATATTGCCAAATCCAACGGTTTTGATCTGGCTGATATTGGGAACGAGATAGAACTTAACGCCTTCAATCGCACCGTCAAGAGTTACAATGCGGACAGCAAGGACAGCCATAAGACCGAGAAGGCAGAGCATCATATATTTCGTTACTCTTTCAACACCGTTTTTCATACCGATAAGGCAAACGGCAAAGGAAATAACGATAACGATAAGTGTCCAGAGCATCATTGTTGCGGGGGCGCCCATAAGTCCGGAGAAGGTTGCATCGATAGCATCCTTTGATGCATTAACAAAAGCACCTGTGGCAGTTTTGTATGCATAATAAAGAAGCCAGCCGCCAACTGCTGTGTAGAACATCATAAGAAGATAGCAGCCAAGAACACCGATAATACCAAGCTGATTCCATTTTCCGCCCTTAGCCTGAAGAACGTTGAAGCTCTGAGCTACGCTTTTCTGGCTTCCGCGTCCAACAGCAAATTCGCTGACCATAATGGGAAGGCCGAGAACAAGAAGGCAGAGAAGATAAACGAGAATAAATACAGCGCCGCCATACTGGCCACACATATAGGGGAATTTCCAAACGTTGCCAAGACCAACTGCGCATCCTGCAGAAACCAGGATGAATCCGAGTCTTGAGCCAAATCTCGCACGATTCATTTGTTTTTCCTTTCAGATATCAAATTAAAGCACCAAAGTACAAACACAGTTATTCTACCATATTTTACGGATTTTTCAACATTTTTTTGCAAAATTTACAAATTAAAACAAACATTTTGTGTTTTTTGTTCCTTATATAAAAAGGAAAGCTTCAAAACGTGCATTTGCTTGACTTTTATTTCTGTGTATTATAAAATATCCTTATAGTTTTTATAAACGGAGTAAAGATTATGAATAGATTTTTGCGTGGGCTCTCCGGCCTGCTTGTTATGGCAATTTCTTTGTTTGAATTCAGCGAAATAAAAAGAATGATCTCTCTTGTTGCTGAGGGTGAAGCGGGATATTTATACAGCCTGGTTCGCTTGTGTATTTATGTTATAGCAATAATATTGGCAGGCGTACTGATAATAAAGGACAAAAAGAAAGCATCTGCCGTTTGTCTTATGGTTGCAGGTGGTGTTGCTTTGTATAATTTGTTTGTATACATTGGCGTTATTATGGGAAAGTACACAATATTCGGCATCGTTTTCGGAAACGTTGTGGATCTGCTTAAAATAGTTTTGTTTGGTGCGACTTTGGCTGTTGTAATGCTATCCTGCGGCAAGGTTACTGAAAGATTCATCCGTGGCAGCTTTGTTTCGGCTGTTGTTGCTTTGATTCTGGCAATCAGTGGCAGAGTTGCCCCCTTTATCAGCAGCGGCAAAAGCTTTATTTACGATATCGATCTGTTCTTTACAGCATACGGAGTGAATATTCTTTGCACGTTGGTAATGTTTGCAGCAGTGGCTTTCTATATCTGGCATCTTGTGCCTGAAAAAAGAAAAAAACGCAGATAAATTTTGTTTTCCTCTTTTACTTGAAGAGGAAGTGTGATATAATAGATACGTTGGTTTTATCGAAGAAAGGAAGTGTCATTTGCTATCATGAAAAAAGTTGGATTCGATAACGAAAAATATCTTGCAATGCAGTCCGAGCATATTCGTCGCCGTATTGCGCAGTTCGGAGGCAAGCTCTATCTCGAATTCGGCGGAAAGCTTTTTGACGATTTCCATGCTTCGAGAGTTCTTCCCGGCTTTGAGCCTGATAGTAAGATTCGTATGCTGCAGCAGCTTGGAGACGACGTTGAGGTTGTTATCACCATCAATGCGGCAGATATTGAAACAAATAAAATGAGAGGCGACCTTGGCATCACTTATGATGAGGACGTTCTCCGACTTATAGACACATTCCGTGAGCTTGGTCTTTTTGTGGGAAGTGTTGTTCTCACAAGATATAACGGTCAGGCAGCGGCTGACGCTTTCTATAACAGACTCAGCTCTCTCGGTATCCGTTGCTATCGCCACTATCCCATCGCAGGTTATCCCTCCGACGTTCAGCATATCGTTAGCAACGAGGGACTTGGACAGAATGATTATATAGAAACCACCAGATCTCTTATCGTTGTAACAGCGCCCGGCCCCGGAAGCGGTAAGATGGCAACCTGCCTCAGCCAGCTTTTCCACGACTATAAGAGAGGTATAACCTCAGGTTATGCTAAGTTTGAAACCTTCCCCATCTGGAATCTTCCCCTGAAGCATCCTGTAAACCTTGCTTACGAGGCGGCAACAGCGGATCTTAATGATATGAATATGATCGACCCATTCCATCTGGAAGCTTACGGCGAGGTTACTGTAAACTACAACAGAGACGTGGAGATATTCCCCGTTCTCAATGCAATTTTCCAGAAGATTCAGGGATCATCTCCTTATAAATCTCCCACAGATATGGGCGTTAATATGGTTGGCAATTGCATCGTTGACGATGAGGTTTGCCGCGAGGCTTCAAAAATGGAGATTCTTCGTCGCTATTTTTCAGCTTGTATCAACAGAATTAAGGGTAACGGCGATGAAAACGCGATCCAGAAAATCAAGCTTTTGATGAACCAGTCTGATATTGAGCCCGACGATTGCCCCATAGTTTCCACAGCACTTGAAAAGGCTAAGGCAACGGGTGCTCCTGCAGGCGCAATGATGCTTCCTGACGGAAGAATCGTAACAGGCAGAACCTCGAGCACACTTGGAGCAGCATCCGCGCTCCTTCTCAATGCGCTTAAAACTCTCGGAAATATCGATGATTCTCTTCAGCTTATTTCCGCGGACGTTCTTTCTCCTATCTGCAGCCTGAAAACTCAGTATCTACAGCATAGAAACCCCCGTCTCCATACAGACGAGGTGCTTCTTGCTCTCACAATTTCCGCACTTAGCGATCCCGTTTCAAACGTTGCAAAGGAGCAGCTTTCCAAGCTTCAGGGCAGCGATGCTCATTTCTCCGTTATTATCAGCGATGAGGACGAAAAGATCCTTCGACGTCTTGGTATCAATGTGAGCTGCGAGCCTCAGTACGAAACGAAAAGACTTTATCATAAATAAAAAACAACTCCAAGCATTAAAAGCTTGGAGTTGTTTTTTATTTAAATGCTTAATGCAGAGTGCAGAATGCAGAATTAAGGAACAAATCCTTGCGGATTTGGGATTATGTAAATTTGGACCGTCGAGGACGCCGTTCCCTACAATGTAGATTCATTATCCCGCAGGTGCCTTTATGTTTTTTTATTAAACCTCATATTTTCTCATATAAACGTGGCGGACGTAGCCCGCAGGAGCGCCTTCGGCAAGACCTTCCTTGGGATCGTCGTAAATAATGGTTATCTCTCCGGGTGCACTTTCAAAGGCTGTGTTGTATCCCGAGGGGCTCTTGTCCCATTTGCCGTCGCATTCTTCAACGATGAAAGGCTCAGTCCAGGTAACACCCTCATCCTCGGAGAACATCAGGAAGGTGTGTACGTGTCCGGAAACAAGCACAAGTCTGCCGTCGGAAAGCCTGAAAAGCTTAGGAAGAACGCCCCAGGAGTTTATCTCATAGGGAGTCCCCCAGGTCTTTCCGTTGTCATATGAATGGGATGCGTAGAGAGGAGAATAAACCTCGTGGCCGCCCGTTCTGAGAACTGCAACTATGTGGTCGTTACCAAAGGCGTAAATATCCGTTTCACAATATCCCTCTGCGTTAATATCGGGGATGGGATAGGTTTGCACATCGGCAATAGTTGAGAGATATGAGAAGGTCTTTCCGCCGTCGTGGGAAACGATGCACCATGTGCTGTAAAGATAGAAATTGTAGCCCTGGTCAACGAAATAGGGGCAGAGTGTTGTGTCAGTGGTGCGCTGACCGTACATTGTAACAATGATATCTCCGTTTTCAAGCTCAACACAGCCCTGAGCAACGGTGCCTGAATGGCAGTTGTTGGAATCTCCCCATCCGAACGTCAGCTCGGGAATGTCTACAACAGAAAAGGAAACGTCAATTCTTCCGTCAAGAATATCGTCAAAGGTCTTAGCGCGCATTATTTTTAACACAAAGGGAACAACTCTCTGGCGCTTGTCAAAAAGCGCTCTGTGTCCAACGTTGTTGCTTCCGAAGGAAATAAAGGAGCCGTCAGAAAGCTGAGTAAAGCCGTAGGTCGTTGGATAGTTGATGCCTTTTTTTATTTCAAAGGAGGATCCGCGATCGCGCGAGATCATCATAAAGGGATCGGGGCCGCCCGCTGTAACAAGAACGTCGCCTTGACGGGTAACAGTTGAAGCGGAGGCATAGTGTCCAACGTTGATATGCTCGTGGTGTATAAGTTGAGGAGTTTTCATATAAAACCCACCTTTCAGTTTATAGCTAATTTTAACATACAATTGAAAGCGGAGTCAAGGGTGGGGAGAAAAAGTAAAGCCTAAGGTATGAGATCGGACTATTTTAGTCGCGCCCGGGTAAACTTTGCAAAAGCGAAGCTTTTGGTGAACCTTGCCGCTGAACTACAAAAACCGAATCATTCACGCAAGGTTCGCTTTCGAATCCATCTTCTGTTCCCCACAAATCAAAAAACCA
>JAZORY010000027.1:0-5553 GCA_045656825.1 Candidatus Avispirillum sp.
AAAAGATCCCCGTCCCACCCCACTTTTGTGGGGATGGACGGGGATTTTCTGCGAAAAGGTTTTGAAGGGGGTCCAGGGGGAAAACTTTTCCTCAAAAAGTTTCCCCTTGGGAATCCACTATTAAACTATAAAACTAAGAAAGGGCAGGTGTTTTTAGAAATCAGGAGTGTAAATAGTGGTGGCGGAATCTTTTTCTTGAGAGAACCCGTCAAAGCCGAGGGATATGGCCTCGTTCAAAACGAAGTTGTATTCAAAGGTAGTGATTTTGCGTTTCAGCTCTTTAATATGATCGGGGGTGAAATCAGGTGTGTACTGCCGCATAAGACTGAGGATGATTTTGTCCGGCTTAACAGCTTCTGCAGCAAGGCGAAGGGCTGTAACGCTGTCGTGTCTTGCGCCGGGGAGCACAAGATGGCGAAGGATGATGCCGCGGCGCAGCATACCGTTTTCAAAAACGGGCTCACCCGTAATGCGAAGCATTTCTGTCAGCGCAGAGGCGGCAACCTGAGGATAATCGGGAGCAGCTGAATATTTAGCAGCAATTTCAGCTGTACCATACTTAAAATCGGTGAGAAAAATATCGGCATAGCCGTTCAGCGCAGAAATAGTTTCAGCTTTTTCATATCCACCCGTGTTAAAAACGACAGGTATAGAAAGATGAGGCTTAGCGATGTCCAGAGCCTTGATTATCTGCGGGATGAAATGGGTTGGCGTAACGAGATTGACGTTGTATGCGCCATCCGCCTCCAGACGAAGCATTTCGTCTGCAAGCTGTTCGGGAGAAAGTATATCGCCATTTCCTCCGCTTGAAATAGCGTTGTTCTGGCAATAAACACAGTGAAGAGGGCATCCCGAAAAGAATATGGTTCCGCTTCCTCGAGTGTCGGAGGGGGCTCCGCTGATGATGGGCTCTTCAAAATGATGAAGCATTATTTTGGAAACGCGGATTGCTGCTCCCTCACCGCAGTATCCCCGCTTTTCGTATCTGTTAACCCCACATTCTCTGGGGCAAACGGAGCAGTTTTCTAAATTGAATTCAGTTGTTTTCATTTTGTAACGATAAAAATAAAGGCGGCGAAGATTCGCCGCCTTCAATTTTGAAATTAGTGGATGATGTAGCGCTCTGTGTCGCGGTCGAAGATGTGGATCTTGCTTGCGTCGAGAGCAACCTTGATAACGTCGCCTGCACGAGCCTTGGACTTGTTGTCAACTCTAGCGATAAAGCTTTCCTCGCCTGTTCTGAGGTAGAGGTAAATTTCAGCGCCCATAAGCTCTGTAACTTCAACGTCTGTTTCGATAACGCTGTCGCCCCAAGCTTCAACGTAGCTTGCGCCGTCATAGATATCTTCAGGACGGATAGCCATGATAACTTCCTTATCGATGTAATCCTTAAGAGCAGGGTTGTTAGCCTTGTCTGCAGGAAGCTTGATAGCGTTTTCGCCGAATGTGAGGTAGAGGCCGTTGCCCTTTTCCTCGAGAACGCACTCAACGAAGTTCATCTGAGGTGAACCGATAAAGCCTGCAACGAAGAGGTTAACGGGCATATCATAGAGGTTCTGAGGTGTGTCAGCCTGCTGGATAAGACCGTCCTTCATAACTACGATACGTGTAGCCATTGTCATAGCCTCTGTCTGGTCGTGAGTTACGTATACGAATGTTGTACCGATTCTCTGGTGGATCTTTGTAAGCTCTGTTCTCATTGTTGCACGGAGCTTAGCGTCAAGGTTTGAGAGAGGCTCGTCGAGAAGGAATACCATAGGCTTACGAACGATCGCACGACCGAGCGCAACTCTCTGCTTCTGACCACCGGAAAGAGCCTTAGGCTTACGGTCGAGAAGGTGAGTGATGTCAAGAATACGAGCAGCCTCTTCAACGCGGCGCTTGATCTCTTCCTTGGGTGTCTTGCGGAGCTTAAGACCGAATGCCATGTTGTCAAATACTGTCATGTGAGGATAAAGAGCATAGTTCTGGAATACCATCGCAATATCTCTGTCCTTAGGAGCAACGTCATTAACGAGCTTGTCGCCGATGAAGAGTTCGCCTTCGGAAATTTCCTCAAGACCTGCGATCATACGCAGTGTTGTTGTTTTACCGCAACCGGAAGGACCTACGAGGATAAGGAATTCCTTGTCCTTGATTTCAAGACAGAAGTCGGAAACCGCTGTAACTCCACCGGGATACTTCTTATAAATATGCTTAAGTGATAAGCTTGCCATGTGATATCCTCCTTGAAGGTAGCATTACTCTACCGCTATTTTTATATCGTAATTATATCAATTTTTTGTCAAGAATAAAAGAGGTTTTTTTCCCAAATTTACAAGTTTGCCTTTGTGCAATTTGTATATGATGTTTATAAAAGTACTATAAATCTTAAATTTGGGACAAAGATTTTCTAATAAAATTAGAAAATCTTATTTCAGGCCCTTCATTGTCAGGCCGATACGCTTCTTTTTAACGTCAACGCTCTTAATTGTTACGGAAACGATGTCGCCAACGGAAAGCGCCTCCGAGGGATGCTTGATGAATTTGTCGGAAATCTCGGAGATATGCACAAGTCCGTCCTGGTGAACACCGATATCAACGAACGCGCCGAAGTCGATAACGTTACGAACTGTTCCGCGCATTGTCATACCAACCTGAAGGTCTTCGATTTCGATAACCTTTTCGCGAAGAACGGGCTTTGCCAGGCTGTCTCTGATATCGCGTCCGGGCTTTTCAAGCTCACCTGTGATGTCGGACAGGGTGGGAACGCCGATGCCCAGCTCCTCTGCAAGCTTTTCTTCGCCGTAGCTTTTAACCTTGGCTGCAAGTCCGATGATTTTAGAAGCCTTTAATTCTTCCTTTGTATATCCGAATTTATCAAGAAGCGCCTTTGCTGCTGTGTAGGATTCGGGGTGAACTCCTGTGTTGTCAAGCATTTCGCGGCCTCCGATAACGCGGAGAAATCCTGCGCACTGCTGGAACGCCTTGTCGCCGATTCTGGGAACCTTTTTGATCTGAGCGCGGGAGGTGAACTCGCCGTTTTCGTCTCTGTATTTAACGATGTTCTTTGCAGCTGTCATATTAATACCTGCAATATATGAAAGCAGAGAATAGGATGCTGTGTTAACGTCAACGCCGACGCTGTTAACGCAGTCCTCAACAACGCCGCTGAGAGCCTCGTCAAGTCTTGCTTCCTTCATATCGTGCTGATACTGACCAACGCCTATGGACTTGGGATCGATCTTAACAAGCTCGGCAAGAGGGTCCTGAAGTCTGCGGGCAATTGAAACAGCTGAGCGCTGAGTAACGTCAAAGTCAGGGAATTCTTCTGCGCCCTGCTTGGATGCTGAGTAAACGGATGCACCCGCTTCGCTGACGATTATATATTTTGTGTCGCAGTTAAGCTCAGCGAGCGTTTCTGCTATAAACATTTCGCTTTCAGCAGAAGCTGTGCCGTTGCCGATCGCAACAACGTCGATTCCGTATTTTCTGATAAGTCCTGAAACGATGCGCTTACTTTCTGCAATTTTTTCATGTGGCTTTGTGGGGTAGATAACGGCTGTGTCAAGCACCATACCGGTTTTGTCAACAACTGCAAGCTTGCAGCCCGTGCGATAGCCGGGGTCGTATCCGAGAACGGTCTTGCCCTTGAGGGGGGACTGCATCAGGAGATTTTTCAGATTTTCAGAGAAGAGCTTGATGGCGCTCTCGCTTGCATTGTCAAAGAGAGTGGAGCGGATCTCGCGTTCGATAGAGGGAGCGATAAGTCTGTCGTATCCATCGCAGATAGCGCGTGCCATATATCTGAATGCGGGGGACTTGTAGTTTGTGATAACGTTTGCAAAGAGATAATTTAAGATGATGTCGGATTCAACGTTAACGGAAACCTTGAGGATGTCCTCCTTTTCGCCGCGGTTCATAGCGAGGATTCTGTGAGAGGGGACGGTTTTCAGCTTTTCGCAGAATTCGTAGTATATTTCGTAAACGCTTTCGCCCTCGCCGCATTTAGCGGAGGAAATAGTACCGTTGTCAAAGGTGAGCGCGCGGATATCGCGGCGGAAGTCGGCATTATCGGAAACGGTTTCTGCTATGATATCGCAGGCTCCGTCAAGAGCTGCCTTTGCATTTTCAACGCCTTTTTCGCTGTCAACGTAAGCTTCGGCAAGAGCTTCAAGAGTATCGTCATAGCTTTCGCGCATTTCGGAAATAAGATTTGCCAGAGGCTCGAGTCCTCTTTCCTTTGCAACGCTTGCTCTTGTTTTTCTCTTGGGGCGGAAGGGGCGGTAAATATCGTCAGCCTCAGTGATAGTCTGCGCTGCATCAATTGCTTCAATAAGCTCGGGGGTGAGAAGACCCTGACCGTCAATAAGGTTTTTGATCTCCTCCTTGCGCGCTTCAAGATTGCGAAGGTAGTTCAGTCTGTCTGTCAGATCACGGAGAACAGTGTCGTCAAGCCCTCCTGTAACCTCCTTACGATAACGTGCGATAAAGGGGACGGTGTTGCCCTCGTCAAGCAGCTCAACTGTTTTTTCAAGCTTTGATAGAGGAATATTCATTTCCTCTGAAATTTTCTTTAAGATGTCCATTTATTTCTCTCCAAATTGGTTTTTATCTTTTGGTTTTATCCTGAAGAGATTTGATCTCCTCGGGTGTCAGCTCTCTCCATTGACCTTCAGCCAGGCTCTCGTCTATTTCGAGAGGACCGAAGGTGATTCGTCGAAGATAGGTGATCTTTGAGCCAACTGCCTCGAACATACGCTTGATTTGGTGAAACTTACCCTCTGTAAGAGTTATTTCGCCATCCTCGCCGCAAGCTGAAACTCGGCTGGGCTTTGTGAAATGATCGCCTATATCAACGCCTGCTTCAAGCTTTGCGCGCTGTTCCTCGCTTATGGCGGGGGAGCATTTGTAGTAGTAGGTTTTTTCAACGTGATGCCTGGGAGCAAGAAGCTCGTGGGCAAGAGGACCGTCGTTTGTAACAAGCAAAAGACCAACAGTGTCTATATCAAGACGGCCGCAGGGGAAAGCGTCCATTTTTGAATATTTATCGGGCAAAAGACGCATAATAGATCGAGGGTCGTCGTCGGAAGAGCTGATGTAGCCGGAGGGCTTGTTCAGCATAAGATAGACGTATTTTGTCCATTGGATTTTTTTGCCGCAGTAAGTAACCTCTGCTGTGTTTTCGTCAATGTGAACGGAAACGTCCTTTACGGGCTTGCCGTTCAGAATAACGAGACCTGCACGAGCGGCGCGGGCACATTCCTTGCGACTGGCAATACCCGTGTCAGCAATATATTTATCAAGACGCATATAGTGTCTCCTAAAAAGTAAAATCAACTAAAATATTTTACCATAAAAAAGCAAAAAAGTAAACGGAAAGAGGCTTTCAAAAAAATAAAATATTTTTTCGAAAAGGGGTTGACAGGTTGAAATCTTTTTGATATAATGGCTGAGCGTTAAGCAAATAGCCGAATTGTGTAACGGTAGCACAGCAGACTCTGACTCTGTATGTTGGGGTTCGAATCCCTATTCGGCTGCCAAAAGAAAAGCACACCAAAATGGTGTGCTTTT
>JAZORY010000028.1:0-2170 GCA_045656825.1 Candidatus Avispirillum sp.
TCATACAAATAAGGATCTCTCATCATCTAACCTCCACTGGAAAGCCATATCGGCGCAGTGTATCCTCAAAAACAGTCAAGAATGATTTGTCGCCGCGTTTCCATTTTTCAATTTCATTATGTGTTTCAATGCTTATAGCAACACCTTCAATCGCATTCATTGCACTGCCAAAAGAAGAACATACATGTCTCTCTGTTGTCTCCAAATCGTCCATTCTGTAACTTAATTTATAAAGCAACAACTGACAATACAAATCCCTATCAATCAGAATAGCAGCCTGCTCCAATTGTTTCAAACGATCGTCGAGCAAGGATAATTCTTCAATAAACTTTTTGCGCTTATCTATACCTTCAGAAACACTATCTACATCTTCAAATTTTATATAGATACTTGTTACTTTGTTTCCTTCGCGCCGTTGAAGATAAAACTGAACTCTTTCCTTTATAGTCTTTTTTGATATATATCCAACTGGTAATTTTTCTATTTCTCTTTCCAAAAAAAGTTTTTTGGATATCAGATCTCTATATTCTTTAGTTACTAAATTTCTCATCTTGAAACCTCCGCATTTCTTTAATATTATTATATCACAAATCAACCTACATGTCAATGTTTTTTCGTTATTTTGTAGGTTATCCCGCTTTTTGAAATTTATACATTTATCTGCCGCAAAGGAGTGAATATGTTTCGCTCCTTTTTTCTTTGCTTACTGCGTATCAATTTTTGACTTTCTACGCTATCCCATACTCCTCTTTCATCTCCGCTATCATCTGTGCGAGCTTTTCCTCGCATTCTTCGATGCTGCCGGCGTAGATGTTTCGGGTGATTCGTTTGCCGTTTACGATTGGAGAGTATCTACCTTCCCACACGTTCTTGCTGACTTGATGGATCGAGCCTGTTCCCTGCCGTCTGTATTTGCCTTTATAAGGCTCAAAATTCGTCCTTGGCGTGGGTTTGGGTGCTTCGGTCGGCACTTGCTCGTCCTCGCTCTCATCGCCCTCAAACTCGGCGTACGCGCCTGCAAGCGTTCCTATCGTTCTGTCAATGGTCTTGGCTGCAGTTCGCATTCCTTCGTCGGTGGCATGGGAGTAGACATTCAGTGTAGTTTCTACGCTTTCGTTTCCTATTGTGCAGGCGAGTGTTTTGACATCCATTCCGTATCGGAGAGCCTGCGTTGCAAAGGTGTGGCGGAGTGCGTGGAACGGCACCTGCTTACAGCCTGCGTGTTCGAGGATTTGCGAGAGTTTCTTTCGGCACGCACAGGGATCGCGAGGCAAGTCTTGTTCTCTTTTATACGGCGACGGGAACAGCCACTTTGACCGTACCTTTTTGCGGTACTCTTTCAGCATCTCGATCAGCGGTAACGGGAGGATGATTGTGCGGTAAGCTGCTTTTGTTTTCGGAGGCATGATGTGCAGCTCCTTATTGAAGTACCGAACCTGCTTATTGACCTTTAGCTCGCCTGTTTCGAGGTTGATATCATCCCACATGAGCGCCAGCAGTTCCCCTCGGCGTAAGCCCGTGGACAGGTCGAGGAGGAACATTTCATAGAATCCTTCCTCTTTCGCCTGTATGAGCAGACGTTGCATTTCTTCGACCGTCAGCACCTCGATTTCCGCACTTTTCTTGGGCGGCAGCTTACAATGTGCGGCCGGATTCTGACGGATCAGTCCTTCGACTCTCGCCTTTTCAAGCGAGGCTCGGCAATGGGCGTGTATGCTTCGTATCACCGAGTTGGCAAGCCCTTCTCCGTATATTTCTCGGCGGACAAGCCTGCCGTCGCTTTTGAGATGTGCGTAGAACTTTTCGAGTGTTCCTGCTGTTACTTGGTTAAGAGGAACATTGCCGATTTTCGGGATGATCTGATTGTAGATTCTCTGCTCATAGGTGGTCTGTGTGTACGGTCGGAGAGCAGGCTTGCAGTAATTCTGATACCAGAAGTCTATCCACTCTCCGAACGGCATTTCGGGTGTGCACCGAGTGATCTCGGTTGCTCCGATGGTTTCCTTGAGTGCTTCAAGCTTTTCGAGGCACTCCGTTTTGGTTTTTGCAAGCACGTTCTTGGTCTTGGGCAGACCGCGTTCATCGTATCCGATGACGATTCGCCCTTCCCATCTGCCGTCCTTGCGTTCTCTTACTGTTCCTGATCCTGATTTTCGTCGTCTTGCCATGG
>JAZORY010000029.1:0-43076 GCA_045656825.1 Candidatus Avispirillum sp.
CTCGTCCCACTGCTCAGCTGTTCCCTCATATTTTTCTGTGTTGTTGGGATCCCACTGTGAGAAACGGTACGTGCAGTCCTCTGCAAGACCGAGAGTGTCCATCATATATTTAGCAAGCTCGAGACAACCTCTGAATTCTTCCTCAAGCTGATCGGGGCGAAGAACAAGGTGTCCCTCAGAGATCGTGAACTGACGCTCTCTGATAAGGCCGTGCATTTCGCCGGAGTCTTCGTTTCTGAAGAGTGTGGAGGTTTCGCCGAGACGCATGGGGAGGTCTCTGTAGGAGCGCTTTCTGTTGAGGAATACCTGATACTGGAAGGGACAAGTCATAGGACGGAGCGCAAAGCATTCCTTTGTTTCATCGTCGGGATCGCCCATGATGAACATACCGTCGCGGTAATGATCCCAGTGTCCGGAAATCTTGAAGAGGTCGCGCTTAGCCATAAGGGGAGTTTTTGTAAGGAGATAGCCTCTCTTCTGCTCTTCATCCTCAACGAAGCGCTGAAGGATCTGGATCATTCTTGCGCCCTTGGGAAGAAGAATGGGGAGACCCTGTCCGATTGTATCAACCGTTGTGAAATATTCAAGCTCGCGGCCAAGCTTATTGTGGTCGCGCTTCTTAGCTTCCTCAAGCTGAGTGAGGTGAGCCTGGAGAGCTTCCTTTGTGGGGAATGCTGTACCGTAGATTCTCTGGAGCATCTTGTTCTTGCTGTTGCCTTCCCAATATGCGCCTGTGCAGGAAAGAAGCTTGAACGCTTTAACTGCAGCTGTTGAGAAAAGGTGTGCGCCTGCGCAAAGGTCTGTAAATTCGCCCTGACGATAGAAGGAGATATCCTCGCCCTCAGGAACTCTTGCAATAAGCTGAACCTTGTAGGGCTCGCCCGCTGCTTCCATCATAGCGATAGCTTCATCGCGGGGGAGAGTGAATCTTTCAAGCTTAAGATTTTCGCGAACGATCTTCTTCATTTCCTTTTCGATCTTAGCAAGAGCCTCAGGAGAGAAAGTTTCCTCAGAGTCGAAATCGTAGTAGAAGCCGTTATCGATTGCGGGGCCGATTGTAAGCTTTGCCGCAGGATAGAGGCGCTTAACTGCCTGAGCAAGAATGTGGCTGGCTGTGTGGTTGAAAACCTTCTGGCCGTCCTCGTCCTCAAATGTGAGAAGCTGGATCTCAGCATCTGTGGAAACAGGAGTTGTGAGGTCAACTACCTCGCCGTTAACCTTTGCTGCGATAACCTCTCTTGAAATAAGCTCTGCTTCTGCAGCAAGATCGTAAACTGTTTTGATTTCGGCGCAATCAAGCTCTGCGCCGCCAATGAATTTGATCTTCATTTTCAAAATATCCTCCTAATATATAAATATTGGTTCGGCACCATAAAAATAAAAAAACTCCGGCGCCGACAAAAAAATTGTCGGGGTGAGAATAAATACATACTGCAAAATGCAGAGCGCATAATTTTCCCACGGTTCCACCCGAGCGTTTAACTCAATTTGTATTAAATTTATCCACAGATGGTACCCAAGGAGCTCTAATGACCGTTCTTTCAGCACTTGGAACGGCTCTCTGACAAAAGATATTTCCATGGACGTGTTCTGTTTAACCGATAAATATTCGGTAAATCAAGTATATCACAGCAAAAAATCCTTGTCAAGAGTCAATATTACAGGGGCTTAGTCCGCTTATTTGTTCTCTCACTGTAATATAATGATGAACATAGGGAGAAAACAACGAACATTTGTTCTATAATACAACCATAACATATTTCATAACACGATTATACAAGTGTTGCGATTTTTCAACATGCTGACCATTGACCCAAAATGGTAAAAATAGTAAAATATTTACAGTAAATGGAAATAGGAGGAAGTTATGGTACAAGGAGCCAATTTCATCAAACAGAAAATTATAGAGCAGAATACGACCCAGGAGGCTCTCGCCACAGCCCTCGGGATCGACAGAAGTACTCTTTATAGAAAATTGAAAGGAGGAGTTTCGCAATTGACCTTGGGCGAGGCAAAAATTATATTTGATTATCTGAAGTTCAGCGAATCAGAAAAAGCTGATTTTATTCTGAGGCAGTAATATGGCATTGATATGTAAGAGCGGCGCGAAGGAATGCACGTCGTGCCGACTTTGTTTTAGTGCAACTGTGTGTGAAATATGCGGGAAGAGAATTCCCGATGGAAGAATATATTATGAGCTTTCGGGAGAGATAGTTTGCAGCGATTGCATCGAAAGTATAGTAGTGGATAAGGATACTGAGTGCCACTATTGCGAGGATGTGATAGAGGAAGATAGCTTTGCCAATTTATTTGGCGAGCGGGTCATCTGCCAATGCTGCACTCGACTTGCCGGAAGAAAGAAGGGTTACGTTTAATTAGTACTGAATCGATTAGGAAAAAGAAAGGATACGAACACATAAATGGCAAATAAAACAATAGATGCTTTGATATATTGCCCCTTTTACATAAGCGAAGCGACGACAACGATCACTTGCGAGGGCATTATAGGAGATAAAACTATCAGTCAATTTGCGAGCAGATCAGAAAAAAAGGAACATGAGGAGAGTTTTTGCATCGGTAAATGCTGCCGAGGATGCCCTGTATATGCGGCATTAGCTGTAAAATATCAATAATAAAAAATAATTTGAAAAAAATTGCAAAAGGGGGTTGATTTTTATAAAACGTTGTGATAGAATAACTCAGTCAGCGAAAGACACGGAGAAGTCGCGTAGCTGGTCGAGCGCGCACGATTGGAAATCGTGTAACCTGTAAAAGGGTTCGAGAGTTCGAATCTCTCCTTCTCCGCCAAAAAGAAACCACCCAAAAGGGTGGTTTTTCTTTTATGCGGAGAAGGAATTAGATTCGAAAGACCGGTCGCATGCCGTAGGCGCGACAAAAACTCCTGAGAGGAGTTTTTAGGTCGTAGCGCTAAACTGACCACGAGATATAGCTTCAGAACATCACGAGAATGCGAAAATGCATTTTCGCACCTGCGAGAGCAGGCTCTCCGCCAAAAAAGAAACCACCCAAAAGGGTGGTTTTTCTTTTATGCGGAGAAGGAATTGAGATTCGAAAGGACGAATTGGAGTTTTGTTATAAGTGATAATTTAGCGGACTATGTTTGTATTCATCGTAGGGGCGACCATGGTCTTCCGTTTGAAATATAATCATACGTCAAGAACGGACCGCCGTAGGGGTTCCCCGAAACGAGCTTGACGAGTTTTGGGGGTTCCCGTCGAGGACGTCGGTCCCTACGGGCATCTAATCCGCTAAACGATAATTTATCTTACACCCACTTGACAAAACAAAAGATCTATGATAGAATACATTTAACAATTTAGTTAAATGTTAAAGGAGGTAAGTATGGGACTTCAAAACACCTTGAAAGCTCTTTCCGACCCTGTTCGCCGAGAGATTTTGAATCTCCTTAAAGGTGGAAGAATGTCGGCAGGAGAGATTTCCGAGCGATTTGACATCACAGCGGCGGCAATTTCCCGCCATCTTTCAGTCCTTAAGGATGCCGACCTCATTCGCGACACGCGCGATGGCAAGTTTATTATTTATGAGCTTAATGCCTCCGTTTTGGAAGAGATTTTGCTCTGGATCCACGATCTGAAAGGAGATAGCCATGATTAAAAAACATTTGAAAATGCTTGTTTTAACAACTGTTATTATTCTGATTCCCGTTTTAGTGGGACTGATGCTTTGGAACAGACTTCCTGATGAAATTGCAACTCATTGGAACGCAGAGGGAATAGCCGATGGCTTCAGCTCAAAGCCTGTTGCTGTGTTTGCTCTTCCTGCCGTTCTTGCTGCGGTCCACTGGTTTGCCGTTTTGGTTACAAGCGCAGATCCTAAGGCGCAGGATATTGATGCCAAGCCCTTTGCTCTCGTTATGTGGATAAGTCCTGTTCTGTCGCTTGTTGTTTCATCTGTTTCTTATGCATCGGCTCTTGGACATAATATAAGTATGGAAATAATTATGCCTCTTTTAATGGGCGTAATGTTTATTATATTGGGCAACTATATGCCTAAATGTAAGCAGAATTACACCATTGGTATCAAGGTTCCGTGGGCGCTGAACGATGAGGAAAACTGGAACAAAACTCACCGCTTCGCAGGAATCATCTGGGTGATTGGCGGAGTTATCACAATGGCAACTGCTTTTCTCGGCTCAATGCTTATATTTATACCCATAATTCTTATTATGTCTATTGCTCCCACTGTGTATTCCTATCTTTATTACAGAAAGAATAATAAATAATGTAACCAAGTCACAGAAAAACAGCGGTAGTTTGGATATACTGTAATCAGAAAGATACAATCCATTAAAAACATCGCAAAGGAGATAATATAATGGCAGCAATCAAGATTACAAGTGCAAACTTTGATGAAATAATAAACGGCGACAAGCCCGTTCTTTTGGACTTTTTTGCAACGTGGTGCGGTCCCTGCAAGATGCTTTCTCCCATTATTGAGGAGGTTGCAGAGGAGAGAGCCGACTACGCTGTTGGCAAGATAGACGTTGATGCAGAGCCTGAGCTTGCAAGCAGATTTAACGTTTTCTCTATTCCCACGCTGGTTCATATGAAAAACGGAGAGATCGTTTCTCAGATAGCAGGTGCTCGTCCCAAAGCGGCTATTCTTGCTATGCTTGATAATGAGTAAAACAAAAATTGTTCTCCAAAATAAAAAGATACGCCGTTGCGGCACTCTCCAAAGGGGAGATGCTTCAACGGCGTATTTTAGCTTTGATTGTTGTTATACAACGGGCTTTGTGCTTTCCTCTTCCTCATATAGTTGCATAAGGCGGTCCTCAACGGTGATTCGTCTGTCGTCAAGCTCTGCTGCCAATTTATAATCAGTTGCAGCTTCGCCGAAAAGCTTGTCGTTTATTTCGACCAATTCGGCTTCAAGCTCCTCTATTTCGCGGAGAACCTTTTTATATCTTGCCTCAGCCTTTCTTCTCTTTGCCTCGGCTTCCTTTTTTGCAAGATATATTTCCTTGCCTGTGGGAGCAGAAGCTTCAGCTTTGACTTCTGCGGGCTGCTTTGCTGCTTCCATCTGCTCCTTTTTCATAACGTATTCGTCGTAAGTTCCCCTATAATCAAAGGGAGGATTGCCAAGCTCAAGAACTCTCGTTGCAAGGCGCTTCATAAAATATCTGTCGTGAGAAACGGCAATAACCGTTCCGTCAAAAGCGGAAACAGCATCCTCAAGCGCCTCTCTTGATGCGATATCAAGGTGGTTGGTGGGCTCGTCAAGAATAAGCACGTTTGTTGCGGAAAGCATCAGCTTTGCAAAGGTCAGTCTTGCGCGCTCACCGCCCGAGAGAACAGAAACTGTTTTTTCAATGTCCTCACCTCTGAAGCGAAACAGGGCGAGAACAGAACGGAGCTTTGTTTGAGTCATATCGGGGTATGCATCCCACAGCTCGTCAAGAACAGTTTTTTCAGGAGATAGATTCTGGTTTTCCTGATCGTAATATCCGATTTTAACGTTATAGCCAAACGCAAACACACCGGCGCTCTGGTTGATTTTACCGAGAAGTATTTTGAGAAGCGTGGATTTTCCCGTTCCGTTTGCACCGACGATGAAGATTCTTTCCTTTTTCTTGACCTCAAAGGAAAGCCCCTCAAAGAGCTTTTTGTCGGGGAAGCTCATAGCAAGATTTCTGACGGAGAGAACGTCGTTTCCTGTTTCTCCGCCCTGTGTGAATGAGAAGGTGATTCCCTTGGGGGCATCCTCGGGGCGTTCAACCTTTTCCATTCTGTCAATCGCCTTCTGTCTGCTTTCGGCAGCAATAATATTGCGCTCTCTGTTCCATCTTCGCTGCTGCTCAATATATTTTTCAAGGCGTTCTATTTCTCTTTGCTGGTTAATATACTGGCGCTCCTGAGAAAGTCTTGCCTCTTCCTTTTGTCGGGTAAACTCTGTATATGAGCATTTATAAAGCTTTGCCTTGCAGTTTTCAATATCAAGAGTTTTGTTTGTAACTCTGTCAAGGAAATATCTGTCGTGGCTGACAAGAATAACAGTTTTCTTATATGATGCAAGATGTCCCTCCAGCCAGAGCATAGTTTCTGTGTCCAGATGATTTGTGGGCTCGTCCAGAATAAGAATATCGGGCTCGCGATAGAGCAGTCTTGCAAGGGCAAGGCGGGTTCTCTGGCCGCCTGAGAGGGAATCGATGGGCAGCTGATGCATTTCCTCGTTAAATCCGAGGCGAGTCAGGATACTCTTACAGCGGGATTTATAATGAAGACCGCCGCCGTCGATAAATCTTGTGTTCACACGTTCGAATTCGCCGGAAAGGCGCACAAGCTCGTCGCCCTCGGCTATCTTTAATTCGCTTTCAATTCGTGAAAGCGTTGCTTCATCACGAAGGAGCTGAGGAAACGCGGCGTACATCTGAGAAATAACGGTGTTATCACCCTCATTTGAGATCTTAAAGGCGTCGTCCTGCTCGAGAATACCAACTATTTTGTCTTTGGCAATAAAAACAGATCCGTCCGTTGCCTCATACTGACCGCAGATTATCTTAAGCAACGTGGACTTTCCGCTTCCGTTAACGCCCACAATGCCTAATTTATCGCCGTCTTCTATTGAAAAAGAAACATCGGTGAGGATGCTACGCACCCCCACCTCAAATTTCACGTTGCTTAAGCTTAATGATATCATTATTTATCTCTCTTAAATTTATTCTTCTGTGTCTGCTTCGTTTGCAACGGGCTTAAGTGAAAATATCACGTGGTGCAGCTTTGCAGCAGCAAGAATTGCAAATGCGCAGGACAAGCAGCTTTCAACAACGGTTATGTTAAAGCTGTCAGGCGTGATAAACTGGCAAACCATTGTTGTAAGGGAAACTGCGCCGCCGAGAACAACTGAAGCCATACAAGCGAAGATATATTTGGAAAGAAGCTTCTTTTTGCCGATATAAATTCCGGAATCAAAGGTTGTGAAGATAGCATAGGAAACGAATGCAAGCTGGGAAGCAATCTTCAGGGGGCTGTTGATGGCGGTTGTCTGATCAAAATACTGGATCAGAGTTTCAAAAATGAAATAAGCGGGAATTGCATAGGAAAGCAGCTGAGAGGCGGCTGTTCTGTATGATCCGTAGAAAACGAACAGAATGAGGGCAACGCCACCCAGAATGCCGAATGCTGTGCAGAGATAGTTGATCGTTGTGGGCTCGATTCCGGCTGCAACAACTCTTTCAGCGTAAGTGAGCACAACGGATGCCAGAAGAAGAATAGCGGAGAGGGCGGAAGCAAAGCTGAGAAAAACGCCTGCATTTTTACCATGCATCAGCTTAAATCCTCTTGAGAAAAAGCCTGCAACAACTGAGATAATAAGTCCTGCCGCAATAATCGCGTATGCTACGATGGAAAAAACAGAGCTTTCTTTGAAATGACCTATTTCAAGGTCGTATTCGCGCAAAACTGCCATCAGCAAGAAAACAAATCCCGCAAGAGCAAGGGCTGCGCTTGATATAGCGAAAGCAATAATAAGCTTGTTTTTATTATTCATAAAGTAAAACCTTCTTATAATATAATTAAACTCATATAATTCTATCATAGAATCAAGCTTAAATCAACAATAACAGAGACAAAGTTTAGAAATATATTCTGTTGAAAAAAGCTGCTGAATATAGTACAATATAAACAACAGTCAGCAAAGGAGAAGTTTTATGGGATATACGGCAATAAGAGCTGAAGAGCTTTCAAAAAACGTTTTTAATATGATTGGCAGCGAGTGGATGCTTGTTTGTGCTGAAAAAAACGATAAATTCAATGCAATGACGGCAAGCTGGGGCGGAATGGGCGTTCTTTGGAGAAAGAACGTTGCCTTTGTTTTCGTACGCCCCCAGAGATATACTTATGAATTCATTGAGAAGACAGACAAGATGACGCTTTCCTTCTTCGGCGAGGAATACAGAGAGGCGCTTAGAATCTGCGGAACAAAGAGCGGAAGAGAATGTAATAAAATTGCAGAAGCAGGTCTCACACCTTTTTCTGTTAACGACGGATGCACAGCATTTAAGGAAGCGTCTATCATAATGGAATGTACTAAAATTTATGCAGGTGATATTCTTGAGGAATGTATTTTAGATCCTGTCATTATGAACGAATATAAAAACAAGGATTTCCACAGAATGTACGTGGTTTCTCTTGACAGAATTCTTGTTAAAGATTGATCATTCAAAATCCCCGCAGAAATGCGGGGATTTTTGTGGGGAGTTAAACGATAATTTACGTTACCCCAAACACTCCCCAGCGGGGAGGGGGGACCATTTTGCTTTGCAAAATGGTGGGTGAGGAGAAGCTTAACTTAACACTTTTTTACACCTCACCCGTCATCTCCGATGACACCTTCTCCTCGAGGAGAAGGCTGAACGGTAATTTATCTGCCAAGCGGAGAGAATGTCATAGCTACAAATCAATCCTTGGCATTTTTTGCAAAGTCGGTTGATTTGCCGATTTTTTTGTGATATAATATATCATTCAGAATTTAACCTTACAAAAAGGAGAAAATATATAATGGTAAAGCTTATTAGAAACGGCGTTTATTATACAAACGGCGCTTTTGTTACCGAAGGTCCTGCACCTGAGGTTGCCCGCAAGGGTACAATAGCATCCTCCATTCTCGCAGCTCACAACGTTGGCGGCGACGAAAAGGATCTTAAAATCAAATTTGACGCTCTCGCTTCCCACGATATCACATACGTTGGTATTCTTATGACAGCAAGAGCAGGCGGACTTACAGAGCTCCCCCTTCCTTACGTTCTCACAAACTGCCATAACTCTCTTTGCGCAGTTGGTGGAACAATCAACGAGGATGACCATATGTTTGGTCTTTCCGCGGCTAAAAAGTACGGCGCTATTTACGTTCCTGCACATCAGGCTGTTATTCACGCATTTATGCGCGAAATGATGAGCGGATGCGGCAAGATGATCCTTGGTAGTGATAGCCACACAAGATACGGTGCCCTTGGTACAATGGCTATCGGTGAGGGTGGACCTGAGCTTGTTAAGCAGATCCTTTCCCGCACTTACGACGTTAAGAATCCCGACGTTATTGCAGTTCGCCTCACAGGTGCACCCCGTCCCGGCGTTGGTCCTCAGGACGTTGCACTTGCTCTTATCGGTGCAGTTTTTGCTGACGGCTTCGTTAAGAACAAGGTGCTTGAGTTCGTTGGCGACGGTATTAAGAATCTTCCCATCGAGTTCCGTAACGGCATTGACGTTATGACAACGGAAACAACTTGTCTTTCTTCCATCTGGGTAACAGACGAGGAAACAGAGAGATATTTCACAGTGCACGGCAGACCTGAGGCTTATAAGAAGCTGGAGCCTTCCGATATGGCATACTATGAGGGCGCAGTTGAGATCGATCTCTCCAAGGTTGAGCCTATGATCGCTCTCCCCTTCCACCCCTCCAACACTTATACTATCCGCGACCTTAACGAAAATGCAGGAGATATTCTCCGTGCAGTTGAGCTCAAGGGCGAGGCTCAGCTTGGCCTTGCTCCCGGAACACTCCGTCTCACAGACAAGATCGATCCTGCAACAGGCAGAGTTAAGGTTGATCAGGGTGTTATTGCAGGCTGCGCAGGCGGTACTTTTGACAACCTTTCTGCTGCTGCCGATATTCTCCGCGGCAAGTCCATCGGTCCCGATGCATTTGCTCTTTCTGCATATCCTGCTTCTCAGCCCGCGTTCGTTCGTATGCTTGATACAGGCATCGCGTCCGATCTTATGAGAGCAGGCGCAACTCTCAGAACAGCATTCTGCGGTCCTTGCTTCGGTGCAGGCGACGTTCCCGCAAACGGCGGTCTTTCTATCCGTCATTCCACAAGAAACTTCCCCAACCGTGAAGGCTCCAAGCCCGGTGAAAAGCAGTTTGCATCCGTTGCTCTTATGGATGCTCGCTCTATTGCGGCAACTGCAGCTAACGGCGGTGTGCTTACAGCGGCTGACGAGCTTGACGTAACATACAGCAAGCCCGAATACACATTTGATAAGTCCATCTACGAGAATCGCTGCTGGTTCGGCTACGGCAAGCCCAACTCTGACGTTGAGCTTCAGTTTGGTCCCAACATCGTAGACTGGCCCAGAATGAAGAAGCTCAGCGATAACGTTGTTCTCGGCGTTGCAAGCGTTATCGATGATGACGTTACAACAACAGATGAGCTGATTCCCTCCGGCGAATCCTCCTCTTACCGCTCCAACCCCTTCCGTCTTTCCAGACTCACACTTTCCCGTCGCGACCCCGAGTACGTAAACCGTGCTGATGCAGTTGCGGCAACAGCTAAGAAGGCTGACGGTGAGGAATACGACGCTTCTCTTATTTCCGAAGCAGTTGAAGAAACACTCAAGGCAGCTGTTGCAAAGTATGAGGAAGAAAACGGAGCTCTCTTCGGTTCCATTGGTGTAGCAAGCCTTGTTTGCGCTGTTCGCCCCGGCGACGGTAGTGCAAGAGAGCAGGCTGCATCCTGCCAGAGAGTTCTCGGCGGTGCTGCAAATATTGCTCGTGATTATGCAACAAAGCGTTATCGCTCCAACCTTATCAACTGGGGTATGCTCCCCCTCCGTTGTGATGAAATGGATATCGGCAAGTGCAAGGGCAACGGCGAAGGCGAAATCTCCTGCGGCGACTGGGTTATTATCCCCGGTGTTCGCGAGGCTATCGCTTCCGGTGCTGAAAGCTTTGACGGATATCTCTACCATAGCGAAAACGGTAAGCTCACAAAGCACACGTTCAACGTAGGCACTCTCACGGATGATGAAAGAAAGATCATCCTCGCGGGCAGCCTTACAGGACGTGCTCTTGAAGAAAAAGAAGAAAATAAGTAATTGTTATGCGGGGAGGGGCTTTTTACAAAAGTCCCTCCCCGCGCCCCACCGAAAACAAAACGGATAAAATATATTGCCTTAGGTAATAAGGCGGAGAGGTTATAATGCCTAAATATATAAACGTGCGCGGTGCACGCGTACACAACCTTAAGAATATAGACGTGGCAATTCCCCGAGAAAAGCTGGTCGTGCTCACGGGGCTTTCAGGCTCGGGAAAATCATCCCTTGCCTTTGACACGGTTTATGCAGAGGGACACCGTCGATTTGTCGAGAGCCTTTCTTCTTATGCAAGAATGTTTCTCGGTCAGCTGGACAAGCCCGATGTAGACTCTATCGAGGGTCTTTCTCCTGCGATTTCCATCGACCAGAAAACAACCTCGAAAAATCCTCGTTCCACAGTTGGAACGGTTACTGAAATATATGATTATCTGCGTCTTCTCTATGCGCGCCTCGGTGTTCCTCATTGTCCCGTTTGCGGCAAGGAGATAAGGCAGCAGACAACCGATCAGATCATGGATCGCATTATGGCGCTTCCTGAGGGAACCCGCTTTATGCTTCTTTCTCCCGTTGTTCGCGGAAAAAAGGGACGACACGAGAAGGTTTTTGAGCAGGCGAAGAAAAGCGGCTTTGTCCGTGTTCGTTGCGACGGAAGCATTTATGATCTGAACGAAATATTTGAGCTTGATAAAAATCAGCGCCATACTGTTGAGATCGTCATAGACCGTCTTGTTATAAAGGATGATATTCGCTCCCGCCTCAGCGACAGCGTTGAAACGGCTCTTCGCGAAAGCGGCGGAACACTTATCGTTGCAACTGTGCCCCGTGAAGGTGAGGGCGAGGAGATAAGCTTTTCCACAAACTATGCCTGCGATGAGCACGGCATCAGCTTTGGTGAGCTTGAGCCCAGAATGTTCTCCTTCAATAATCCCTATGGCGCCTGCAGCCATTGTTCAGGTATCGGTATAATGCGCCGTATTTCCAAGGAAAAGATAATGCCGGATATGACCCTTTCTCTTATTGAAGGCGGTATTGCGGTGAACGGCTTCAAGAGCCTTGATCCTGAAACCTGGACGGGTCCTCTCATTGAGGCGGTTGGTAAGGCTCACGGATTCACTATGGATCAGCCTCTCATCACCTTTTCCGAGAGTGCCATGAAAGCGCTTCTCTATGGAACGGGCTCTCAGACCTATGATATTATTCGCGGCTTCAACGGCTACTTCAGGCCTCAGAAGGTTACCTTCGAGGGCGTTATCAATACGATCACTCAGCGAATGGAGCAGGGCGGATATGATAACGAATATTACGAACAGTTTATGGAAGAGCTGGATTGCCCCAAGTGCAACGGCTCAAGGCTGAATCCTGAGGTGCTTGCAGTTACTATCGGAGGACTTGATATTGATCAGTTCTGTCGTCTTTCCATAACCAAGGCGCTTGAATTTGTTAACAATCTGCAGTTTACGGAAACGGAAATGCAGATAGCTCGTGAAATTATAAAGGAATTAAAGAGCCGATTGGGCTTTCTTGAAAGCGTCGGACTTGAATATCTGACCCTTGCGCGCCGAAGCGGTACGCTTTCAGGCGGAGAGGCGCAGAGAATCCGCCTTGCAACTCAGATAGGCTCTTCTCTTGCAGGCGTGCTTTATATTCTGGACGAGCCCAGCATCGGTCTTCATCAGAGAGATAACAGCAAGCTTATCGGAACCCTGAAAAAGCTTCGCGATCTTGGCAACAGCGTTATCGTTGTTGAGCACGATGAGGAAACAATGGAGGAGTCGGACTATATTATTGATATCGGCCCCGGCGCAGGTATCCACGGCGGCGAAATAGTTGCTGCGGGAACTCCTGCCGAGGTTAAGAAAAACAAAAAGTCTGTAACGGGCGCATTTCTTTCAGGCAGAAGGAAAATTGCAGTTCCCGAAACAAGAAGAAACGGAAACGGTAAATTCCTGACGGTAGTTGGCGCAAAGGAAAACAATCTGAAGGATATTAACGTAACTATTCCTCTCGGAACCTTCACGTGCGTAACGGGAGTTTCGGGCTCGGGAAAATCTTCCCTTGTTAATATGATACTTCATCGCGTGCTTGCCTCCGAATTGAACGGTGCGGTAACCTGGCCCGGCAAGCACAAGGAAATTCTCGGAATGGAGCATCTTGATAAGATAATCACAATTGATCAGAGCCCCATCGGCAGAACTCCCCGATCAAATCCTGCAACCTATACGGGACTTTTCACCGACATCAGAGAGCTTTATGCAAAAACGCCGCAGGCAAACCTGCGCGGATATAAATCAGGCCGTTTTTCATTTAACGTAAAGGGCGGACGATGCGAGGCTTGTCAGGGCGATGGCGTTAAGAAGATCGAAATGCATTTTCTTCCCGACGTTTACGTAACCTGCGACGTTTGCCACGGAAAGAGATACAACAGAGAAACTCTTGAGGTTAAATATAAGGATAAGAGTATTGCGGACGTGCTTGATATGACGGCGGAGGAGGGAACAGAGTTCTTCTCCGAGATTCCGAAGATTTCCTCTCGTCTTAAGACAATGTGCGACGTTGGGCTTGGCTACGTTAAGATAGGCCAGTCATCTACAACTCTTTCAGGCGGCGAGGCGCAGAGAGTGAAGCTTTCTGCCGAGCTTTCAAAGCGAAGCACTGGCAAAACCATCTATCTTTTGGACGAGCCCACAACGGGACTTCACACAGCGGACGTTGAAAAGCTGATCGAGGTGCTTCAGCGCCTTGTAGATGCGGGAAACACGGTTCTTGTTATCGAGCACAATCTTGATATGATAAAAACAGCGGACTTTATTATCGATCTTGGTCCCGAGGGCGGAGACGGCGGCGGACAGATCGTTTGCTCGGGCACGCCTGAGGAGGTTGCTAAGTGCGAGGGGTCCTACACGGGCAAATACCTTGTGGAAAAATTGAAATGAGATCTATGAAATTTATAAAAATACTTGTTTGCATATCCGCAGTAGTTCTTCTTGCCTCCTGCGGAGAGGATACAACAATTCAGATAGACGATCTGATAACGGAAAGCGTCAGCGAAAGCGAAACGGATGTGATTGAAATCGCAGGGGCTGATATAGTACTTTCTCAGGATAAGGCTGATATCAGCGGCGCAGGTGCCTCCTTTGAGGATGGAATCCTGAAAATAGCTCGAGGCGGAGTTTACACTCTAAGCGGAAATCTGGAAGGCTCCGTTGTGGTTTCGGCATCAAAGAGCGACGTTGTGGAGCTGGTTTTGAATGGTGTGGAGATTTCCTCCAAGGATAGCGCGGCAATTTACGTTGAATGTGTTGATAAGATCGTTATAACTCTTTCGGATGGCAGTGAAAACCGCCTTTCCGATGGGGTGGATTATGCCAAGGAGGACGGAAGCGAGCCCTCCGCCTGCCTTTACAGCGCAGACGATATGACTATCGCGGGAAGCGGAAGCTTGATTGTTGAAGCGAACAGCAGAAACGGGATCCAGACGAAAAACGACCTTAGAATAAAGGGCGGAGAAATAACTGTTTCGGCGGCAAAGAACGCTCTTAAAGGCAAGGACAGCGTAGAGATCACGGGCGGAATTATCAAGGTTTTGGCGTCAACAGACGGTATTAAAAGTGATAACGAGGAAGAGGAAGGTCGCGGAATCGTGGAGATTTGCGGCGCAGAGATCAGTCTCGTTTGTCAGGATGATGGAATTCAGGCGTTTCGTAGCGTTAACGTAAGCGATTGTAAGATCGAAATCGCAGCAGGAGATAAGCAGATCAACTGCGACGGCGAGATTTTTGCCGAGGAAGGCTGTATTGCAACATTAACAGAATGAAGAGTCCCCGCGCCGAATCGGCGCGGGGTATCCTTTTATCACGGGAAATGATAAAGCGCAATATATTGTGTCAAGTTCATACTTTTGCTGTTGAAATAGGTCAATATGTATGATATAATAAAGGGTAATAAACAAAAAGGTGGATCGCATCTATGAAAATTCTACACACAGGAGATATGCATCTTGACAGTCCCTTTGCAACCCTTGCGGCAGAGCGAGGCGAGGCGGCAAAAAGAGAGCTTAGAAAGATCTTTTCTGATATAATCGCATACGTTAAAAATAATTCCATAGATCTCCTGCTTGTTTCAGGCGATCTGTTTGATTCCGGCTTTGCCACGAGAGAAACCGCGGCGCTTATCGCAGACGGATTTGAGAAGGCAGGATGCCCCGTTGTTATCGCTCCCGGCAATCACGATCCCTATGACGAAAACAGCATCTGGAAAAAGAGAAGCTTTTCCGATAACGTACATATATTTTCATCCCCCGAGCTTTCTCATTTTGATTTTGAAGAGCTTGGCGCGAGAGTTTACGGATATGCCTTCACTTCTCAGTATATGAAGGAATGTCCCCTTGAAAACAAGGTTGCCGAGGGGGATATGATCAATATTCTTTGTGCCCATGGCGATACAGCGTCCCCGCTTTCACAGTATTGTCCCATTATGCCCTCCGCTCTCAGTGCTTTCGGCGCAGATTATGCGGCTCTTGGTCATATTCATTCTCCCGAGGCGGCAAACGACGCTCTCTGGCAGAAGGAGATCTCCGCTGCTTATTGCGGTTGCCCTCAGGGACGCGATTTCGGCGAGTGCGGCGTTAAGGGCGCGTGGCTTGTTGAAATAACCAAGGATGGCGAAAAGGCAAAAGCAGAACGCCATTTCGTTCCCTTCTCTCTTAGCGTTTACGAGGACAGAGAGGTCAACGTTGAGGGCGCGGAAACAGCATCCGAGATCATCAGCGAGATAAGAACGTATATGGAGGATGAGGACTTCGGAGAAAACACCCATCTCCGCATCACTCTTACAGGACATACGGCTCCCGATCTTGTTGCAGCCTGCGACGAGATAGAGGAGCAGTGCAGAGAAGGGCTTCTTTCTCTCACGGTTGAGGACGAGACGGTTCCCCTTATGTCTTCTGCCGAGCTTGAACTTGACAGAGGAATCAAGGGCGAGGTATATCGTCTCCTTTCAGAAAATATTGAAAGCGGAAGCGCTGAGGAGAGAAAAACAGCTATCGCGGCTCTTCGCTATGCTCTGGCAGCTCTTGGCGGCGAAACTATCTGACGAAAGGAAGGAAAAATATGTTTATCAAAACTATACACATTGATTCCTTCGGCGGAGTCAGAGGAAAAACAATAGAGCTTGGTCGTGGCCTTAATATTATTGAGGGCTCAAACGAAAGCGGAAAAAGCTCTGTTGCAATGTTTATAAAGTTTATTTTCTACGGACTTTCAGGACGTGGCGTTGACGGCGCTATGAGCGAGCGTCGCCGTTACGTAAACTGGGAAACTGGAAGTGCCGCAGGATATATTATTCTTGAAAAGGGTGGGGTAACCTATCGTGTTTCAAGAGAATTATACGTTTCCGATGATGCGGCGCGCGAAAGAGTCAGCGTTGTAAACGAGGAAACGGGCGAGAAGATGTTCAAGGGAGAAATTCCCGGAATGGCGCTTCTTCGTATGCCGGAGCAGATGTTTTATAATTCTGTTTTCGTTCGTCAGCTGTCCGATGCGGCAATCGACGGAAACGGAATGAGCGAGGCTATTGAAAACATCCTCTATTCAGGAGATGAAGAGGTCAGCACACGACGTGCAGTTGACCGCCTTGAAAAAACGAGAAAGGCTTTGCTTCATAAAAACGGAAACGGCGGCAGAATTTATGATATCCGTCGCGAAAAAACTCGCCTTGAGGCTGAGCTTAAGGAAGCGATGGTTAAAAATGCCGAGATAATGGATATCGAGGGCTCTGTTGCTGATTCAAATGAGCTTATTGCTTCAAGAGAGAGAAATGCTGCGAGACTTGACGAGATCGTTTCAAGCTATGATAAATTCAGAAGACTTGATTCCCTCAACGAGCTTGAAAAGCTTGAGGGTGAGCAGGCGAGACTTAAGGCTGTTCTTGACGGCTATCGCACGGTTGAAGAGATCGAGCGTGATTGCGAAGCACTTCGCAACGTTGCTGCCAAGCGTCGCGAGGCGGAAATGAAGCTGAGAACAGTTCGTATGAATATAAACGCTCTTGATAAAACGCTTCCTCCCCCAATCAGCGAGGAGGAAAAGGAAAAGGACAGACAGGACGTTTCTGCTGCAAGAGCAGCTCTTGCAAAAAAGAAGAGCACCTTCGGATTTTCTCTTGCATTATTTATCCTTTCTGCGCTTTGCGGAGCGGGAGCAGCTTTCCTTATGAGCATCGACCCTTCGCTGACTCTTGTGGCAGGAGCAGCGGCAGCAGGTATGCTGCTTGTGGCGTTTATCCTGCTTTGTGTAAGCATTTCGGCGCTCAAACGCTATAATGCCGTTCTTGATAAATGGAATGCCATGAGTGCGGACGAGGTTGAAGAAATGGGTCAGGAAAAGATCCGCCAGAACGAAAAGCTTCGCAGTGAAGATTCCGAATTTGGAAGACTTCATCGCGACGAGGCTCTTGTGAACGGCGAGCGCGAGGAGCTTATCCGCCGTCAGAGAGAAGCGGCTGCGGTATTTGCTGAGGATGCTACCGATACTGACACTATGACAGAAAACGCTCTTGCGGCGGCAGCGGCTACCGTGAGAGAAATAAATATATTCACAAGAGAATACGACACAATCAGCGGAAAGCTCTCCGTTATGGGAACGAAATCTCCTGAGGAGAGAGAAAAGATCCGTCTGGATGCCAAAAATGCTCTTGAAAGCGAGGCAGGACAGCTTGCGGTGGAAATGAATCGCGCGGAATATGAAAAAACCGTTCGCGACAGAGGCTTTTTCCTCAGCACCGCAGAGGCTCAGCGCCGCCGTCATACAGAGCTTGAAAAGAAGCTGGGTGCGCTTATGGCAACTGCGGTTTCGCCGTCTGTTCTTGCAGAAAAGATCGCAGCTCTTGATAAGGAATATAAGGAATCAACCGATAAATATAGCGCGATTGCTCTTGCCCTTGAAGCAATAACAAAGGCGGGGGAAAACCTTCGTGCATCTCTCCTTCCCAGAATCGTGGGAGAGGCGGGCGCTCTTCTTGGCGCATTTACGGAGGGTAAATATACAGGTCTTGGCGTGGACCGCAATTTCAATATGAGCTATGCCCCCGGCGGATATACGAGAGAGGCTGATTATATGTCAGCCGGAACAAGAGACGCGGCTTATCTCAGTCTCCGAAGCGCACTTATGAAGGTGCTTTTCCCCGGAGATGCGCCTATGGCGGTTTATGACGAAAGCTTTGCAAGAATAGACGAAGAAAGACTTTCTCGTCTTCTCTCGATTCTTTCTGCTGCGGGTGAGGACGGAGTTCAGTCCCTTGTGTTCACCTGCCGTTCTATCGAGGCAGAAAAAATAGGCGAGGGCACACCTGTTATAAAGCTTTGAAAAAATCTATGGAAGGAAGGTTAAGGTATGGACACCGATTATCTCAAGCGGGTCGGACAATATATAATAACGGCTTTGCTTGCTCTTGGCGTTATAGTGTATTTCGGCTACCATATATGGAGCACCTTCAAGCCTGACGTTAAAGCAGAGGCTGTTTTTCAGTCAACGGTTACAAAAAGCGTGGACGTTGACGGATATATATTCAGAAATGAGATTCCGCTCAATTCCAATTCCAAGGGAACTCTTGTTCCGAGCGTTTCTGACGGAGAGAGAGTTCGTGCTTTTGGAGAAGCGGCGGGGATATACAATAGCTCCGATCCTTCGATGGTTGAGCGTATAAATGAAATAGACACTCAGATCGATCTGCTTAGTGCGGCTTCAAGCGACAACAGCATCACTCTTAAGGATGCAACTAAAATTGAAAACGAGCTGTATAGCGTTATGACACAGATCAGACGAGCGCTTGAGCGCGGAGATGCTGAAACGGCAAATAAGCTGAGATCCTCCCTTGTTTCCGGAACGAATAAGAAGGAAATTCTTATGGGAAACAGCGGAGATATTGCTCTTCGACTCAGCGAGCTGCGCACACAGAGAAGTGCTCTTGTTGCGGCTCTCGGTCAAAGAGTTGAAGCTATAACAACTCAGAAAAGCGGATACTATTACAGCGAAGGAGACGGTTACGAGGCGATTTTTGACCCTGCGGTTCTTGAATCTGCGGATTATGAGAGTTTGAAAGGGCTCACGTCCTCTTCTCCTGATAAAAAGCCCAATGCGGGTAAGGTGGTAACTGACTCCAAGTGGTACGTTGTGTGCTTTGTTGAAAGCGGCATCGGCGGTCATATGAAGGAAGGCGAATACAGAAACGTAACCTTTGCTTATAATGGAAGCCGTACCATTGAGATGAAGCTGGAGCAGCTGATTCGCGGCGAGGATGGGTATGCTTGTGTGTTCTCAACAACTCTTATGCCCGATGGTTTCGAGTATGCAAGAGTTCAGCCGATCGAGATATCAATGGCTGAATATACAGGATTTAAGATCCGCATCAGCGACGTCCGCATTATAGACGGCAAATACGGAGTTTATGTTCTTGACGGAAGCACGGTTAAATTCAGACTCATATCCATTATCACGGATTATGAGGGATATTATATTGTAGAAACCGATCCTGAGGTGGACGACGAGCAGGTTGAGGAAGAAGATGAATCTGAGGAGAACGTTCCTGCTGAAAAGGAGTCGTACAGATATCTTAAGCTGCATGATATGATAATCACAGAGGGAACGGGTCTCTATCACGGAAGAATTCTCGGAAAGTAAGGTTTTTTGAATGGATGAACTTAGACGTGAGATAATACGCGAAAATTATAAGCGTGTTATGGAGAAAATAGAAGAGGCAAAGCTGAGAAGTCCTTATCATCAGGACGTAACGCTTCTTGCTGCAACAAAAACTGTTCCTGCGGAGGAGATAATATTTGCTATCGAGGAGCTGGGGCTTCCCGTGGCAGGAGAAAATAAGGTTCAGGAATTTCTTTCAAAATATGAGGATCTTAAGGGCAGATGTCCGCTTCATATTATCGGCCATCTGCAGACCAATAAGGTGAAAAGCATTGTCGGCAAGGTGGATATGATCCAGTCGGTTGACAGCATCCGTCTTGCGAACGAAATTGCAAAGCGCAGCGTGGAAAAGGGAATCGTAACTGACGTTCTTTGTGAGATAAATATAGGTTGCGAGGAAAATAAAGGTGGCATCATGCCTGATGAAGCTGAAGAGTTTGTTTCTGCGATTCAGGAAATAAACGGAATACGTCTTCGCGGCCTTATGACAATGGCTCCCTTTGGCTGCACAAAGGATGAATATAAAAAATATTTTGGCAAAACATATAATATTTATCTTGACATTTTGGCAAAAACATCGCATAATATAATAGAACCTATATTATCTATGGGTATGAGTGATAGTTTTGAAGCTGCAATTGAAGAGGGAGCAACCCTTGTTCGTGTGGGAAGTTCTATTTTCGGCAGCAGAATTTATCCTGAAAAGTAATTAATTTGAAATTTATTTGATTTATACGGAGGTATACATTAAAATGGGTATCGTTGATAATATCAAGAAGAGAATGGGCGGCCTCGGCGACGACGGTTATGATGAGGCTTACGAGGATGATGGCTACTATGCTGACAACTTCGGTTCCTACGAAAACGAAGATGCTGATATGACAGTGGGCGCAGCTCCTGCAGGCGGCGTTGGTATGGGAACAGGTATGAGCGGTATGGCAAGCGGTATCAGCCTTTCCGGCAGCTCCGGCAGCGCACTTGAGATGAAGGTAGTTAAGCCCGATTCCTTCGACAGCGTTGCACAGATCGCAGATCACCTTCTCTCCAAGAGAACAGTAGTTCTCAACCTTGAGAACACAAACAAGGAAACAGCTCGTCGTCTTATCGACTTCCTTTCCGGTGTTGCATACTCCATCGATGGATCTCTCAAGAAGATCGCATCCAATGCATACGTTATCACTCCCAGCAACGTTGACGTTGGTGATGCAAAGCTCAGCCGCAAGGCTCAGGCTGCAGAGCCCGTACAGGCTGAAGAGCCCGCTGAAGAGTTTGGCGAATATTGATTTTGCAGAAATCAAACAACTTAATAAATAAGGCGGGAGGCTTTCCTGTCCTGACTGATGAAGAGCGACTGCTGATTTCGAGGGCAGCGGAACTTTCCGCGCGCTGCGACTATTCGGCAGTCGCATCGTGTTTTTTAACGCCAAGGGAGCAGAGAATCCTGTTTATATCAGGCGAGGCATCCTGCGGATTTTTCTATGGCGGCGCCGTGGGTGCAACGAGACGAAAGCTTGTTTTTTTGCCCTCCTGGATAGAATATGAAGCGTTGCCCTTCAGTGTTTTCTCTCAAGAGAGAGAGGAGCAGCTTGTGAATGTCCTTAAAAGCTATGGCTGTGAGGAAATTCTTTCTGAGACGTTCGTTCCCGTTCACCTGAAATGCAGCGGGTATGAATCCCTTTCCCACCGAGATTGGCTCGGTTCCCTGATGGCTTTGGGTATTAAAAGGGAAACTATTGGAGATATCTGCTTTTTTGAGGGCGAGGCTTACGTTTTTGCGGAGCCAAGAGCGGCGGCATATATAGAAAACGAGCTAAGTCGCGCAGGGAGAGCAAAGGTCTCGGCTGAGATATGCTCTCTGCCCGAAGACTTCAAAATAGAGCTTGAATTTGAAAACATCAGCACAACGATCGCCTCTCCCCGAATCGACGGGGTGGTGAGAGCGCTTTGCAACGTGTCCAGAGAGGATGCGGCGTCTCTCGTTACGTCGGGGCTTGTTGAGATTAACTATTTCACGGAAGCCGAGGTTGACACAAAGGTGGCGCGCGGTGATATATTGAGTATCCGTGGATATGGAAAATATTTTGTGGACAGCACCGAGGAACAGACGAAAAAAGGACGTTTTCGTCTTTTGGCGCGTAAGCTTGTATAATGATTTGTATAAAGGAGAGCAATTCTTATGAAATGCAAATATGGTTTTAAGATTGTAAGAAAGGGCTATGATCCCAGCGAGGTTGATGCCTATATAGAGGCTCAGCTCCAGAGAATGTCAGAAATGCACGAGCAGAACACAACTCTTATGCGCAGGCTCTCTGAGGCGCAGGATATGATCCGTCGCTATTCTGCAACGGAAAAGTCTCTTCGCGCAAGTATTGCTCAGTCCAAAAGAGGCGCGGCAGACCTTATCAGCGATGCGAGAGATCGCAGCACCGATCTTGTGGATACAGCCAGAAAAGAATGTAACAGAATCGTTGACGAGCTTGATGCTAAGATCGAGGAAAAGTATAAGTCCATTGATGAGATCAAGGCGAGCGTGTTCAATTTCAAGCAGGAGCTTTTCCAGCTTTACAGTGATCATATAGAAATGGTTGAAAGCCTTTCCGAAGCAGTTTCTGAATTTAAGTATACTCCTGATTTTGAAGCGCTTTCTCAGGCAATCGACTCCTTCGAGGAGGCTGCAAGTGCAGTTGAAGAGCCTGATATGCCTGAATTCCCTGAGGTTCCTGAGGAAAGCTTCTTCGCGGAAGAAGAGGAAGAAATTGCCCTTGAGGATGTCTCCGAGGAGGAGCTTGCAGAGGCTGAGGCGGAGCTTGCTCTTGAGGAGGACGCGGCTGAGACTGAGGTTGAGGTCGAAGTGGAAATCGGCGACGATGAAGACGACGATATGTTTTTTGATATTTCCGAAGAGGAAATGAAGGCGGCTGAAGCCCTTTTTGACGAGGAGGCTGTGCCCGCTTCTTGTGAGGAGGATCCTCTTGCTGAAACCTCCGACGATATGTTTATCGTTGAAAAGGTTAAAGATGAGGTGAAAGAAAAGGAAGAGCTTTTTAATTTCCTTAAGGATTTTGTAAACGGAAGCGAGGAATAAAATGCTCCTTTGCTTCTTGCTGATAGTTCTTTCCGTTGTGGCTGATCAGGTAACCAAATATCTCGTTCTTGCTAATATTGCAATGTATGAGGAGGTTCCCGTTCTGCCCGGAATCGTTCATCTGACCTACATTGAAAATAAAGGCGCGGCGTTTGGTATGCTGGCAAACAACCGTTGGGTGTTTCTCGTTATATCAACTCTTGCCATTGTTGCTTTTATTTTCTACATTATTAAATATAAGCCTGAAAATTCTCTTCTTCGCGTTTCGCTTTCGTTTGTTATCGGAGGCGGCATCGGAAATATGATCGACAGATGCTTCCGCGGAAGCGTTGTTGATATGATAGAGGTTGAATTTATAGATTTTTACGTTTTCAACGTAGCTGATGCCTTTGTTTGCGTTGGCTGCGGACTTATGGTCCTCTATATAATTTTGGAAGAAATTAAAGAGGCTAAGGCTAAAAAATCAGAAAAGGAATTAACAAATGCAGATAAATCAGAATGAGCCAACGTATAGCTTGACGGTTTCAAATGAAGCGGCAGGTGCAAGGCTTGATAGTTTTATTGCAGTAGAAACGTCCCTGAGTCGCAGCGCGGCGCAGGGACTTCTTTCGGAAGGCGGCGTTCTTGTTAACGGACGCGCTGTAACAAAAAGCTGCAAGCTGAAAGCAGGGGACGTGGTGGAGGTGTTTCTTCCCGAGGTTAAGGAATGTGAGGCGCTTCCTGAGGATATCCCCCTTGATATCGTATATGAGGATGATGACGTTGTTGTTGTAAACAAGCCTCAGGGTATGGTGGTTCACCCCGCGCCCGGTCATTCAAGCGGCACTCTTGTCAATGCTCTTATGTTTCATTGTAAGGATAGCTTGTCTGATATAAACGGAGTTATTCGCCCCGGAATTGTTCATCGTATTGACCGCGACACAAGCGGGCTGCTTATTGTTGCTAAAAATAACGAGGCGCATCTTGGACTTGCGGCTCAGCTTGAGGATCATAGTCTTTCAAGGGTTTATAAAACCATTTTGTGCGGCAGATTAAATGGCGACGGAACTGTTGACGCTCCCATCGGCAGACATAAGACTGACAGAAAGAAAATGGCTATATCTCAGGATGGCAGACGTGCTGTAACTCATTATAAGCAGCTTGAGGAGCTTGAGGGCGGATTCTGTCTCGCGGAAATGAGACTTGAAACGGGAAGAACTCACCAGATCAGAGTTCATATGGCTCATATAGGGCATCCTGTTCTCGGAGATCCTGTTTATGGCAGACCAACTCAGTTTGAAAAAAAGCACCCCGCGCTTTTTGCCGGTCAGTGTCTTCATGCAGGTGAGCTGACTTTTGTTCATCCCAGAACAAAGGAGAAGGTTACGGTTTCTGCTCCTTTGCCCGCAAACTTTGAAAGAATACTTGAATTGATGAGATATAAAGATTGATAAAAGCTCCCGATTGATCGGGAGCTTTTTTGCAATGAGTTTTTATAGAAAATGGAGTTTTTTTGTTGGAAGTGATATAAATAATAAAAAATATGAAAATTTGTATAAAACTTCAAAAATATCGACACAATATATTGTATACTGCCCTGAATACACCTCAATATTCACTAATAAGAGGCTGCTTTTTCGTCGTTTATACGATAACATTGTGTAATTTGCACAAAAACACAAGGCAAAATTCTCATTTTTTCTTAAAAGATTATGGGCAAGAAATTTGCTCAGAATTATTGCAATCTTATATTTCTTGTGATAAAATTAAGGAGCTTGATGTGCGATGAAGCGGGAGGTGGCCTACCACTATGCTACGGTGAGTAGGGAAATTTCCGTGGAGTATGTCCGACAAGAAGTCGGGCGAAGGCGAATATGAGCGGCTGAGCGGTTTAGGTACCATCGTGTGTAGGTAAACCTCTCCCCTCCGGATTCCTAGGTTGGAAACTTATCTCGGGTGAGTCCCGAAAAAGCAGTCCCCTCGTAATCCGGTTTAATTGAGGGAAGGTTGGAAACGCCCGGAAGCGTGTTCACCGCCTCATCAAAGATAATTTTATAGGAGGCAAATAAAGTGGCAACTAAGATCAAGGTAAGACTCAAGAGCTATGAGCACACTCTCGTAGATTCTGCGGCAGCAAAGATCGTAGAAATCGCAAAGAGAAATGGCGCTGAAGTATCCGGCCCCATTCCGCTCCCCACAGAGAAGGAAGTAATCACAATCCTTCGTGCGGTTCACAAGTATAAGGATAGCCGTGAGCAGTTTGAGCAGCGTACACACAAGAGACTTGTTATTCTCGCTAATGCTGATGCAAAAGTTGTAGAAGCGCTTCTCACAGTTGAGCTTCCCGCTGGTGTTGAAATCGAAGCTAAGGAAGTTAAGTAATTCTTCCCCACCAACCAGCAAACAAATTTAAGCCATAATTTCCACGTACAGAGCGAAAGTTTCCTATTATATATAGGCGCGCTTGATGGCGGAAAGGTCAAGTTGACATGTCCGGTTGGCTTCCGGAAAAATCAAGAGGTGTCAACCAATAACCTTATTTGGAGGAAAACATGAAAAAAGGAATCATCGGAAAGAAGCTGGGCATGACTCAGATCTTCGACGAAAACGGTCTCGTTATTCCCGTAACAGTTATCGAGGCTGGTCCCTGTTATGTAGTTCAGAAGAAGACTACAGCAACTGATGGTTATGAAGCTGTACAGCTCGGCTTCGAAGACCTCAGAGAAAAGCTTGTTAACAAGCCCATGGCAGGTCATTTCAAGAAGGCAGGCGTTTCTGCAAAGAGACACCTCAAGGAATTCCGTCTTGACAATGCAGCTGATATGAACGTTGGCGATGTAGTGGCCGCCGATACCTTCGCTTGCGGCGAAAAGGTCGACATTACAGGCATTACAAAGGGTCGCGGATATACAGGTGCAGTTAAGAGATGGGGTAACCACATTCTCAGAATGACACACGGTACAGGTCCTATCCACCGTCAGGTTGGTTCTATGGGTGCTTGTTCCACACCTTCTCGTGTATTTAAGAACAAGAAGATGGCAGGTCAGTACGGTAACGAACAGGTAACTGTTCTTAATCTTGAAGTAGTTAAGATTGACGCGGAAAAAGGTCTTATCGCAGTAAAGGGCGCAGTTCCCGGTGCTCGCGGTGGTATCGTATTTATTCGCGACAGTGTTAAAGCATAAGTCGGAAAGGAGGACACATAAATGCCTGAGATTAAAGTTGTAAATATGGCAGGTGCTGAAGTTGGCACAATGAGCCTGTCCGACAAGGTATTCGGTGCAGAGATCAACGCAGCAGTGCTTCACACAGCAGTTAGAGCGTTCCTCTCTAACCAGAGACAGGGTACACAGTCCACACTTACACGTACAGAGGTAAGCGGTGGCGGCAGAAAGCCCTGGAGACAGAAGGGTTCCGGTCGCGCAAGACAGGGTTCCACACGTGCTCCCCAGTGGACACACGGTGGTGTAGCTCTTGGTCCTAAGCCCCGTACCTACAAGGTAAAGATGAACAAGAAGGTAAAGAGACTTGCTATGTTCAGTGCACTCTCTTCTAAGGTTGCAGCAAGCGAGATGATCGTTGTGGATGCAATCGCAGCAGCAGAGTTCAAGACAAAGGTAATGGCTGATATGCTCAAGAATATCGGCGCTGGTAAGAAGTCTCTCGTAGTTCTTGCAGATAATGATGCTAAGGCTGTTAGAAGCCTTGGTAACATTGAAGGTGTTAAGGTTGCTCAGTTCAACACAATCAACGTGTATGACATTCTCAACTGTAACTCCCTGGTTGTAGCTAAGGCTGCAGTCGAGAAAATTGAGGAGGTGTACGCAAAATGAAACTTGCACAGGACATCATTCTGAAGCCTATCATCACAGAGAAGGCTATGGACGGTATTTCTGCTAAGCAGAACACATTTAAGGTTGCAGTAGATGCAACAAAGCCTGAGATTGCAAAGGCAGTTGAAGAGCTTTTCGGTGTTAAGGTTGCAGACGTTAACACAATCAACATGAAAGGTAAATCCAAGAGAGTTCGTTACAATGTTGGCTACACAGCTGACTGGACAAAGGCAGTTGTTACACTTACAGCTGACTCCAAGACAATCGAATTCTTCGAGGGTATGAACTAAGGAGGAGTAGAAAATGCCTACAATTAAGTATAAGCCTACGACACCGGCTAGAAGAAATATGTCGGTTCCCTCCTTCGAGGAAATTACAAAGAAGACTCCCGAAAAGAGCCTTATTACAGTTAAGAAGAAGCATTCCGGCCGTAACAGCTACGGTAGAATCACAGTTCGTCATAAGGGTGGCGGAAACCGTCAGAAGTACCGTATCATCGACTTCAAGCGTACAAGCGAGAAGCCTGCTACTGTAATCGGCGTTGAGTACGACCCTAACAGAACAGCTTACATTGCACTTCTTCAGGACGAAGACGGCAACAAGAGCTACGTTATCTGCCCTGTTGGCGTAACAGATGGTATGGTTCTCTACTCCGGTGAGAACGCAGATATCAAGCCCGGTAACACACTTCCTATCTCTGCTATCCCCGTGGGTACATTTATCCACAACGTAGAGCTCTACCCCGGTAAGGGCGCACAGCTCGTTCGTGCAGCTGGTGTTCAGGCACAGCTCATGGCTAAGGAAGGCTCCATGGCTCAGGTAAGACTTCCCTCCGGCGAAGTTCGCTTCATCCGTATGGATTGCAAGGCAACAATCGGTCAGGTAAGTAACGTTGAGCATGACACAGTTAAGATCGGTAAAGCTGGTCGTAAGCGTCATATGGGTATCCGTCCCACAGTTCGCGGTTCTGTAATGAACCCCTGCGATCACCCTCATGGTGGTGGTGAAGGACGTTCTCCCATCGGTCGTCCCGGCCCTGTAACTCCTTGGGGTAAGCCTGCTCTTGGTTATAAGACACGTAACAAGAAGGCTAGAACAGACAAATTCATTGTAAAACGCAGAAACAGCAAGTAAGGAAGGAGCAACTTAAATGAGCAGAAGTTTAAAGAAGGCACCCTTCGTCGAAGCAAAGCTGTACGCTCGCGTATGCGCTATGAATGAGAAGGGCGAGAAGAAAGTGCTCAAGACATGGTCCAGAGCATCCACAATATTCCCCGAATTCGTGGGACACACAATTGCCGTTCATGATGGAAGAAAGCATATTCCTGTATATGTAACTGAAGATATGGTAGGACACAAGCTCGGTGAGTTCGCTCCTACACGTACATTCAAGGGCCATGCAGGTTCCAAGACTTCCAACAACGGTAAGAGATAAAATAAGGAGGGAAATGTAAAATGGAAGCAAGATCCTATCTTAAATTTGTTCGCATCTCCCCCCGCAAGGTAAGCATTGTGCTTGACCTTATTCGTGGTAAAGATGTAAAGACAGCACGCGGTATTCTTAAGACAACTCCCAAGTCCGCTTGTGAGTATCTTATCAAGCTGCTTGATCGTGCTGTTGCAGACGCAGAAAACAACTTCAGCATGGATGTTGAAAAGCTTTATGTATCCGAGTGTTTCGTAACACCCGGTATGACACTTAAGAGAATGATGCCCCGCGGTAAAGGCAGCGGCGACAGAATCCTCAAGAGAACAAGCCACATCACACTTGCTGTTGCAGAGAAACAGTAAAGGAGGCGCTTTAGAATGGGTCAGAAGGTTAATCCCCACGGTCTCAGAGTGGGCGTTATTAAAAACTGGGACTCCAGATGGTATGCTAAGGACGAAGTTTTTGGCGATACACTGGTAAATGACTACAAGGTTAGAAACTACCTCAAGAAGCGTCTTATGCCTGCTGGTATTCCCAGAATCGAAATCGAAAGAGATAATACAGGTAAGATGCGCGTGTACATCCACTGCGCAAAGCCCGGTATGATCATCGGCCGCGACGGTTCTGAGATCGAAAAGCTCAGAGCAGAAATCGAAAAGATGGCAGGTGTTCCTGTATCTGTAAACGTAATCGCAGTTAAGCCTGTTGAGATGAGCGCTCAGCTCGTAGCTGAGAACATCGCAAGCCAGCTCGAGCGTCGTATCGGCTTCCGCCGTGCAATGAAGCAGGCTATCGGCCGCACAATGAGAATGGGCGCTAAGGGTATTAAGATCACAGTATCCGGCCGTCTCGGCGGTGCTGAAATCGCTCGTAGCGAGCACTATCATGAGGGTACAATTCCGCTTCAGACACTTCGTGCTGATATCGACTACGGCTTCTGGGAAGCTAACACAACCTACGGTAAGATCGGCGTAAAGGTTTGGATCTACAAGGGTGAGGTTCTTCCTGAAGTAGCTCGTATTCAGACAGGTGCTTCTGAGGAGCGTCGTCAGCAGAAGGATCGTCGCGACAACAGACGTGGCGACAGACGCGGCGACAGACGCGACAACAGACGCGGCGGCGACAGAAGAGATAACAGAGGTCCCCGCGCTCCCCGTGCACCCAGAGAAAACAGAGAAGGAGGCGCACGCTAATGTTAATGCCTAAGAGAGTTAAATACAGACGCGTACACAGAGGCCGTCTGAAGGGCCGCGCACTCCGCGGAAATAAGATCACAAACGGTAACTATGGTCTCGTAGCTATGGAACCCGCTTGGATCACAAGCAACCAGATCGAAGCAGCGCGTATCGCAATGACAAGATACATCCGCCGTGGCGGTCAGGTTTGGATCAAGATTTTCCCCGATAAGCCTATCACAGAAAAGCCCGCTGAAACACGAATGGGTTCCGGTAAGGGTTCTCCTGAGTACTGGGTTGCGGTTGTTAAGCCCGGCCGTGTACTTTTCGAAATGGATGGCGTAAACGAGGAAGTAGCTCGCGAAGCTATGCGTCTTGCAATGCACAAGCTCCCCATCAAGTGTCGTTTTGCGACCAAGGAGCAGCTTAATAATGAAGTGGAGGGCTAAGCGATGAAAGCAACAGAACTTAGAAAAATGTCTGAAGCAGATCTCGGCGCAAAGCTTGCAGATCTCAAGCAGGAACTCTTTAATCTTCGCTTCCAGCTCGCAATCAACCAGCTTGATAACCCCCACAAGATTGCAGATGTGAAGAAAGATATCGCACGAGTAATGACAATTATTCGTGAAAAGAAAGCGTAAGGGGGTAAAAGCAGATGGCAAACGAAACACGCGCACTGAGAAAGACAAGAGTGGGCAAGGTTGTCTCCGATAAGATGGACAAGACAATCGTTATCGCTATTGCAGACAATGTAAAGCATCCCACTTACGGCAAGATCATTAAGAGAACAGTTAAGATCCACGCTCATGACGAAAACAACGAGTGCGGCATCGGAGATACCGTAAAGGTTATGGAAACAAGACCTCTCTCCAAGTCTAAGAGATGGCGTCTTGTTGAGATTATCGAGAAGGCGAAGTAATTCACCACTTCCTCAAATATAGAGTATGTCAAAGAACATACCGTAAATTCAAATAGGAGGACTTGCTATGATTCAGCAGCAGTCATTAATGAAGGTAGCTGACAACACAGGCGCAAAGGAACTTATGTGCATCAGAGTGTTGGGCGGCTCCGGCAGACGCTACGGCAACATCGGTGATGTTGTAGTATGTGCTGTAAAGAAAGCAGCTCCCGGCGGCGTTGTTAAGAAGGGCGACGTTGTTAAGGCTGTTATAGTAAGAAGCGTTAAGGGACTTCGCCGTGCCGACGGTTCTTACATTAAGTTCGATGAAAACGCAGCAGTTATCATCAATGAAGATAAAAACCCCAAGGGAACACGTATTTTTGGACCTGTAGCTCGTGAGCTTCGTGAGCATGAGTACACAAAGATCCTCTCCCTTGCACCTGAAGTACTGTAAGGAGGTAACGAAAAGATGAAGAAACTTCATGTTAGACGCGACGATACAGTAATCATTGTTTCAGGCGACGATAAGGGCACAATTGGTAAGGTACTTGAGGTATCTCCCAAGGAAGACAAGATCATCGTTGAGGGTGTAAACATCGTAAAGAAACACGTTAAGCCCCGTCCTCCCCAGGAAAACGGCGGCATCGTAGAAGCTGAAGCAGCATTCTATGCTTGCAAGGCACAGCTCTATTGCGACAAGTGCAAGAAGGCTACACGTCCCTCTTACAAGATGGACGGCGACAAGAAGGTAAGAGTTTGCGCTAAGTGCGGCGCAGAAATTTAATTAGGAGGTAACTGAAATGGCTAGACTTAGAGATATGTATAAGGCTGAGGTTGCCCCCGCTCTTATGAAGAAGTTCGAGTACAAGAGCGTAATGCAGATCCCCAAGCTCGATAAGATCGTTCTCAACGTAGGTGCAGGCGACGCAAAGGATAACTCCAAGGTTATCGACACAATCGTTGCTGAGCTTTCTCAGATCACAGGTCAGAAGGCTGTTCCTACATTCGCAAGAAAGTCCGTTGCAAACTTCAAGCTCCGTGAGGGCATGAAGATCGGTGCAAAGGTAACACTTCGCGGCGAGACAATGTACGAGTTTATGGATAGACTCTTCAACTTCTCACTTCCCCGCGTACGCGACTTTAAGGGTATCAATCCTGACGCGTTCGACGGTCGCGGCAACTATGCGCTCGGCCTTAAGGAGCAGCTTATATTCCCCGAAATCGAGTACGACAAGATCGACAAGATTCGCGGAATGGATATCGTATTCGTAACAACAGCAAACACAGACGCTGAGGCAAGAGAGCTTCTCACACTTATGGGAGCACCCTTTGCTAAGCCCGGAGAGGAGAACTAAGATGGCAAGAAAAGCTATGATTCTTAAGCAGCAGAAGAAGCAGAAGTATTCCACAAGAGAGTACACACGTTGCAAGATCTGCGGCCGTCCTCACTCCTACCTGAGAAAGTACGGCATCTGCCGTATCTGCTTCAGAGAACTCGCATACAAGGGCGAGATCCCCGGCGTAAAGAAGGCAAGCTGGTAATCAGCATTGCATAGGCTGAAAAAGCCTAACAATCATAATTAATAACGGAGCGTGAAAGGTCGTATATACCGCATATGCGGATATACGAACCCGGCACCCCGAGTTCCGCACCGACAGGAATCGCAAACGGCGATTAACCGGCGGTGAGCGGCCGCCGAAAAAGCGGCAGCAAGATAATAACTAAACTTGCATGACAAGGAGGATAAAAAAATGCAGATGTCAGACGTAATCGCAGATATGCTGACTAGAATCAGAAATGCGAGCAATGCAAAGCACGACACTGTTGACGTTCCCGCTTCCAATATGAAGAAGGCAATTGCTGATATTCTTCTCGACGAGGGATATATCAAGGGCGTTCAGGTTATTGAAGATGGTAAGCAGGGAGTTATCAGAATCACTCTCAAGTACGAGGCAGGCAAGCAGAAGGCAATCCACGGTATCCGTAGAGTGTCCAAGCCCGGTCTCCGTATTTATTCCAACTATGAGGATATGCCCAGAGTTATGAACGGTCTGGGTATTGCAATCGTATCCACTTCCAAGGGCATTATGACCGACAAGAAAGCAAGACGCGAAAAGGTCGGCGGCGAGATTCTCGCATTTGTCTGGTAAGAGAAAGGGGAAACTGATATGTCTAGAATTGGTAGAGAGCCGATCGTAGTACCTGCTGGTATTGACGTAACAATCGGTGCAAACAACGTTGTAACTGTTAAGGGTCCCCTCGGCACACTTACACAGGAATTTTCCACAGCAATGGCTATCACACGTGATGGCGATAAGATCACAGTAGCTCGTCCCAACGACGAAAAGGAAATGAGAGCTATTCACGGCCTTACAAGAACACTTCTCAACAACATGATCGTTGGTGTTAAGGAAGGCTACCAGAAGAAGCTTCAGATCGTAGGCGTTGGTTACAGAGTTGCAAAGCAGGGCAACAAGCTCGTTATGAACCTTGGCTACTCCCACGACGTAGTTATCGAAGAGGGCGACGGCGTAACATTCGACGCTCCCGACGCTAACACAATCATCGTTAAGAGTGCTGACAAGCAGAAGTGCGGTCAGATCGCAGCTGAGATTCGTTCTAAGAGACCTCCCGAACCCTACCATGGTAAGGGCGTTAAGTACGAAAACGAGTTTATTCGCCGTAAGTCCGGTAAGGCCGGTAAGTAATGAAAGGAGACGACAGGTATGGTATCAAAGAAGGATAAGAACCAGCAGCGTCTTAAGAGACACGCAAGAGTTCGTGCTAAGATTTCCGGTACAGCAGATCGTCCTAGACTTGCTGTTTACCGTTCTAATGCAAACATCTACGCTCAGATCATCGACGACGTTAAGGGCGTAACACTTGTCTCCGCTTCTTCCATCGAAGCTGGCTTCGAAGGCATCGGCAGCAACAAGGAAGCTGCTAAGAAGGTAGGCACAAAGATCGCTGAGAAGGCACTTGCAGCTGGTATTGAAACAGTTGTATTTGACCGTGGCGGTTACATTTATCATGGACGTGTATCGGAGCTTGCAGCAGGCGCAAGAGAAGCAGGACTTAAGTTCTAATTCTCGCCTCAGATAAGAAATCCGGTTTGTACACTGTTTAATTTTAGCAAAAAAGTTAAACATCTAATTAAGGAGAAATTAAAATGGCAAAGAGAATTGATACATCTACAATGGAGCTTCAGGAAAGACTCGTTGTTGTTAACCGTGTATCAAAGACTGTAAAGGGTGGTAGAATCGCTCGTTTTGCAGCTCTTATGATCGTTGGTGACGGTAACGGCCACGTAGGCTACGGTCTTGGTAAGGCAGCAGAAGTTCCCGAAGCTATCCGCAAGGGTATCGAAGATGCTAAGAAGAATATGATTGAAGTATCTCTCAACGATACAACAATCCCCCACGAGGTTCAGGGCGAGTTCGGCGCAGGCAGAGTTCTTCTCAAGCCCGCTGCTCCTGGTACAGGTATTATCGCAGGTAAGACAGTTCGTGCAGTTGTTGAGCTTGCAGGTATCAAGAACATTCGTGCAAAGAGCCTCCGTTCCAACAACCCCACAAACGTTGTTAAGGCAACATTTGAAGGCCTCAAGGCGCTCAGAACAGCTGAAGAAGTTGCAAAGCTTCGCGGCGTAAGCGTTGAAAAGGTTACAAAGGGCTAAGGAGGAATTGAATAATGATTAAGGTTACACTTACAAAAAGCATTATCGGCGCTAAGCCCAACCAGAAGGCAACAGCAGCATCTCTCGGTCTCAAGAAGATCGGCGATTCTATCGTACATGCAGAAGGCCCTGTGCTTGACGGCAAAATCAAGGTAATTTCTCACCTTGTAACAGTGGAGCAGGCGTAAACTACTCCAAAACCGCATCAATGTGATGCACAAAATTAATTTTAATTATACGGTAAGGAGGAAAAACCATGAAGCTCCATGAACTTTCACCCGCACCCGGCTCAGTAAAGTCTAGCTACCGCAAGGGCAGAGGCCCCGGATCCGGTAACGGTAAGACAGCAGGTAAGGGCCACAAGGGTCAGAATGCTCGTAGCGGCGGCGGCGTACGTCCCGGCTTCGAGGGTGGTCAGCTCCCTCTGTACAGAAAGCTTCCTAAGAGAGGCTTTAAGAACAGATTTGCTACCCACTATGCAATCGTTAACGTAGGCACACTTAATGCCAGATATGAAGATGGCGCAACAGTAACACTCGAAAACCTTATGGAGAAGGGTGTTATCAACAAGGCACTCGACGGTCTTAAGGTTCTCGGCGACGGCGAGCTCACAAAGAAGCTCAACGTTGAAGCTGCAATCTTCTCTGCAACAGCTAAGGAGAAGATCGAAGCTGCCGGCGGAAAGACTGAGGTGAAGTAAGTTGTTACAGACAATCAGAAACGCTTGGAAGATCGATGATCTGAGAAAGAAGCTTCTGTATGTTATGTTCATCCTTCTTCTTTATAGAGTAGGCGCACAGATCCCTGTACCTTTTCTTACAGGCGACCTTGCAGCGAGCATGAACGCAGCGACAGAAGGTTCTATCCTTCAGTATCTGAACATCCTCTCCGGTGGCGCCTTTGCAAACGCAACACTGTTTGCACTTGGTATCTCACCCTACATCACATCTTCTATCGTAATCCAGCTTCTCACAGTTGCAATTCCTGCACTTGAGAATATCGCTAAGGATGGCGAAGAAGGTAAGAAGAAGCTTAATCAGCTTACAAGAATAGTAACAGTTGCTCTCGCACTTATGACAGCTATCGGTTACTACTTTATGCTTAGAAACTATGACTACCTTACAGATAAGAGCGTTTTCGCTGCTATCGTAATTATCACATGCTACTGCGCAGGTTCTTCCCTCGTAATGTGGCTTGCTGAGAAGATCAACGAAAACGGTATCGGTAACGGTATCTCCCTCATCCTCTTTGCAAACATCGTGTCCAGCGGCCCTGCAATCGCAAACAGCCTCCTGACACTTGTAAAGGGTCAGTACGAGGGCGTTAGCCAGGTATGGGGCATCGTAATTGCCATCGCGTCCATCATCATCGGACTCGGTATGGTAGTTCTCATCGTATTCATCACTAACTCCGAGCGCAGACTGCCCGTTCAGTATGCAAAGAAGGTTGTTGGTCGTAAGATGTACGGTGGCCAGAGCTCCACACTTCCTATCAAGGTTAACAACACAGGCGTAATGCCTATCATCTTTGCAAGCTCTATCGTGAGCCTTCCCGCAACAATCGGAATGTTCTTCGATTATTCTAAGTCTAAGTTCTGGAAGGGCTTCTTCGAGCTCTTCAGCACAGACAGCTGGCTCTACGCAGTGCTTACATTGGTTCTTATTATTGCTTTCGCATATTTCTACATCTTGATTTCTTTCAATCCCGTAGAAATTTCTAACAATCTTAAGAAGAATGGCGGATCCATTCCCGGTATCCGTCCCGGCAAACCCACTTCCGATTACATCACACGCGTTCTCAACAGAGTAACTCTGATCGGCGCAATCTTCCTCGGATTCATCGCGGTGTTCCCCATGATCCTTAACATCGTAAGCGGCGGCGTTATGGCAGGTCTCGCATTTGGAGGCTCTTCCATCATCATCGTTGTAGGTGTAGTTCTTGAAACAGCACGTGAAATCGAAGGCCAGATGACAATGCGTCATTACAGAGGCTTCCTTGAATAATACGGAGAGTAAAATATGAGAAGTTTGAAGCTTATACTGCTCGGAGCTCCCGGTGCAGGTAAAGGTACACAGGCAGAAATTATTTCTGAAAAGTACAACATTCCCGCAATTTCCACTGGCGCTATCATTAGAGAGGCCATTCAGTCCGGCACAGAAATGGGTAAGAATGCGAAGAGCTATATCGACGCAGGCGCACTCGTTCCTGATGAAGTTGTTATCGGAATTATCCGTGAAAGACTTGCAAAAGAGGACTGCGTAAACGGCTTTATTCTTGATGGTTTCCCCCGCACAGTACCCCAGGCTGAAGCGCTTGAGGCAATGGGCGTAGAAATCACCGAGGTATTAAGCATAGAGGTTCCCGACGAGAAGATTCTCACAAGAATGGCTGGCCGTCGCGTTTGTCCTAAGTGCGGCGCAACATTCCACACAGAATTCAAGCCTTCTCCCGCAGGCGAGAACTGTCCTTGCGGCGAAAAGCTCACACGTCGTTCTGACGACGATCCTGAGGTTGTAGCAGCAAGACTTGAAACATACCACGCTGTAACAGAGCCCATCAAGGAGTTCTATGCAGGTAAGGGTATGCTCAAGATCGTTGAGGGTCAGGATAAGCTTGAAGATACCACAGCTCTCGTAGCAGCAGCTCTTGAGGGCTAATACGGCAAAAGCGATTTATTATCATGATTTTTATTAAGAATCCCGAACAGATCAAAAAAATGCAGATTGCCGGTAGAATAACCGGTGAGGCGCTTGCTCTGGCAGGCGAAGCGGTGAGAGAGGGTATCTCCACAGCAGAGCTTGATAAAATCATAAGAAACCATATCGAGAAATGTGGCGCAAAGCCTTCATTTCTCGGCTATGGCGGATTTCCCGGCAGCGCATGTATCAGCATAAACGATGAAATCATCCATGGAATACCCTCCAAAAAGAGAATTCTTCAGGAAGGCGATATCGTAAAGATAGACACAGGTGCTTTCATCGGAGGATATCACGGAGACAGCGCAAACACATTCCCCGTAGGAAAGGTGAGCGATGAGGCTCTTCGCCTTATCGAAGCAACAAGAAAGAGCTTTGAGCTTGGAGTTGCGGCAGCAGAGAAAGAGGGCGCCAGAATCGGCGACGTCGGATCTGCCATTGATTCCTACGTTAGAGAAATGGGCTACTCGGTAGTTCGCAAATACGTGGGCCACGGAGTTGGAGCTGAGCTTCATGAGGATCCCAGTGTTCCTAACTACGGAACACCCGGTAGAGGAGCGAGAATCACAAAAGGTATGGTTATCGCGATCGAGCCTATGGTAAACGCCGGTGTGTACGGTGTTAAAGAAATGCCTGATGGCTGGACCGTTAAAACGGCAGACGGAAAGCTGTCAGCTCACTATGAACATACAGTTGCTATCACTGAAAACGGAGCATTGCTTCTGACGAAGGTGAACTGATATGGCAAAGGGAGCAATCGTTCGCAGTGTGTGCGGGCGAGATAGAAAAAGACTGTTCGTAATAGTTGACGTATGCGACGATGGCAGAGTCATGGTGGCAGACGGAAAACTCCATAAGCTGACATGTCCGAAGAAGAAGAATCTTCGTCATATCAAGGTATTAGCCGCCGAGAATGATGAAATAACCTCTCTTATTGACGCGGGCGATGCAGCTCTCGAAAAGTTCCTTAGGGAATTCGAAGAAAATCTTGAAAATCACAATTAAAAGTCAACAAAAGGTGTCAGGAGTTTATAATGGCAAAAGACGACGTAATTGAATTTGAAGGTACAGTTGTTGAGGCTCTGCCTAACGCAACCTTCAAGGTTAAGCTTCCCAATGATATGATCGTAACAGCGATTATTTCCGGAAAGCTCAGAATGAATTATATTAAGATTCTCCCCGGCGACAAGGTTACAGTAGAGGTTTCCATCTACGATCCTACAAAGGGCAGAATAACTTGGCGTACAAAATAAACGCAATAGAAATAAACGAAAGGTGGTTATTACTGTGAAAGTAAAGCCTTCTGTTAAGAAAATCTGCGACAAGTGCAAGGTTATTAAGAGACACGGTCATGTAATGGTCATCTGCGAAAACCCCAAGCACAAGCAGAGACAGGGCTAATTTTAGAGCTCTGATAGATAAATAAGCCAAACTAAGGCTAAAAAATACCTGAAAGAGGTGAATTAAGAATGGCTCGTATATCCGGTGTTGATATTCCGAATCAGAAGCGTATTGAAATCGCTCTTACCTATATTTACGGTATCGGTCTTAAGAGCTCTAAGGACATTCTTGCAAAGACAGGAATCAATCCTGACACAAGAGCTAAGGACCTTACAGAAGACGAAGTAGCAAAGCTTCGTGATGAAATTGAAAACAACTACACAGTTGAGGGTGAACTCCGTCGTGAAGTAGCTCTTAACATCAAGCGTCTTGTTGAAATCAACTGCTTCCGTGGCATCAGACACAGAAAAGGTCTCCCCGTTCGCGGACAGAGAACAAAGACAAACGCAAGAACACGCAAGGGTCCCGCAAAGACAATTGCTAACAAGAAGAAGTAAAGGAGTGAGCAGATACAATGGCTAAAGTTGCAAAGAAAGCAGTCAAGAAGCGCCGCGAAAGAAAAAATATTGAAAGCGGAGCAGCACATATCCGCTCCAGCTTCAACAACACAATCATCACTATCACAGATACAAACGGAAACGCAGTTTCCTGGGCATCTGCTGGTGAAATGGGCTTTAAGGGCTCCAGAAAGTCTACTCCTTATGCAGCACAGGTTGCAGCTGAAACAGCAGCAAAGCTTGCTATGGAGCATGGCATGAAGACAGTTGAAGTATTTGTTAAGGGTCCTGGTAGCGGACGCGAAGCAGCTATCCGTGCTCTCCAGACAACAGGTCTTAACATTACTCTCATCAAAGACGTAACACCTATCCCTCACAACGGTTGTCGCCCTCCTAAGCGTCGCCGTGTATAATTAAAAGGAGGAAATAAGTATGGCAAGATATACTGGACCTTCCTGCAAGCTTTGCAGAAGAGAAGGAAAGAAGCTTTACCTCAAGGGCGACCGTTGCCTTACAGACAAGTGTGCACTTTCCAGACGCGCAACAGTTCCCGGTCAGCATGGTGCAGGCCGCAAGAGCGTTAAGGAATACGGTATGCAGCTCAGAGAGAAGCAGACAGCACGCCGTTACTACGGTGTTCAGGAAAAGCAGTTTAAGAAGTATTATGTAGCAGCAGATAAGAAGGAAGGCATCGCAGGTGAAAACCTCCTCTCCATCCTCGAAACACGTTTCGACAATGCTGTATACAGAATGGGTATGGCTAGCAGCCGTAAGGAAGCAAGACAGCTGATTCGTCACGGTCACTTCACACTCAACGGCAAGAAGGCTGATATCCCCTCTATTCTCCTTCGTGTTGGCGATGTAATCGCAATCAAGGAAAAGAGCCTTTCTTCTGAAAAGATCAAGGGTCTCGTAGAGGCTATGGCTGATGTTAACGCTCCTAAGTGGCTTGAAGTTAACAAGGAAGCTGTAAGTGCTAAGGTGGTTGCAGTTCCCGCTCGTGATGATATCGACTTCGAGTTCAACGAACAGCTTATCATCGAGCTTTACTCCAAGTAATAACCTGCCTCATCTGTCTTATGGGCGGTTGGCGTAAAGCTTTCGGAGTCAAGGCAGTCTCCGCAATAAACCGCCGAATTAAGCAGAGAATTTGAATCCCTCATAGGATACAAAAGGACTAATATATATATAATTAGGAGGTTGTTACAAATGATAGAAATCGAGAAGCCCAATATAGTTACTCTGAATATGAGTGAAAACGGCGAGCAGGCAACATTTGTGGTTGAGCCCCTTGAGAGAGGCTACGGTATCACACTTGGAAACTCACTTCGCCGCGTACTTCTCAGCTCCCTCCCCGGCGTAGCAGTTAGAAACATCAAGATCGATGGTGTTCTTCATGAAATTTCCACAATTGACGGCGTTAAGGAAGACGTAACAGAAATCGTTCTTAACGTTAAGGGAATCACAGCGAAGCTCCACGGCGTTGCTGAAAAGCACGTAATGATCGATGTAACAGGTCCCTGCGTAGTAAAGGCAGGCGACATCCAGCAGGACGCCGATATAGAGATTCTGAATCCTGACCATCATATCGCAACACTTGGCGAAAACGTAAGATTCCATATGGAGCTTACAATCGCACGTGGCCGTGGATATGTTTCCCAGGAAAGAAACAAGCAGCTCTACGCTGATGAAAATCAGGGAATGTCTGCGCCTATCGGCACAATCTTTACAGACTCTATATACACACCTGTTTACAATGTAAACTATACAGTTGAGAACACACGTGTAGGAAATATCACAGACTTCGATAAGCTGACAATTGATATTCTTACAAACGGTACAATCTCAGCAAAGGAAGCGATTTCACTTGGCGCCAAGATACTCAACGAACATCTCAACTTGTTCGTAGATCTCTCGGATGAGGCGAAGAACGCTGAAATTATGGTTGAAAGCGTAGCTACCGTCAAGGAAAAGGTACTTGAGATGACCATTGAGGAGCTTGACATGTCTGTACGTAGCTTCAACTGCTTGAAGCGCGCAGGCATTGACACGGTTGAAGATCTTATCAGCCGTACCGAGGACGAAATGATCAGAGTTCGTAATCTCGGAAAGAAATCGCTCGAGGAAGTTATTGCTAAGCTTCATTCTCTCGGTCTCGAACTGAGAAAGGAAGAAGACTAAGCTTCCAGCCCCGATAAATAGGGGAAACTACGCTTCAGAGAAAGCGAAATAAAGAAGTTTTGCGAAAAGGAGGACATAAATCATGCCCGGAACAAGAAAACTCGGCAGAACCACAGCGCATAGAAATGCAATGCTTCGTGGAATGGTAACATACCTTCTTGAGAATGGCTCCATTGAGACAACTCTCACACGTGCAAAAGAAGTACGCGCTATGGCTGAAAAGATGATTACTCTCGGCAAGGATAACACTCTTGCTTCCCGCCGTGCAGCACTTGCATATATCACAAAGGAAGATGTAGTAACAAAGCTGTTTTCTCAGCTTGCACCTAAGTATGCAAACAGAAACGGTGGTTACACTCAGATCTACAAGCTCGGACCCCGTCGTGGAGACGCAGCTGAAATGGCTCTCATTAAGCTCGTTGATGACGAGGCAGCAGAGTAATAAAACAAACATTAAAGCACTCCGAAAGGAGTGCTTTTTTGATGAGTAAATTAGAAATTAAGGATGTATACTACTAAATTATCGTTTACTTATCAATAATTAAAAAAATTAACAAAACTTGACATTATACGGTTATAGTTATATAATAATATATATCTTTAGTTTTACCCGGGAGACAGTTATGTCAACTATTCCAGAAATGTTTGCAAGCCTCGTTTTCAGCGAGGACGTGATGAAGGAAAAGCTTCCTCGCGAAACGTATAAAATAATGAAAAAGACTCTGCACGATGGCAAGCGTATGAGTCTTGAAGTGGCTAACGTCGTTGCCAATGCCATGAAGGACTGGGCGATCGAGCACGGCGCAACTCACTATACTCACTGGTTCCAGCCCATGACAGGTATCACTGCTGAAAAGCACGACAGCTTTATATCACCCACCGACAATGCCAATATAATTATGGAGTTTTCCGGCAAGGAGCTGGTTCGCGGCGAGCCTGATGCTTCATCCTTCCCCTCAGGTGGTCTCCGTGCAACGTTTGAGGCGAGAGGATATACAGCTTGGGACCCCACCTCCTATGCCTTTATTAAAGAGGGAACGCTTTGTATTCCTACGGCCTTTTGTTCATACAGCGGCGAAGCTCTTGACGAAAAAACACCTCTTTTGCGCTCTCTTGAGGCGCTGTCTAAGCAGGCTGTTCGTATACTGAATCTGTTCGGAAATGAGAATGTTACAAAGGTTGTTACAACGGTTGGTCCTGAGCAGGAATATTTCCTTATAACAAAGGAAATGTTTGAAGCTAGAAAGGATCTTATATATACAGGAAGAACTCTTTTCGGCGCAAAGCCTCCCAAGGGGCAGGAGCTTGAGGATCATTATTTCGGAAGTCTTAAGCCTGCTGTTGCCGCATTTATGAGCGATCTTGACGAAACTCTTTGGAAGCTTGGCGTTTTTGCTAAGACAAAGCATAACGAGGCGGCACCTGCTCAGCACGAGCTTGCTCCTGTTTTCACAACAGGAAATATCGCTGTTGACCACAACCAGCTCACAATGGAAATGATGAAGAAGGTTGCTGCAAAGCATGACCTTGCGCTTCTTCTCCACGAAAAGCCTTTTGCAGGCGTAAACGGCAGCGGTAAGCACGACAACTGGTCTATGACCACAAACACCGGCATAAATCTTCTTGAGCCCGGTGAAACTCCTCACGAAAATGCGCAGTTTCTTCTGTTCCTTTGCGCAGTTATCAAGGCGGTAGATGAATATCAGGAAATGTTCAGAGCGTCTGTGGCAACTGCTGCAAACGATCACCGTCTCGGCGCACTTGAAGCACCTCCTGCGGTTATGTCAATTTTTGTTGGCGACGAGCTTATGGAGATTCTTCAGGCAATTGAAGAGGACCGCCCCTACGACAATAAGGAAGCGGTTCAGATGAAGATCGGAGTTCACGTTCTTCCCAAGATTCCTAAGGATAATACTGACAGAAACAGAACTTCTCCCTTTGCATTTACAGGTAACAAGTTTGAATTCCGTATGCCCGGTTCATCACAGTCCATCGCATCTCCCAATACTGTTATCAACACAGCTGTTGCAGACGTGCTCAGCCGATTCGCTGACAGACTTGAGGGCGTTGATGACTTTGAGGGTGCGCTTCATCAGCTTATTAAGGAAACCATTTCAAGCCACAAGAGAATTCTCTTTAACGGAAACGGCTACGATGAAAAATGGATAGAAGAGGCAGAGCGTCGAGGTCTTGCTAACCTGAGAACAACTCCTGAGGCTCTCGGTGCCATGACAATGGAAAAGACTATCGCTCTCTTCGGGCGTCATAAGGTTTTCTCAGAAAAGGAAATGCTTGCCCGTTATGAGATCGAACTTGAAAACTATTGCAAGACTATCCATATAGAAGCGCTTACCATGGTTGATATGGCGCGCCATGATATTTTCCCTGCTGTAAGTGCATTTGCGGCAGAAATTGCTTCTAATGCGGCAGCTAAGAGTGCATACGGCTCTTGCAGAGCAGAGGCTACTCTTTGCAAGAAGCTTTCTCAGCTGACTGATGATTTTTATGATCAGACAGAAGCCCTTGAGGTTGCTATTGGCGGCATTTATGCTGTGGACGATACAACGGCGCTGGCAATGTTCTATAAGGACACGGTAATTCCTGCTATGGAGGCTCTCCGCCAGACAGGTGATGCTCTGGAAGAAATCACGTCTTCTGAATTCTGGCCCTATCCCTCCTACGGCGACATGCTGTTCTCTATTAAATGATTTTTTAGTGGGGGGATTTTGGCTA
>JAZORY010000030.1:0-11846 GCA_045656825.1 Candidatus Avispirillum sp.
GGTTCTCAAGAAGCCGACTTCCCGAAGGCCTAGACGGCGCATATCTTGATGGCGACAGCCTTATGATGCGCTATCATGGCGAGGAAATCTTTATAATTAAAAAGGACGAAATATTGCTTCCCGGAGAGCACAATGCAGAAAACTACGCAACGGCTGTTGCGGCAACCTGGGGCAGAGCAACTCTTGATGCTATTCGCCGTGTTGCAAAGGAATTCGGCGGAGTTAAGCACAGACTTCAGCTTATTCGCCGCGATGGTGGAATCAGCTATTACAACAGCTCCATCGACTCCTCCCCCACAAGAACAGCGGCGGCAATTTCTGCTCTTTCCTGTCCTATCAACATAATTTGCGGCGGATACGATAAAAATATCCCCTTCGAGCCATTGGCAGAGGCGCTTATAGCCCACGGTAATATCAAAACCGTTGTTTTAACGGGCGCAACTATGGATAAGATAAGAGAAGCTATGCTATCACACGATGGATTTGAGGCAAGCGGCATCAAAATGATATGTGAGCCTGATTTCAAGGCGGCAACGCTTGCGGCGGCAGGAGAAGCCGAGGCAGGAGATGCAGTTCTTCTTTCCCCTGCTTGTGCCAGCTTTGATGCTTTTGAGAATTTTGAAAAGCGCGGCGAATTTTTCGCAGAAATAGTCAGAGGTTTGTAATGTTTAACGTAAAAGAGCTAATAGAAAAGCTTTGTAATATAATGAGCGTAACGGGCTATGAATATAAGGCGGCGGAGGAGCTTTCTGCTCTTGTTTCTCCTTATTTTGATGAGTTCTACGAGGCTGTCGGCGGCTCCTTTGTTGGAGTTAAGAGATGCGGCCGCGAGGGTGCTCCCCGTCTTATGATAGATGCTCATTTTGACGAGATCGGAATGATCGTATGCGATATCCACGAGGGCGGCTATTTGTCCTTTTCCCATATGGGCGGACTGGACAGAAGAATAATGGCGGCATCCGAGGTTTATATCTACGGAAAAGAGAAGATATACGGCGTGATATGCGCAAAGCCCCCGCATTTGCAGAAGCCCGGAGAGTTCAAAAAGCTCCAGAAGCTTGACGAAATGCTTATCGACACAGGCTATTCCAAGGAAGAGCTTGAGAAGATCGTTTCGATCGGCGATGGAATCGGTTTTTACGAGAGCACAGCTTCTCTGATTGGCAAGCGCATCTGCGGACGCAGTATGGATGATAAGGCGTGCTGTGCGGCGGCAATAATGGCGGCGGCAACGATTGAGCGCGAAAAGATGGAGTGCGACCTTTACGTAACTCTTTCCTTCCGCGAGGAGGAGAGTATGGCAGGTGGCTGCGTTGCGGCGGCATATGACATCAAGCCTACAGCGGCTATCGTAACTGACGTAACCTTTGCACGTTTCCCCGGCGTTGACGAATACGAAAGCGCAAAGATGGGAGAAGGACCTGCGGTTTCCGTTTCTGCCGTAACAGACAGATATCTCACAAATCGTCTTATAAAGCTTGCAGAGGATGCAGAGCTTAAGCTGCAGAGAACTGTTGATGCAACAAATACGGGAACAAATGCATCTGCTCTTACAGCTTGCGGTGATGGCATTCCCACAGCGGTTGTCAGCGTGCCTCTTTCAGGTATGCACACCTATAACGAGATAATAGACCTTTCTGATATTGAGGCTGCGGCAAATATCTTCAAGCTTGCTGCGTGCGATAAAGAGTTTTTTATATAAAGCGCTGAGGAGAGAAACTATGAAAATATTTGATAAAATGGAGCTTCTCCGCGCTCTTTGCCTTGAGTTTGGCCCGTCGGGCTGCGAGGGCAGAGTTGCAGAGATGATAAAAGAGAATATTGAAGGCGCTTATGATCAGCTTATTCCTGACAGAATGGGCGGAGTTATCGCGCTTATAAAGGGAAATGGCAAAACGGACGAAAGAGTTATGATCTCCGCTCATATGGACGAGGTCGGACTTATGATCCGCGAGATCCGCGACGATGGACTTCTGTGCTTTTCATCTATGATGGGCCCTGACACAAGAGTTGTGGCAGGCAGAAGAGTTTTGGTTGGCGATGAAAAATCTCAGGTGCGCGGAGTTGTTGCCCTCAAGCCTATCCACACGGTTGGCAGGGGCGACAGAGATAAGGCTGCCGAAATGGATGAGCTTTATATTGATATTGGTGCTGCTTCAAAGGAAGAGGCGGAAAAGCACGTCAAGATAGGCGATTTTGCAACGTTTGAATCAGATTTCGTTCAGTTTGGAGAGGGCGGCAGATTGATAAAATCAAAGGCTCTTGACGACAGACTTGGCTGTGCTATAATGATACGACTTATGCGTGATATATATGCGAGAGAAGAGAGACTTCCCTTTGATCTGTATTTCGCATTTACAGGACGTGAGGAGGTTCTTATTTCGGGCGCAAAAACAGCTGCTCATAAGATTCGCCCCGATAAGTCTTTTGTTTTTGAGGCAACTGCGGTTGCTGATATCTGGGGAGTGCCTGAAACCTCCAGAGTTGCTGTTCGCGGAGAGGGCGGAGCGGTTTCCTTGCTTGACAGAACCACGATTTATGATAAGGAATTCACAAACTTCATCCTTCAGGTTGCGAAAGAGGAAAATATTCCTTGTCAGATAAAGAAATACGTTTCCGGAGGAAACGATTCCAGCCATATCAACCGAGCAGGTGAGGGCGTTAAGTGCGCGGCAATATCTGCTCCTTGCGGATATATACACACTGCGTGCGACGTTATTGCGGCAGAGGATTATGAATCCATGTACAAGCTTGCTCTTGCAGTCTTAGAGAAAATGGGGGTATCTGAAAATGCTTAACTATTTGAGAGAACTTATAAAGATCCAGTCGGTTTCCGGCTCTGAAGAAAAAATTGCCCTCTATATAAAGGGCGAGATGGAGAAGTATTTTGACGATTGTAAGATCGATGCTCTCGGAAATCTGATCTGCCATAAGGCAGGAGAAGGCAAGAAGCTTCTTTTCTGTGCTCATATGGATGAGATCGGCTTTATTGTAACAACTGTTGACGATAAGGGCTTTATCCACTTTGCTCCCGTCGGAGGCATTGATTTTGTTGCGGCGGCATATTCCAAGGTTGTTTTTGCAAACGGACTTTGCGGAATTATGGTTCCTGAAGAGGGGCTTAAGAGCGATGATTTCAAGGCGGAGAAGTTTATTGTTGATATCGGTGCAAAGGATAAGAAGCAGGCTGAGCGCCTTGTTCAGATCGGCGACACATTTGCTCTTGAGAGCTCCTGCACAAAGCTTCGCGGAAGCCGTATCTGCGGCAGACCTATCGACGATAAGATTGCTTGTGCTATTCTTATGGCGGCGGCAAGAAAGGCTGACGAATTCAAGAACGATATCACGTTCGTATTCTCCGTTCAGGAGGAGGTTGGACTTCGAGGCTCTAAGGTTGCGGCATTTGGCTGTCGTCCCGATTTTGGTATTGCAATTGACGTAACCGCAACAGGAGACGGGCACGGCTCAAAGCCTATGGCGGTTTCTCTTGGTGGCGGAGCGGCAATCAAAATCAAGGATGCCAGTGTTATCTGCGACGGAGCTCTTGTTAAGAAAATGGGCGAGATCGCAGATGAAAATAAGATTAAGTGGCAGCGCGAGGTGCTGACAGCAGGCGGAACAGACACAGCGGCAATTCAGATGGCGGCAGCGGGCTGCAAGGTTGGCGCAATTTCCGTTCCCACAAGATATATCCACACGGCAAACGAGCAGATTGACACGAAGGATGCAGATGCATGCCTCCAGCTTGTTTGCGCAATTGCTAAAACTGAATTTTGATTAAAAGGTCGATAAAACATATTATTAAAAGTTTCCAAGTCTTTCCTATGTTGTTCTTAGCTGAAGAATTACAAAGGATACAAAACCGCAGATTTATATTCTGCGGTTTTTGTGATATAACGTGGACGATAAATAGAAAGGTATAAATGGAACAAAACCTATACAAGCGAATGTTGAATTTACAAAAAAGCCTTCTCCTGTGGGAGAAGGGGGACCGCGTTAGCGGTGGATGAGGAGTTAAAATGATACCTTACAACAAAAAACTCGTATCAAACGCGCGGAAGCTACGAAAAAATATGACACCTGAAGAAAAGCATCTGTGGTATGATTTTCTGAAAAGACTTCCTTTTAACGTGAGGCGTCAGCATAATATTGAGAATTATATTGTTGATTTTTACATAGCGGAAAAGAAGGTCGTAATTGAGTTGGACGGCAGACAGCATTTATTACCTGAGCATAAAGAAGCAGATGAGCAAAGAGATTCGGACTTATCTTCCTGGGGGATAATTGTTTTACGATATTCCAATGATAATATACGAAATAATTTTAACTCTGCTATAAAGGATATATTGAATCATCTTGAGTTGGATTATAGTGATCTTAAGCCAAAGAAATAACACCTCATCCGTCAGCCTTTGGCTGCCACCTTCTCCCACTGGAGAAGGCTTGGGGAAAACCGTTTCTTCTGCTTATAAAATGAAAATCTCCACAAGCCGTTTGATTGGTCTGTGGGGATTTTTCGTTATTGTGATTTTCTGATAAGAATATTGCACTTTAGGCTTAATGTGCTTGTTTTTCTATTGCCTTCATTATTTTCTCAACAGTTTTTTCAAGGGGGGCTCTTGAGCAATTAACCGTAACGTCGGCATATTTTTCGTATAGGGGAGCTCTTTCCTCGAAAACGTTTGCAAGAGTCATTCCCGGCGCCATAACGATGCCGCGTGTCTTGATGTTTCGAACTCTGCGTTCTATTTCGCTGAGGGGAAGCTTCAGATAAACAACGGTGCCCTGAGCCTTAAGGTTTTTCATGGCGTCCTCTCCGAAAACAACGCTGCCGCCTGTTGCAACAACGCAGTTTTTGAAGGTTATCTGAGAAACTATCTTGTTTTCTATCTCTGCAAAGGCATCTCTGCCTTTTTCTGCAATTATCTTATAAAGCTCTTTGCCTTCTTTTTCCTGTATTATAAGATCGGTGTCTACAAAGCCTTTGAGCAGAATTTTGGCAAGAAGCACTCCCAAAGTGCTTTTACCGCATCCGGGCATACCGATGAGGATGATGTTTTCGTGGTTCATTAAAAGGGTCTCCTTAGGATTGGCTTTTCTATTGGTATTATACCGCAATCTTTCAGCATTTCAAGAGCAAATTTTTCATCCTTTTCGCAATTAAATGCTGAGGGGGAATGGGCGTCAAGTCCAAGAACGACCTGACATCCAACCTCGGCGGCTGCTTCGAAGAAGCTTTTCTTAGGATACCATCTGTTTCCCTGAAGCCCGAGAAGGTTGCACTCAACAGGAACGTTTGCTGCCTTTGCGATTTTGCAAAGCATAAGGAATGCTTTTTTCAAAGCATCCTCGCTTCCGCTGAAATTGGGAAGATCGGGATGAGCAAGGTATGTGAAAAGTCCTGTTCTGAGGGCTTTTTCTACCTGATCAACGTATCTGAAAAGGTTTTCTTCGTCGCATCCTGGGGAGCCTACGTAAACGCCGTCGTATTCGTTGTTCACAAAGTGCTGACCGAGGATGAGGTAGTCGGGCTTAAATGGAGCGATGTGCTCACAGAGCGCATCAAAATGCTCAGGATAATATTCAACCTCGAAGCCTGAGAGGACGTTCATTTTTCCCTCGAATCTTTCCTTGAGGGCTTCGATAGAAGCGAAATATTCAGCTGTTTCTGCAGGCTTCATACGAAACCAAGAGTCGAAAACGCCTTCAAAGCCCGGCTGCGGAACGTGGTCGGAAAAACCAAGCTCACGCACCCCGTTTTCGTGTGCGGCGGAAGCTATTTCAAGATCTGTTCCGGAGGCGTGGTTGCATCTTGCGGTATGTGTATGGTAATTGTATTTCAATGGGGCACCTTCTTAATTATTTTAAGTAGAAATTGCTCGCGGTTTTTTCTACAAGCTTTGATTCGCCGTTAAGTGAAACCACGTAATAGTAGTTGTCTCCTGAGAGATCGGGATCGAGACAATAGTAGGTGGAATTGTCAGACTTAAGCATACGACAAAGTGTTTCCCCGTTGCGCTCGATCGTAAATCCCTTGGCTACTTCTCCGTGGGAGGCGTCGATCGCAAGGTCGTTTGAGGGCAGAACGTTGCCGTCCTCGTCGTAAGAGCAGGGAAGTATGTTTCCGATGGACGTTTCGGAGATGGTCAGCTCTTCGATATTGCATTCGTATATAGTTGCGCAAACGTCTGTGATTTCTCCTGCTTCGTCAACGTAAACTCCTGCTTCAAAGGCTCCGTTATTGTCGCTGATAGCTTTATATGCGCCAACGCAGCCGATGTCAACGTACCAATAACCATTGGGAGTGTGAGCTATATACGCTTTGTTGTCTGCGGTATAAACGGAACATTTTGTGGATTGAATGAATGCCTCTCCTTCCGCCTGCTTTGCTTCGGGGAGATTTAATGCAGTGGTGATGCCTTTTGCAACCTCATCTGCATTTGAAACACAAACGGAGATTTCCTCAAGTGAAAGCTCTTCCGTGAAGGTGTAAATGGATTCGACTATGCCGAAAATCCCTCTGTCAAGCGTTCCTGTGATCGTTGAGAAGTCCTCTGACACGACGGGATCGTTTATCTTTCGGTATCCGTTGAGGTCTTTATATTTGCCGTTTGCGCTATCCCAGAGCCACAGATTGTATTTCTTGCCTTCCTCGTTTTCGGAGAAGATTGTGGAAATATCGTTTGCCCCGTCTCCGTTAACGTCTTTTATTTCAAGGCTTTCGATGGCTGCTGATTCTGCTGAGTTGTAATCGAGCACCTGAAGCACGCTTCCGTCGCCTGAATTATTCCAAAGGGTTATAGTGCCCTTATCAAGAGCGTAGAGCAGCTTCGTTTTGCTGTCAACGAAAAAGCTTCCCTCGTATTCTATTGTATTTCTCCAGTCTCCTGTGGTTGTTGCCTGCTCTTCGCCGTTTTGGGATTTGTTGCATGAGCAAAGCGAAAAGGCAAGAAGAAGAGCGAGGATGACGGTTATTTTTCTTTTCATTTCAGAATATCCTTTCTATATAAGGTTATAAAATATAAGGTTATAAAATGAAAAGGGGCCTCGCGGGCCCCGAATTTTCATTTAGCATGTCTCTCTCAGGCCGTGAGTGGCCGGGGACGCTATTTTGGTAATGCTATATTACTCAGCTTCTTCTTCGTCAGCTTCGTCGCAAAGTGTGCACTCGGGAGCATAGTCCTCATCGCAATCGCAAAGAGGATCGAAGTCGCTGCCAAAGCAATCCTGATAGCAGGAATCGCAATCACCGCAATCGAAAGAAATCTTGAAGTACTTCTTAAAGAACTTGTAGAGAACAACAAGTGCTGCGAATATGAAAAGAGCAACTGCTGCTGAAATTGCAACTACCTTAAAAATACTAACGCGCTTTTCTTCGTTTCTCATAAAATCGGTCTCCTTTTATTACTAACTGCAAAAATGCAGCTATTTTTCTATTATCAGTATATCATAAATCAACAGAATTGCAATAGCTGATGCGATTATTTTACCCGAAAGTAACAATTTTATAAAAAATACGCCATGATTTTGTGGCTTGATTGTGTAAGTCGGGAACGGTTGCAAAAAACAAAGATACAGAGGCAAAATCCTGTGTAATTCGCTCGGAAATCTAAGAATTCACAAAAAATAGATATAATATTTACGGATTGTTAATAATTTGTTGAAGTCGTACAAGGTGAAAAAAATCGCCCCAAAAACTGTGAAAAATTCACAAAAAATAGCCCTACTTTTTTACATTTACAAAAAATTCATAGTTTAGAAATAAAGACAATTTGGGTAAAAGTAATTTACAAAATACATTCTGCACACTATATTTTGGGGATGAAAAAGCCTTTGATAACAGTATTTTCGCGAAAAAAGTAAGTGATATTTACCGAAAGCATTGGGTGCGGGCGTCGAGTGCGATTTGCAAATGTGAACAAATCCAATTAATGTAAATAATGTAAATTAAAAGCAGAAAATACCAAAAAAACGGCCGTCTATATATAAGTATATTATATGTTGGAAAACTTGACATACAATGGGCATCGGAGTATAATATTTGTATATATTATGGGGATAAAACAGAGTTTTGTGCCCTGATCCGCGACGCTGCTCGAAGAGCGGGGAAAGCGGAGGAAACGCGTTGAAAAACGCTAAACATTTTTGCAATTTTTTAGTTGCGTAAATAATAGTTCAGGAGGAATGGTACTATGAAAGAAAAGACCAAAAAGCTGATAGCGCTGCTTATGGCTGCTGTGATGCTGATTGGCTCCGGATTGACGGTTGGTGCTGCAAACACCGGCAGTTCGGCAGTCGGTGATAAGAGTGATATCATCGATAGTAATGAGACTCTCCAGGAAATGGCTGAGTCTATGAGTCTTATCACTTACGAGGCGTACAAATCCAAGTACGGCTACGTAGAGGATAAGGACAAGACCGACGAAGATTGGGGCGACTTTGAAACAACAGTTGACGGCGCTGACTATGACGCTGAAAATACTGACGTTAAGGTGGAAGTTAAAAAGGTTAACGGCGTTGAAGCTGTTGTAACTCCCGCTGAAGGCACAGTTTCCTGGAAGTTCGACGTTCCCGAATCCGGTTGGTATACTGTAACTTTCGAATATTCCGCAGTTGATGAGTCCAAGGCTGATATCGAAAGACTCTTCAGACTCAACGGAATTATCCCTTATAGCGAAGCTCGTTATATCTCCATGCAGAGAACATGGGTATATGAGTACGCAGGTGAAACAAGAGAGGATGCGTTCCCTCTTGACGTTCTTGGAAACGAGCTTGCACCTGACATGAGCACAGTTGCTACATGGGAAACATACACAATGAAGGACTTCTACGGACACTACACAACTCCCCTTGAGTTCTATATGAACGAAGGCGAGAATGTTATCTCTCTTCAGGGCGTTCGTGAGGACGTAGCAATTGCTTCCGTAAAGATCCATTCTGTTGAAAAGCTCCGCTCCTACGAGGACGTCCTCAAGGAGTATAAGGATAAGGGCTATAAGGCAGCTGAAGGAGAAGGATATTTCATCGAGGCAGAAATGCCCACAAGCGCAAGCTCCATAATGATCTATCCTATCTACGATCTTTCCTCTGCTATCACAAGTCCCCAGCATACAACTCTTATTAAGAGAAACACAATTGGTGGAGACAAGTGGACAAGCCCCGGAAAGTGGATCAGATATGAATTCACTTGCGATGCATCCGGTCTTTACGATATCGTAACAAGATACAGACAGGATGCTATCAACGGTATGTACACATCCAGAAGCATCAAGATCAACGGCGAGTATCCCTTCGAAGAAGCGAAGAACCTCCGTTTTGATTACAGCAGCGACTGGCAGGTAGCTCCCCTTACAGACGGATATGATTCATTCCAGTTCTATTTTGAAAAGGGCGAAACATACGTTATCGAGCTTGAAGTAACTCTTGGTAATATGGCAGAGATCATCCGCCGCGTTGACCAGATCATCGACGATCTTAACGACGACTACATGAGCATCCTTAAGCTTACAGGTAACGATCCTGACGTAAACCGCGACTACGGTCTCAGTCGTATCATGCCTGAGGTTATCGTAAACCTCGGCGGTCAGGCAATTGCACTTGAAAGCGCAGTTGACTACATTTCAGAAATGAACGGACTTAAGTCCGATAACACAGCAACACTTGAGCAGGCTGCAGTTCTTGTTGAAAGAATGGCAACTGATGAAGCTGAGATCGCAGCAAACCTCGGCTCTCTCAAGGAGTGGGTATCATCCCTCGGTACATGGATGACAAACGTATCCAGTCAGTTCGTTGAGATTGACTATATCACGATCCAGCCCGCAGGCAGTGAGCTTCCCGTTGCAAACGCAAGCGGCTGGCAGGCATTCCTTTATGAAATGCAGAAGTTCTTCGCAAGCTTCTATGCTGATTACAACTCTATCGGTGTAGATAGCGAAGCAGGTGCTCTTGAGGTTTGGACATCCTCCGGTCGAGATCAGGCTCAGATCATCAAGAACCTTATCAATGACGGCTTTGCAAGAGAAACAGGCGCATCTGTTGAGCTTAAGCTTACAGCAGGCGGCGTTCTTCTCCAGTCCGTTCTCGCAGGCGTTGGTCCTGACGTTTCCATCGACTCTCAGTCCCCCATGGAAATGGCAATCCGCGGAGCGATCGTTCCTCTTAATAAATTTGATACATTCGATGAAGTAATGTCCAGATTCTCCGAATCTGCAAAGGTTCCGATCACACTTTACGGTGAAACATATGCGGTTCCCGTAGGTCAGGTTCCTTACTTTATGTTCTGCCGTAACGATATCCTCAGCCAGCTTGGACTCAGCGTTCCTGAAACATGGGATGATATGATGTCCATGGTTCCCGTTCTCCAGTTCAACAACATGGAAATCGGTATGGCTCAGGACTTCTCCCTCTTCCTCTATCAGCAGGGCGGTTCCTACTGGAGAGATGAAGGTATGGCAAATAACTTTGACTCCGTTCTCGCACTTGACTCCTTCGAGTACATGTGCAATATGTTCACACAGTATTCTCTCCCTGTAAACTTCGACGGTTCTAACCGTTTCAAGACAGGTGAGATGCCCGTTATCGTTTCCGGTCTCGACCTTTATAACACACTTCAGGTATTCGCTCCTGAAATTTCAGGACTTTGGGGCTTCTATGAGATCCCCGGTACACTTAATAAGGAAACAGGTGAGGTTGACCACTCCTGCGTATCCTTCATTTCCGGTGTAGTAATGCCCAGAGGTTGTGAAAACGAAGAGCTTGCTTGGGACTTCCTTGACTGGTATTCCGACAAGGACTATCAGGTAGACTATGCGAACGAAATGGTAGCACTCCTCGGTCCTTCCGGTAAGCAGGCGCTTTCCAATATCGAAGCAATGGCAGAGCTTACATGGACAGAAAACGAATACAAGACTCTCCAGAAGGTATTCGCTGATACATTCGCAATCGAATACTTCCCCGGAGACTACTTCGTATCTCGTTACGTATCCTTCGCCTTCAACTCTGCAACAACTCAGGGTGCTGACCCCTCTGATGAGCTTCTCTCCTACGTTTCCGATATTAATAAGGAAATCACAAGAAAGAGAAAAGAGTTCGATCTTATGATCGACGATGAGTGGTCTGCAATCAAGGATTACACAGGCTTTGAAACAACAACTGAGTGGAGAGCATATTGGGCTTCCGAGCGTGGCACAGACGTTGCTGATAACACAGCTATCAGAGATATCGAAGATGCTGAGTACACATTCAGAAACTGGATGGAAGAACACAACGTTTCCGTTGATTCTCACGAAAAGTGGGAAAAGGAAGTAAACCACGGAACAACAAAACTCTCCTATAAGGAATGGACAGAGCAGTAAAAACTCTTCCTTATTATTATATAGTTATTATATAAGCAAAAAATAAATCAGGAGGAACGGCTTGAAGCTCCCGGATCGCCAGAAGCGGAGCTCAAGCCACTGCTCCTACTTAAAAATTCAAACAGGAGAAAGAGAAATGTCAAAGAAAAAAGAAACTGTTGCGGTGCATAATATGAGCAAAGCGCAGTGGACATGGCATCTGATGAAACAGTATAAAGCCGGATATTTTATGACTATCCCCTTTATGATTCTGTTCTTCGTGTTCACAGTTATCCCCGTATTTGCATCCGTTTTCGTAGGCTTTACGGACTGGAACCTCCTTCAGACACCGAACTTTGTTGGATTCCAGAACTTTATCACACTGTTCCTTAATGACGACCTCTTCATCACAGCGTTGAAGAACACAATCCTCTTCGCCGTTGTAGTTGGTCCCGCGTCATACATCATGTCATTTGCAATTGCTTGGTTCATCAACGAGCTTGATCCCAAGGT
>JAZORY010000031.1:0-65397 GCA_045656825.1 Candidatus Avispirillum sp.
GAAGGGGAATATTTTTCATAAAGCCTCCTGGGTATACAAAACGAAAGGTTGTTGCAAAAAGCAACAACCCCGTTTTTATGTACCGAAATTTTTAATTATTCAGCAACAGGAGCGTCAACAGGGCAAGCCTCTGCGCACGCACCGCACTCGATGCACTCGTCAGCGTTGATCTCGTACTTGCAATCGCCTTCCTTAATTGCACTTACAGGGCATGCCTCAGTGCAAGCACCGCAAGCGATGCACTCATCGGAAATTACATATGCCATTGTAAGATACCTCCGTATATTTTGTTTAGAAGATTATAGCACAATTAATATGCTTTGAAAAGGGTTTTTTCAAAAAAACCATAAAATAACTTAAAAATTATTCCTCGACAGACTTATCTGTGTTCTGAGGCTTATCGTTTTTAGCCTTTTTCTGCAGAACAGTCAGCTGATCGCGATGGAAGCTCTTGATGATCTCTCCGTTTTTGTCAGGGATAACAACCTTGCAAATTCCTGTAAGGGGAGCGATTTCTCGAACAAAACCGATTCCGTCAGGGGTTTTAACCTTGCTGTCAACAGGAGGAGTTCTTTTGAGCTCTTCCTCGTAAACGTCGTTTTCGTATCTAAGGCAACACATAAGTCTGCCGCAAGTGCCTGAGATCTTAGCGGAGTTAAGGCTGAGGTTTTGTTCCTTTGCCATTTTTATTGAAACCTGAACGAAATCAGAAAGGAATGTGGAGCAGCAGAAAGGTCTGCCGCAAACGCCGATTCCGCCCATCATTTTTGCCTCATCACGAATACCTATCTGGCGAAGCTCAATTCTTGTATGGAAGATAGCTGCAAGATCCTTAACAAGCTCTCTGAAGTCAACTCTTCCTTCTGCTGAAAAATAGAAGAGAAGCTTGCTGTTGTCAAATGTGTATTCAGCCTCAATAAGCTTCATTTCAAGATTGTGCTTTGAAATCATCTGAAGGCAGGTGTCAAATGCCTGCTTTTCAAGCTGCTTATTTGATTCGTAGCGCTGAACGTCGTCCTTTGTGGCAAGTCTTTCAACCTCACGAAGAGGGGGGACGATTTCAGAGGAGGAAACCATCTTGTTTTCAGCTGCTACAAAGCCGAATTCAATTCCTCTGGAGGTTCGAACGATGATTTTATCATCGAGATTAAACTTCATGCCCTCCGGAGAAAAATAGTAGGTTTTGCCGGCTGACTTGAACTTAACTCCGACAACCTCAACCTCTGAGGGAAGCTCTTCTTCCAGTTCTATATCTTTATTGTTCTGATTTTCCATTGTGAATATATATCCTTTGTTTTAATTATCTGTTTTCTTTCCATGCGTTAGCTGCAAGAGTGCATAAAACCGTTGAAACGGAAGCGTTTCTGCGGCAGATGTCTTCCTGAGCTGATTCCAGCAGCTTGTAAATACTAAGCAAACGTGGAATCGTTGTTTTAACTGCTTCTGAACGAGCTTTTTCAATGTCCGTGTAGAAAAGGGTTGATTCATTTCCGTTTTTAAGAGCAATATAATCTCTTACAGCTGTCATAGAAAAGTATAGAATACTTTCAAATTCAGCTCTTTTATAATCAAGTCCGCGGCAGAAGCTGACAGCATCGGCTGATCCTGCATATAACAGGTGATATACGAGACGATCTGCTATTTCTCTGAATTTGAGAATCGGAGAGCCTTCGGATTTGTTGCATAGCGTTATTGCACAGCCAAGGGAACCGGATGATGCTGATGCTGCAATTTTAAGCTTTTCTTCATCGCGCTCGGTTATTTTGCCGCTTGATCGGAGCTTTTTCAGGTTTTCGAGAATAAACGGAGCAGACAAGCTTTCTGTTTTAATAATATGAGCTCTGCTTCGGATAGTTTCAAGAAGCGAAAGTGCATCAGTTGTAAGCAGGATGAATATGACGTGAGCGGGAGGCTCCTCCAATGTGAGAAGTAGAGCGTTCTGTGCTTTGTCGTTCATTTTTTCGGCTTCTTCGATTATGTATATTTTATAGTCTCCGTCATCGGGAGGATAGCTGACGCCTTGAAGCATATTTCTTATAACGTCAACCTGAATAGTAGCAGCGCTGCCTCTGTTAACGTACTGGACGTCGGTGGAATATCCTGCTTCGATTTTAGAGCAGGAAGGGCACGATCCGCAAGGGAGTGTCTCGTCGTTTTTTCCTTTTTTTGCACATAGAATAGCCATAGCGATCTGAAGCGCAGCTGTGTGCTTGCCGCTGCCCTCAGCGCCTTCTATAATATATGCATGAGAGTGCTTTCCTGAAAGGATATCTTTGCCGCAAAGCTCTTTTATTGCATGGTTGCCAAGGAGTCTTGGGAAAATATTATTCATAAAAAACTCCTTTCAAAAAACACATTACAAAATATTATATCAAAAATATCTGTGATTGTCAAACAAAACATATATAAGAATATCGCCCTCAATATAACTTGTTTGCTTTTGTGAAAATCAAGAGAAAATAATATTGCTTCCGTTTGAAAATAGGAGTGGTATATGAGGAGAAACAGGATTAAAAACCGAGCGGCAACAGTGCTGGTATTTCTTATGTTGTGTTCTATCTATGGTGCTGGCAAAATTTACGCAATTGCAGAAAATATTGCATTTAATGCGGATGTATTTTCGGCAGATACAGATCAGGATTATGGTGGCGTAAAATATAACGAAAGAAAGCAAAATGATGCAAAAAAGGCAGTAAAATCCATATTAGACAGCGGTGTAAATACCAGAGTATCCCGATTTAGCGGAGAAGAGGGTGTTATCGTGTGCTATACGAGAAACGTTTATATTGAGCTGGATGCTTTTAGTATGCATCCAACCTATCTGATATATGAGTGCAAAGCGGAAAATCCTAAATATACTCTTGATGATTGTCAGCGAATAGCGCTCAGGTTCGCCTTCAGAAATATGCCGAGAAGGATGAAGGCAAACGATTCAACCGTGCAATCGGAAGGTGTGGAAAATAACGTTGCCCTGTATCAAATAAATTTCAGCAACGGAAGACTGAATGTTGCTGTGAGAATGGACACGGGAAGTGTTGTTTTTTATGACGTATCTGAAGATTTTTAGTGAATGTATTATTTATTATGTATATTTAAGCTTATAATGCTTGAAAAAATATCAAAAGTATGGTATCATAAATAGGATGGCTAAGTATGCATAAATAAAATGGAGGACAGTTATGAAGATAGGTATTCTCGGATTTGGAAGTATGGGTAAAACCCATGCATATTCTATTGCAAATCTTAAATATTTTTATAGTCCCCTGAGCTTTGAGGCTGAGGTGAAGGGCATTTGCACAAGAAATATTTCGAGAGCGGAAGAGCTGTGCGCTCAGTATGGCGTTGGCAAGGCCTATGCGAACGAGGACGAAATGATAGCTGATCCTGAAATAGACGTTATTGATATATGTACTCCAAATATAGCTCATTATGAAACGCTTAAGAAGGCAATTGCGGCAGGAAAGCATATATATTGCGAAAAGCCTCTGTGCACAACTGCGGCTGAAGCTGCTGAAATAGCAGAGCTGGCCAAAGAAAAGGGAATAACAAATGCAGTTGTTTTCAACACCAGATTCCTTCTTCCCGTGATAAGAGCGAAGGAGCTTGTTGAGGCAGGGAAGATAGGAGAGGTTCTTTCTTTCCGTGGAGCATTTCTGCATAGCAGCTCTGCTGATCCCAATAAGCCTGCAGGCTGGAAGCAGAATAAGGACATCTGCGGAGGCGGAGTTTTGTTTGACCTTGGTTCGCATATAATTGACCTTATCTATTATCTTTGCGGTGAATTTGAAGCAGTTTCAGGAATGTCCCAGATCGCATATAAAACAAGAGCAGGAATGGACGGAACAACTTGGGAAACAAACGCCGATGAAGCATTTTATATGACTGCACGTCTGAAATGCGGTGCATGCGGAACAATTTCCGTTGGCAAAATAATGCACGGCACAAACGATGACCACTCATTTGAAATATTTGGAACAAAGGGAAGCATCAAATTCGATCTTATGGATCCTAACTTCCTTTGGTTTTACGATGCAACAGCACCTGAAAACGTTCGTGGATATACGAAAATCGAGTGCTGCGGAAGATATGCCGCGCCGGGAGGAGTTTTCCCCGGAGTTAAGGCGCCTATCGGATGGCTCAGAGGCCACGTTGGAAGCATGTATAATTTCCTTTCTGCCGTTGCTGAAGGCAAGAAGTGTGTTCCGTCATTTGACGATGCTGCGCATATTCAGGCAGTAATGGAGGCAGCATATCGTTCTGCTGAAACAGGAAAGCTGGAGACTGTATGATTATAAACGGGTTGAAGGTTATCGGAGTTTGCGGCAGAAGCGGATCAGGCAAGGGATACGTCAGTCGTATGTTTTCTCTTTTCGGGATTCCCTCTGTTGATACCGATGCAGTGTACAGAGATATAATCTCAGGCGGCGCCAGAACAGAATGTGTCGGAGAGCTTGTATCAGCCTTTGGTTCTTCAATCGTTGATGAAGAAGGAAATCTTATTAAAAGAAAACTGGCAAATATGGTATTTGCCGAGGGCGCAGGATCAAAGCTTCAGATGCTTAATCAGATAACCCATAAATACATACTTGCAGAAACTCTGCGAATTCTTAGTGAATATAAAAAGATGGGCAAGAAAGCAGCAATAATAGATGCTCCCGTTCTTTTTGAAAGCGGATTTGATTATTATTGTGATATCAAGCTTTGTGTAACAGCGCCTGAAGAAATCCTGATAGAGCGAATCGTCAGCCGTGATAATATTCCCGAGTTTGAAGCACGACGTCGCCTTTCAACTCAGATTACGGCGGAGCGCCTTCGAGAGCTGTGCGATTGCGAGATAGTAAACGACGGCAAAGCAGATATAATAAAGCAGATCAAGGAAATAACAGAACGATTTGAGCTTGATAAATAGAAAATAAAGGAGATTTGATATGAGATATAAGGATGCGCTGATGCGAAGCGTAGTTATAGTAGTCATATTGATATTATCCATCATTTGCGGGCTGCTGTTTGATTTCTTTTATGATAAGTATGAGCGAAAAGCTTATCCTAAGGAGTTTGAAGAATACGTTGAAAAATATGCCTCTCAGTATGGTGTTCCGGAAAGCGTAGTCTATGCAGTTATAAAAACTGAAAGCGGATATAATTCCGGTGCCGTATCCGAGGTGGGCGCGGTTGGGCTTATGCAAATGATGCCGGACACTTTCAACTGGCTTACAACGCTTACGAAGGAAACTCTTGATAAAGGAATGTTATACGATCCTGAAACAAATATAAAATACGGAACGTATTATCTTTCTTATTTGTATTTGAAATACGGTAGCTGGGACACGGTATACGCCGCGTATAATGCAGGCGAAGGAAACGTGGATGATTGGCTCGGTGAGGCTGTGGATGCAGACGGGGCGAAAAAGCTGACGGATATTCCGTTTAAGGAAACGAAGAACTACGTTAAAAAAGTAAACAAAGCGGCCGAAATCTATGATAGGCTGTACTATAAAGTATAAAATCAATGGAGGTAATAAAAATGGAAATGGAAAACAAAACAAAGGGCGAAATGCTTCGTGAGGAGCTTTTCTATACTAAGAAAAATGTTTTTGACGTTAGAACTCTTGAGGAGCTTGACGAAGCAAGAGAATATGCTAAGGGTTATGCAGAATATCTTGACAACTCAAAGACAGAAAGAGAAGCTGTAATTACAACGATCAAGATGCTCAAGGATAGAGGATATACAGAATATTCTCTCGGCGATAAGGTTGTAGCAGGCGGTAAATATTACCTTAACAATCGTGGCAAAGAGATTTTTGCGTTCAGAGTTGGTAGCGAAAGCCTTAATAATGGCGTTCGTATCAGCGCAGCTCATATTGATAGCCCCCGTCTTGACCTCAAGCAGCACCCTCTCTTCGAGGATAGCGGTTTTGGCTATCTTAAGACACACTACTATGGCGGTATCAGAAAGTATCAGTGGCCCACGATCCAGCTTGCACTTCACGGCGTAGTAACAAAGCGTGGAGGAGAAACGATCGAGATCAATATCGGTGAAGAGCCCGGCGATCCCGTATTCGTTATTACAGATCTTCTGCCTCATCTCAGCGCTGATCAGAATAAGAAGCCTCTCGGAAGCGCATTCTCAGGCGAAGGCCTCAATCTTCTCGTTGGTTCTACACCCTTCTATGAAGAGGATGGCACAGTAACTAAGGTTGACGAAAAGGTTAAGCTCAATATTATGGCTATGCTCAATGAAAAGTATGGCATCGTAGAAAGCGACTTTATCTGTGCAGAGCTTTGCGCAGTTCCCGCAGGAAAGAGCGTTGACGTAGGTCTTGACAGATGGCTTCTCGGTGGCTACGGACACGACGACAGAGTTTGTGCATATCCTGCGCTCACAGCTCTCTGGGCAACAGATGACAGCGAGCATACAGTAATTTGCGTTCTTGCAGATAAGGAAGAAACAGGCAGCGATGGCCCCACGGGTATGCAGTGCTGGATCCTTTCTGACCTTATCGATGAGCTTTGCGCTGTAACGGGAGCTGATTCTTACGTTTGCCGTTCCAAGTCTATGTGCCTTTCTGCTGACGTTAGCGCAGCATACGATCCCCTTTATCCCGAGGTGTATGAAAAGCGTAATTCCGCAATTGTAAACTGTGGCGTGGTTATGAATAAGTACACAGGTGCTGGCGGTAAGTATTCCACAAATGATGCAACAGCTGAGTTTGTCGGTACTATTAGAGATCTCTTTGGTGATGACGTTCTCTGGCAGACAGCCGAGCTTGGTAAGATAGACGTTGGCGGCGGCGGAACAGTTGCTAAATACATATCCAACTGCAATATTGATACAATTGACGTTGGTGTTCCCGTTCTTTCTATGCACGCTCCCTTTGAAGTTATCTCCAAGGGCGACCTTTACGAAACACATAAGGCCTTCGTTGCTTTTTGTAAGTAATTAAAACGAATGTTAAATAAGCTTAAAGAAGTTAAAGAGAATTTCCTCTCTATCGAAGCTAGACTTGCATTGCCAGAAACGGCTTCCGATAACAATCTTTATAAAAAGCTGATGCGAGAGTATAAGCACCTTTCACCCATAGTAGAGAAGTATGCTGAGTATGAAAAGACCTTAGCAGACGTTGAGGGTGCTAAGGAGATTATGGAAGAGGAAACCGACAGCGAAATGCGCGAAATGGCCGCAGAGGAGTATTATAGCGGTAAGGATGAGCTTGTCCGAATTGAAGAGGAATTGAAGATATTGCTTCTCCCTAAGGATCCAAACGACGATAAAAACGTTGTGGTTGAGATCCGTGCAGGTGCAGGCGGTGATGAAGCAGCCCTTTTTGCAGGCGTTCTTTATCGTATGTATTCTATGTACGCTGAAAGTAAGCGATGGAAAACAGAGCTTATTTCCGCAAATGAAACGGGCCTTGGAGGATTTCGCGAAATATCCTTTATGATAGATGGCGAAGGAGCATATTCCCGTCTTAAATACGAGTCAGGCGTTCATAGAGTTCAGCGAGTTCCCGAAACGGAATCTTCAGGAAGAATTCATACGTCAACTGCAACGGTTGCAGTTCTTCCCGAAGCCGAGGACGTTGAGGTTGAGATCAACCAGAGCGATCTGGACATTGAAACCTGTAAATCAAGCGGAGCAGGTGGACAGCATATCAATAAAACAGAGTCCGCAATCAGAATCATTCATAAGCCCACGGGCATTGTTGTTGAATGTCAGGACGAGCGCAGTCAGCTTAAAAATAAGGATAAGGCAATGAAGCTTCTTCGTGCAAAGCTCTTTGATATCAAGCAGAGAGAGCAGGCTGATAAGATCGCAAGCGAGCGTCGTTCTCAGGTTGGAACGGGAGACCGCAGCGAGCGCATCAGAACGTATAATTTCCGCGAAAACAGAGTTTCCGACCATAGAATCGGACTTACGGTGTATACCCTTGATTCCTTTGTAAACGGAGATATAGAGTCAGTTATAGATGCCCTTGCAACAGCTGACACAGCTGAAAAGCTGAAGGGCGAGTCAAACGCTTAAAAATTTATTATGGGGCGGAGAATCCTCTCCGCCCTCATACTAAAGGTGAAAAAATTGAGAACAGAATTAGTAACCCCCTCAAAAGAAGTTTATGAAAAGGCAGGAGAGATCCTTCGTTGCGGAGGGCTTGTTGCATTTCCTACGGAAACCGTGTACGGTTTGGGCGGAAACGCCCTTGATCCTGATGCGGGAACAAAAATATTTGCAGCAAAGGGCAGGCCAAGCGATAATCCTCTCATAGTTCATATATCCTCTCCTGAGGATGCGGAGAAAATTGCATATACAAATGAAGACTATTATAAGCTGGCAAAGGCTTTTATGCCCGGTCCACTCACAGTAGTTCTTCCTAAAAAGGACGTAGTCCCCGATTCTGTAACGGGCGGAATTAAAACCGTTGCAGTCCGTTGCCCCGCACATCCGGTGGCAAGGGAGCTTATCCGTGTGTCAGGTGTGCCGATTGCCGCACCCTCTGCCAACCTTTCAGGCTCTCCCTCTCCCACAACAGCAGAATACGTTATGAGAGATATGGACGGACGAATTGAAATGATAATAGATGGCGGGCAGTCTGAGATCGGAGTTGAAAGCACAGTCGTTTCTCTCACAGGAGAGGTTTGTACAGTACTTCGTCCCGGAGATATCATCCCGCGAGAGCTTTACGAGGTGGTTGGTGATGTTGCCGTGGCAGAGGCGGTAAAGGTTCCGTCAGCTGCGGGTGAAAATCCCGAATCTCCCGGAATGAAATATAAGCACTATGCCCCCGAAACAGAGCTTGTGCTCCTTTCAGGTACAAGAGAGGACGTTATAAGCTTTGTCAATAAAGAAACGAAAAAAACTGCCGTTCTCGCTTATTCTGAGGACGCAGATAAATATAAAAATGCATACGTTATAGATATAGGCCCCGCAGACGATGCTAAGGGTCAGATGCATAATCTTTTCAAGGCCCTTCGCGACGTTGAAAATGCAGAGGCTGATATCATCTATGCAAATCTTCCCGCTGAAAGCGACGATTTTCTCGCGCTTTATAACAGAATGATCCGCGCTTGCGGTGGTGTTGTTATAAACGTTAGTGATAAGTAAAGGGAAGAGAATTTTATAACTATAATTTAGGAACGGTAAAGTAAATGGCAAAGAAGAAAAAGGTGGAAAAGATAGAATTGCCGCAGGCTCCTGCTATTGATCAGCCTATCACGGAAACAATTGAAAAAAACTATATGCCCTATGCTATGAGCGTTATAGTTTCCCGCGCAATTCCCGAAATCGACGGCTTCAAGCCCTCCCACCGTAAGCTGCTTTATACAATGTATAAAATGGGACTTCTAAGCGGAGCCCGTACAAAAAGCGCGAACATTGTTGGTCAGACTATGCGTCTTAACCCACATGGTGATGCTTCTATATATGAAACAATGGTGCGACTCACACGCGGTAACGAGAGCTTGCTCCATCCCTTTATAGATTCAAAGGGTTCATTTGGTAAGCAGTATAGCAGAGATATGGCTTTTGCCGCTTCACGATATACGGAGGCAAGACTTGATCCTATCTGTAACGAGCTCTTCTCAGGTATAGATAAAAATGCAGTTGATCTTGTTCCAAACTACGACAACTCAACAACAGAGCCTGCCCTCCTGCCTACAACTTTCCCTAACGTTCTTGTAACACCCAATATGGGTATTGCAGTTGGTATGGCATCTCAGATATGCTCGTTTAATCTTGGCGAAGTTTGTGACGGAACGATCGCCCTCTTGAAAAATCCTAAGCTGACAACGGATAAGATGCTTGATCTTATCAAGGCTCCCGATTTTGCAGGCGGAGCGATGCTCATTTATGATAGAGAGCAGCTTAAAAGCATATATGAAACAGGCCGCGGAAGCGTTCGTCTGCGCTCAAGATATAGCTATGATAAGGAAAACAACTGCATCGATATTCTTCAGATCCCTTATTCAACGTCCATTGAGGTTATCATAAAAAAGATAGTTGATCTTATTAAAGAGGGTAAGCTTAAGGAGGTAACTGATATCCGAGACGAAATCGGACTTGACGGATTCAGACTTACGATCGATTTGCGCCGCGGAGTTGATCCCGATGCTCTTATGGCAAAGCTGTATAAGCTTACAACGCTTCAGGATGATTTCTCCTGCAACTTCAACGTGCTTATAGATTCCTCTCCTCGCCAGCTTGGTGTTGTAGATATTCTTCGTGAGTGGATACGATTCAGAATGAATTGCTTGTCCCGCGAGCTGACCTTTGAGCTTGGCAAGAAAAAGGATAAGCTTCATTTGCTGAAAGCCCTCAGTAAGATACTTCTTGATATTGATAAAGCCATAAAGATCATCCGTGAAACAGAAAAAGAGGCAGACGTTGTGCCTAATTTGATGGCAGGCTTTGATATTGATAAAATGCAGGCAGAATACGTTGCAGAGATCAAGCTGCGCCACCTTAACCACGAGTATCTTATAAATCGAGTTAAGGAAATAGAAAATCTCCGCGCTGAGATTAAGGAGATTGAAGAAATCCTTGCTGATGAGATCAAGCTTAAGGCAGTTATTGCTGAGCAGCTGAAGAATATCAAAAAGAAATATGCCAAGCCCAGAAAAACTCAGCTTATATTTGCTGATGATATCGTTGAAACTCCCAAGGAAGAAGAAATCGAGAATTATAATTGTCGAATAGTGCTCACGAGAGACGGATATTTCAAAAAGGTAACTCATCAATCACTAAGAGGCAACGACGAGCATAAACTGAAGGATGGAGACGAGATCATCTGCAGCGAGGATGCACAGAACGTAGACGATCTGTTTGTTGTAACTGACAGATGCCACACCTATAAGGTGAAATTATCTATGTTTGAGCCTGTAAAGGCGTCGCTTATGGGTGATTATCTTCCCGCAAAGCTTGACTTTGAGGATGGAGAGAAGCCGCTTCTTATAAAGGCTGTAAATGATAGCTTCAAGCCTGAGCATCATATTATTTACGTGTTTGAAAATGGTAAGGGTGTAAGAATTCCCGTTTCAGCATACGAAACAAAATCAAACCGTAAAAAGCTCACCAATGCATATAGCGGAGCATCTCCTATCGTAGCAGCGCTTTATGAGGGTGAGACGTGCGAGGTTCTTATCGGTAGTGATGCAGGAAAGGGAATCCTTATTAAATCCTCGCTCATTCCCGAAAAGACAACGAGAACAGCAGGAGGCGTAACGCTGTTCACTCTTAAGAAAAATCAGAAGGTCATTCTTGCAGTTAGCGGAGAACGACTTGGAAAATATGAGGGAGCATCAAAATGCAGAAAGATTAAAATTCCTGCAACGGGCAATCCCTTAACGATTCCCGATATTGCAGAAATGCAGATCGGTATAGAATAATCAGAATAGAAAGGTAAGTGAAGTTGAAATGCAGAAAAAATCAGTTAAAACAGTAATTCGCGTTATCGCTATTGTATTAGTAGCGTTGATGGTGCTCAGCTGCGCTTCAGTGGTGGTTCCGTTCTTGTTTGGCTGATTTTCAATATCCTCATATGGAGTTTGATTTTCAGTGAATTATCAAAAAACCAAATCGGCGTGTTATATGGGATTTGTAACTCACGCCATAGCAGTAAACCTGGCTCCGCTTTTGTTCGCTTGTTTTAGGCGTACATATGAGGTGAAGCTGGGTTTTCTTGCTTTTTTAACTTTTATGACTTTTGCGGTTCAGATATTAGTGGACCTTTGCTGTGTAAAAATTATGGGAAAGCTTAGCCTAAGAACGCTTGCGGTTGCAAGTCAGTATTTGTGTGCAGTCGGACTTATAATGCTTGCTGTCTTGCCCGATATGATGATGCCGGAGGCGGCGTTTCTTTTATCAGCGCTTTTTTATTCAGTTGGAAGCGGAATGGCTGAAGTGGTGATGTCTCCTCTGATTGAAGCAATTCCAAGCGAAAATCAAAGAGGCTCGTCGCTTTCGTTACTACATTCTTTTTATTCATGGGGGCACGCCCTTGTTATCATTGTAACAACCTTGCTGTTGTATGCATTGGATGATGACTTGTGGTTTTTGATTCCGTTGGCTTGGTCCGCCGTTCCACTTTCTTGCGCGGTAAAATTTAGTAAAGTTCCTGTTCCTGACTTGGCGTACGAGGTGCAGGAGGATATAGATTCTGTTTTTATTAAGAGCAAAGGTTTTGTGGCATTTATGGTGCTGATGCTGTGCTCAGGAGCAAGCGAGCAGATAATGGCACAATGGTCGTCATATTATGCTGAAGTGGCACTTGGTGTTTCAAAAATGTCCGGTGATCTGCTCGGACCGCTGTTATTTGCGGTAACTATGGCTTTGGGAAGAACTGTTTATGGAATAATAGGATCGAAAATCAAGCTTGGAAAATGGCTTTTGATATTTTCTTTGTTTACAGCTGGATGCTTTTTAACGGCGGCTCTCAGTCCATTTCCGATAATAAGCCTTCTGGCAATAGGAGCATCAGGTGTAGGTATTAGTATTTTGTGGCCCGGTGTGCTATCTGTTGCAAAAACAAAATATTCCGGCAGAGCATCAATATTTGCTTTCCTTGCTTTCGGTGGCGACGTTGGATGTGCTCTTGGCCCATTTATGTGCGGATATGTATCGGATATTTTTGCAGGTGATCATTCGCTTTCGATAGGGATACTTTCTGGGGCTCTTTTTCCGATTGCTCTCATTATCGGCGTTATAGCTATAAATAAAAGAAATAAGTAAAAATAAAAAATCTTGCACAGCAGAAGGCTATGCAAGATTTTTATTTTATTCTTTGTGGCAGCTTTCTTTGAAAGCACAGCCTCCGCATCCGCAAGAGCAGGAGTGCTTGCCGTTTTTCTTTTTGATGATTTCGTTAACCACGATAGCTATGAATATAATTGCAACTATCGATGCAACGATGATTGTTGGAGCGTTCATATGTAACCTTTTTATTTGTTGAATTTGTTGGGACGGACAAGAAGCCAGATAAGAACTGCAAGAACGATAAATGCAAAGGCTGTTGCAATATTGAACGTGCCGCCTGCAATAAGAGATCCGATCTGGAAAACCATAAGGGAAACAGCGTAAGCGAAAACGCACATATAGGCAATTGCTCCTGCAGACCATTTCCAGTTGTTCATTTCGCGTCTGATAGCACCCATAGCTGCAAAGCAGGGAGCGCAGAGAAGATTGAATATCATAAATGAGAAGCCTGCAAGCTTGTTTCCGCCGAAAATTTCATAGCCTATAAGAGCAAGCTTGGATGATTCTCCTGATTCGATCAGCTCAAATGCAAGATCAGAGCTTGCCATAGACGTGAGAGATCCGAACACACCTGCAACCTCTTCCTTAGCAACAAGACCAAGAATAGTTGCAACGGCTGCCTGCCAAGTGCCAAATCCAAGGGGCTTGAAGATAAGGGCAATTGCTGAGCCTATAACGTTCAGAACGGAAGCTTCGTCTCCTGTGATATAGTGGAGCCCACCTTCGAAGGAAAGGCTGTTAAATATCCAGATGAGCATACTTGCTGCAAGAATAACAGTTCCTGCGCGCTTGATAAATGACCATCCGCGATCCCAGGTCGTTCTGAAAACATTGCTTGCAACGGGAGCGTGATAGGAAGGAAGCTCCATAACGAAGGGAGCTGGATCTCCTGCAAAAAGCTTAGTTTTCTTGAGTATAATACCTGAAACAATAACAGCAGCAATTCCTATAAAGTAAGCAGCTGTTGCAACCCAGGAGCTACCGCCGAAGAGAGCGCCTGCAATAAGACCAACAATGGGCATTTTAGCGCTGCAAGGGATGAATCCAGTTGTCATAATTGTGATCTTTCTGTCGCGGTCCTGTTCGATAGTGCGGCTTGCCATAATGCCGGGAACTCCGCATCCGCTTGCGATAAGCATAGGGATAAAGCTTTTTCCTGAAAGACCAAACTTGCGGAAAAGCTTATCCATAATAAATGCCACTCGGGACATATATCCGCAGTCCTCAAGAAGAGAAAGCATAATAAATAGAATGATCATCTGAGGAACGAATCCAAGAACAGATCCAACTCCGGAGAGAATACCGTCAGCAATAAGGCTGATAAGCCACTGAGCGCATCCTGCGCCCTCAAGCATAGTAACTGCGGAGGGAATTATCCACTCTCCGAAGAGCGTGTCGTTCATAAATCCAACCGTCCAATCACCGATCGTGCCGATAGAAAGAGTGTAAACGAATAGCATTATTGCCGCAAAAATAGGAAGGGCAAGTATTCTGTTGGTAAGCACGCGGTCTATTTTGTCCGAAACAGAGAGCTTACCTGCATTCTTTTTAACGTGGCACTGGGCAACGATCTTTGTAACGTATTCGTAGCGTTCGTTTGTGATAATTGCTTCGGCGTCATCATCAAGCTCTTCTTCAACTGCAACGATGTCGGCCTCAATGTGCTCAAGACGTTTAGCATCGAGGGAAAAGTCCTCAAGAAGCTTGTAGTCGCGTTCAAATATTTTGATAGCATACCATCTCTGCTGCTCCTCGGGGAGTGAGTGAACAGTTGCTTCCTCAATGTGAGCGATGGCGTGTTCAACGGTACCCGAGAATATGTGGCGGGGAATGATCTTTCCAAGCTTAGCCGCTTCAATAGCAGCTTCAGCAGCTTCGTGAATTCCGTCGCCCTTAAGAGCTGAAATTTCAACTATTTTGCAGCCCATTCTCTTGCTGAGCTTTTCTATATCAATGATATCTCCGTTCTTGCGTACGATATCCATCATATTGATAGCAATAACAACGGGAATTCCCAGCTCCATAAGCTGAGTTGTGAGATAAAGGTTTCTCTCAAGATTTGTACCGTCAACTATGTTAAGAATAGCGTCGGGACGCTCTCCTATAAGATAATTTCTGGCAACAACCTCTTCAAGAGTGTAGGGGGACAGGGAATAGATGCCGGGCAGGTCGGTTGCAATAACGTCATCGTACCCTTTGATCTTTCCTTCCTTTTTTTCAACCGTAACACCGGGCCAGTTACCAACGTATTGGTTTGAGCCGGTGAGCGCATTGAACATTGTAGTCTTGCCGCAGTTAGGATTGCCTGCAAGTGCAATTGTTATTTTCATTAAAATCTCCTTATTGTTAGCGGATGCTAACCGATATCCAAAAATAAAGTATGAGAGGGTAGATTATTCAACCTCAATCATCTCGGCATCAGCTTTTCTGATAGAAAGCTCGTATCCGCGAACAGTTATTTCAAGAGGGTCTCCGAGGGGAGCAACCTTGCGGATGCAAAGCTCAACGCCCTTTGTGATGCCCATATCCATAATTCTGCGCTTGACAGCTCCTTCGCCGTGAAGCTTGATAACCTTAACGGGCTTTCCGATTTTTATATCCTTAAGAGTTTTCATTTTGAAAACCTCCTTTAGTTTGGTTTGTTGGTTAGCGTGTGCTAACCGAACCGCCTATTAAAAGGTTAGCCTGTGCTAACCATATTTATGATACTACTAAGAGAAAGTTTTGTCAATAAAATTTTCGGCAGTTTTCCTTTTTTGGTAAATTGTACAAATGAATGTTTACAAAAGTCGAATATTGTGGTATACTTTTTCGTATGAAAAAAGGAATATTTTTGTATTTTGGTTTTGATTTAGACGCGTATGAGCGAATCGATATGATCTGCGAAGCAGGCTTTGATTCAGTAATGATGTGGGCTGCCGACGAGGATCTTGCAGATACAGTATCATATGCAAGAAGCAAAGGGCTGTATGTTTCAAATGCCCATCTGCCTTTTAGGAATATCAACTGCATTTGGGAGGAAGGAGAAGCAGGGGATATAATGGCAGAGGAGTTCTGCCGACTTATCAGAGTATGCGGAGAGCTTCTGATTCCGACAGTCGTTTATCATGTTTCCAGCTCTTTCACTCCACCTCCATATAATATGAAGGGGATCGAGAGAATCAGAAAGGTTGTTCAGGTGGCAGAGGAGTCCGGTGTTGACGTTGCGTTTGAAAATCTTCGTCGAATTGATTATTTGCAGTACGTATATGATAACGTTCCCTCAGTCAGAGCGAAGTTCTGCTACGATTGCGGACATCATAACTATCTTTGTCCTGAGCTTGATTTGCTTGAAATGTTTGGAGACAGATTGGTTGCAGTCCATCTGCATGATAATTTTGGAGACTACGATTGGCATATGCTGCCTTTTGATGCAAAGGTTGATTACAATAGGGTAACCAAAGGTCTAAAGTCTGTGGGATATAACGGTCCTGTGTCCTTGGAGGTACATCAGGACGTGCACGAGATGTATAAGGATTATACAGCGGAGCAGTTTGTGAGTGAAGCTTTTGAAAAAGCGATTACACTTGAAAAAATGGTCGAAAGTTGGTAAAAATAAGCAAAGTTTGTTGACATTACAACTGGTTTAATGTATAATTACCAAAGAAATTTAATCCTTGTGAGGAAATATGAAGAATAGTTTGGCATTTTGTGAAACCCGAATTCAGAAATGCTATCCTTATTTTTATCTGAGCGGCTGACTTTGATTATTGAATATCATCGCAGTTAAAACAGTATAAATTTAAGGAGATTATAATAATGAATTGGTTTTGGTTTGCAATTTTAGCACTTATTTGTTGGTCAGGATCTGACCTGTTTTCAAAGATTGGTTGTCGTGATAGCGATGACAAAACAAGCCATCTGAAGATGGTAACAGCAGTTGGTGTTGTAATGGGTCTTCACGCAGCGTATGAGATTTTCATCGGCGGCGTTGAGATTTCATGGGACGTTATCTTTACGTATCTTCCCGTTTCTGCTCTTTATATCCTTTCCATGACTATCGGTTATATGGGCCTTCGCTATATCGAGCTTTCCATTTCATCCCCCATCTGCAACTCTTCCGGCGCACTTGTAGCAGTTATGGCTATCGGTATGTCTCTTATCACTCGTGATACAGCGGGCATCAGCGTTCCTCAGATAATTGCAACAGCGCTTGTTTGTATCGGTGTAATCAGCCTTGGCTTTGTAGAAGCCAGAGAGGACGAGGAGGCTCGTCTTGCTCGTCAGTCAGCTTCAAACTATAAGTATTCCAAGTCTGTTCTGGCGATTCTTCTTCCTGTAATATATTGTGTGCTTGATGCAGCAGGAACCTTTGCAGATAGCCTTGTTCTTGAGAAGCTCAATGAAGATAGCGCAAACGTTGCATACGAGCTTACGTTCCTTGCTTGTGGTCTTGTTTGCCTTGCAATTCTTCTCATCAAGAGAGAAAAGTTCCAGACAAAGAGAGAAGCTCCCAAGTACGTTGGTGCGCTTTTCGAAACAGCAGGTCAGTTTGCATATATCTATGCGCTTGCAGATGAAGAGCACGTAGCAATGTCTGCTCCCATCATTTCCGCATATTGCCTTGCATCAGTTCTCTGGAGCCGTATTTTCCTCAAGGAAAAGCTTTCCTGGAAGCACTACGTTTCTATCGGAATTGCCGCAGTTGGTATCGTTGTACTCGGTGTGCTTGACGAATTATAATATGTTAAACGAAAAAGTCCGCGTTAAGCGGACTTTTTTTTGAGCTTATATTTAATTGCAAATAAGAATTTAACGAGAGAAGAAACCGCGATAATTCCCATTGCAAGAGCGAGAGCAAGCTCAACCGTGTAAAATGCTTTTGAGAAGAATGCGTACCATTCCTGATTTAAGGCAAATTTCATTGTGTAGTAAAGAGAGCCGCCGGGCACGTGAGGAATGATTGCGGGAACGAGAAAGGTTGTTGTGGGAGTTTTCATAACTCTAGCAAGAACCTCAGCATAGGCTGCAACGAACGCTGCCGATAAGAAATATCTGATAACCTCACTGTCAAACCATATCTGCAAAATAAGGCATAGACTCCAGGCGAATAATCCTCCAAGTCCAGCAAAGACAAGCTTTTTGCCGCGGATATTATAGAGGATAGAAAATCCAAATGAGCCAATGGCGCCCATCAGGACCTGAATTATGCTGTTTATAATAATATCTTTCATAGTCCCAGACCTCCGATCACCAGAGCTGAAAGGAAATATCCGGCTGCAATAGATAGCGCGATAAGAATAACCTCGCATAGTCTGAGCATGCCCGCCATAATATCTCCGCTGATTAGATCGCGAAGGGAATTGGTAAGACCAACTCCGGGAATCAGTAGCATGATATTGCCGATAACAATGTTGTCGATAGAATCACCGCAAATGTGATTAACACAAATAAAGGCAAGGAAGCACATAGCAAAGGATGCTATGAGACTTGAAAATACCTGATTTACCTTTGATGCATTTATCAGATAAACTATCATTCTGAGGATAAGACCGATAATAAATGAAACGGCTCCGTCAGTAAAGCTTCCGCCGAAGAAAACTGTAAAAGCTCCTGCTGTTGCGCCGTATGTTAGACATTCAAACCAGAAGGGATACCTTTTGGAGCTTTTAATTTGCTTTATTCTTTCGTGAACCTCTTCGAGAGGCGGTCTTTTGGTGCACATTTCTCTTGAAAGCTGATTCAGCTTGTCAAGCTTTGATAAGTCCGTTTTGTAGGACGAAATGCGGCGTGTCTGAGTAATATTTCTGTGTTCATTATCTTCAACGGTTGCAACGATGCTTGACGTTATTGTAAAAACGTCGATTCGCTTCATTCCGTATGAAGTGCAAATTCTTTTGATGCAGTCTTCAACTCTGTAAATTTCAGCGCCGCCGATAAGCATCTGCTCGCCGATATCAAGAGCGCAAGACAAAAGGAAGCTTGAATCCATATAACCTCCCGAAAAAAGTTTATAGGACAATTGTATCACGATTTGATTTTTTTCGCAATAGAAATATAAAAAACGAGGTGTTGAACACCTCGTTTTATAAATTATTTTTCAAAAGAATCAGTGTTGTCGTCGAAAACAACCTCATCCATATTAGCCTTGTTAACTACGTTGATCATAGTCTTACCGCGGTTGAATTCAACCTCAGTGCCGTCTTCGTAGTAGTACTTGATGGGAGAATCTGTTGTTTCCTTTTCCCACTTGATAGATGCATATGTACCGTTTGTGATGTAATAGCCTTCGCCTTCGCCTGTTGTATCCATCCAGAGTCTGTTCTTTTCATCGCCGTTGATAATACCGGAGTCGTTGAACATAAGGATAACGTTTGTGAAAGAAAGCTGTGTTTCTGTATCGCAGTCCATGTGCTTGTCGCCGTGATACTGATAGCGGAGGTATGTGGATGTTGCTTCATCATAAACGTAGTCAACGTACTGGTAGTTGGAAACGTTTACGCCGATGTGAGTTGCAGTTGAGCCAAGTGTTGTAACTTCATCCCAGGGCTTGAATACCATAGGTGCTTCAGCGTCCTCTTCCTTCTCAGTTCTGTACTTGAGAGAGTCGATAGCAGCCTTAAGAGCTTCGCCGCCCTGCATGAAGAGAGTGTGCTCACTGGCAACGCCTGCTGCAAGACGCTCAGCATCGCGAGCGAAAGTGCCCTTAGGAGAGGGACCGTTTACGCCGTCAATGTGATCTGTGTTTCTGCTGGCAAGTGTGTCGTAAGCGTATGTGCTTCCGCCTGCATGAACGAAGATGGAGTCAAAGCCGTCAGCAAAGTCGATGTAGTAGTCTCTTGCGCTACGAACGGAGCCAACCTTGGGAAGAAACTCGTATTCTGTGGAGAGCATCATAAGTCTTGTGATACCGCCTTCAGCAAGACATTCAAAAAGGATGTCTGCCTTGGAAATACCGGACTGGGGAAGACTTGCCTTAACGTTGTTAACCATAATGGCAACGGGGCGTCTGTTGTTAACGTCAACGCCTGCTGCAAGACCTGTCAGGGGATTGATGTATTCAGGCTCGCCTGTTGAGGGATCTGTTTCAGGTGCTTCTGTAACGGGTTCTGTTTCGGGAGCTTTAGTTTCAGGAGCTTCTGTTGTTTCGGGAGCTGTTGTTTCATCAGTCTGGTCGTCTTTTCTACAAGCACAAAGAGAGAAAAGCATAACAGCTGCAAGAACAAAAGCAATAATTCTTACTTTTTTCATAAGACTATATTTCCTTTCTATGTTGTTTGATTTTAGTTTGCAATAAGTCTTTCGAGCCAGATCATACCAAGCTCAAAGGCTTCGTAAAGACCGTTTTTAAGGTCCTGCTTAACAATTTTTTCACCATCGGAAAGTGAGGGATCTGTTTTCATAACCTGAACGATAACCTTATCGGGAACTGCTTTGCCCATATATTCCTTTTCGTTCATAATAATGAGGGAAAGAATATATTCATCGTCCATATTACCATAGATTATAGTATTTCCTTCGCGAACCAGAGGACGATCCTTATACATAAGGAATTTTCCGTTAACAGTTGCTTCGCTGAGGATATCTTTTGTTACTTCACTCATGTTGATTTTCCTTTCTGTGTAAGTATATGCTTTTACTATAATACTACAAAACTTTGCCAATGTCAAGATACAGTTTGGTATACTTATGCCAAACACAACATATATTGTTATAAATAATTTAAGGAGAATATACAATGAAAAGGATAATCACCCTGATTTTGACAGGAAATTTGATTTTTTCACTAATTTCTTTCAGTAGTTATGCAGTTGAAGACAATACGCCTTTTGATCTGAAAGCCAAGAGCGCGGTCTTAATGGATGCAGACAGCGGTGAGATTATTTATGCTAAAAATGCAGAAAAAGCGCTACCACCCGCATCTGTAACTAAAATTATGACGTTGCTTCTCGTTATGGAAGCCATAGACCGTGGTGAGCTTAAGCTGAATGATATGATATCTGTCAGTGAAAATGCAGCTTCCATGGGAGGATCGCAGGTTTTTCTTGAGCCGGGTGAGGAAATGAGCGTCGACGAGCTACTCAAATGTGTTGTTGTTTCAAGTGCAAACGATGCGGCTGTCGCCCTTGCAGAGAGAGTTGCAGGAAGCGAGGCTTCCTTTGTAGCACGAATGAATGAAAGAGCTGATGAGCTTGGAATGAAAAACACTCATTTTGAAAACACAACGGGACTTGATGATAAGGTTGCAAATCACACCATAAGTGCGCAAGATATTGCAATAGCATCCAGAGAGCTCATAACAAAGCATACGAAAATATTTGATTATACAACAATCTGGATGGATTCTATCAGAGGCGGTGAGTTCGGTCTTTCAAATACTAACAGGCTGATAAGATTTTATAAAGGCGCAACGGGGCTAAAAACGGGATCGACCTCAAAGGCTGGCTTTTGTATCAGCGCAACAGCCAAGCGGGATGGGATGCACCTAATTGCAGTTATAATGGGATCATCCACAAGGGATGAAAGAAATGCTGCCGCAGCAACTCTGCTTGATTGGGGATTTGCCACGTATTCAACGTATAAAGCGGAAGGCGGAAGTGCAGGTGAGATTAAACTTACAGGCGGAGAGGTAGAAACAATAAAAACGGAATATCCGGAATTTTCAAAGCTTCTCGGAAGGGGTAAAGAGAAGAAAATCTCAAAGGAGATAAATTTACCTGATGCAGTTGCTGCTCCTATAAAAAAAGGAGATAAAATAGGCAGCGTTAAATACCTTTGCGATGGTCAATTGATAGGAGAAATTGATATAATTGCATCAGAGGATGCAGATAAAATCTCGTACTGGGGAGTACTTTGCAGATTTTGGCAAAATTACTGTATATTTTAGCAAAATAAATCGTTAAAAGACCTTGAAAAAATGATAAAAATGTAGTAATATAAAAATGATGAGTTAAAACACGTAAACGGAGGACCCCATAATGGCTCTTAAACTTAATAATGAATTTGTTCGCGGCTTTGTAGCAGATGCGGATGTAGAGGCTATTCGCCCCGAGGTAGAAAAGGCTCTTGCAACAGTACAGAACAAGGATGGCGCAGGTAACGATTTCCTTGGCTGGTACGATCTTCCTGTAAACTACGATCGTGAAGAATATGATAGAATAAAGGCAGCGGCAGAAAGAATCAAGAATATGTGCGACGTTCTTATCGTTATCGGTATCGGCGGCTCATATCTTGGTGCACGTGCTGCAATTGAATATATTCAGGGCAATCTTTATAACAACGTTGCAAAGGACACTCCTGATATCTATTTCGCAGGTAACAGCATTTCAACTTCAGCTCTGAACGACCTTCTCAAAATCTGCGAAGGCAAGGACGTTTGTGTAAACGTTATTTCAAAGTCAGGCACAACAACTGAGCCTGCTGTTGTTTTCCGAGTTTTCCGCGATCTTCTTGTTAAGAAGTACGGCGAAGAGGAAGCAAAGAAGAGAATTTTTGCAACAACTGATAAGGCAAAGGGTAAGCTCAAGGAGCTTTCCGATAAGATCGGCTATGAAACCTTTGTTGTTCCTGATGACGTAGGCGGAAGATTTTCCGTTCTTACAGCAGTAGGTCTCCTTCCTATCGCTGTTGCAGGTGTTGATCTTGATGAGCTTATGAAGGGCGCTCAGGATGCAAGAAGCGAATATACAACAAAGCCTTTTGCTGAAAACGAATGTCTCAAGTATGCTGCATATAGAAACGTGCTTGAAAGAGGCGGTAAGACAACTGAGATTCTCGTTGCATACGAGCCTTCTGCACAGATGCTCTGCGAATGGTGGAAGCAGCTTTACGGCGAAAGCGAAGGCAAGGATAATAAGGGCCTTTTCCCCGCATCCGTAATCTTCTCAACAGACCTTCACTCTCTTGGTCAGTATATCCAGGAGGGCCAGAGAAATATCTTTGAAACTGTTCTTGATATTCAGGGCTCAAATGACACGATTTGCGTTCCCTTTGATGAAGCAAACTCTGATGGACTTAATTTCCTTGCAGGCAAAGAGATCCACGATATCAACCGTACAGCAATGAAGGCAACACTTTATGCTCATATGGACGGCGGTGTACCCAATATCGTTGTTGAGGTTCCCGACAGAAGTGCATATTCATTTGGTTATATGGTATACTTCTTCGAGCTTGCATGCGCAGTTTCCGGCTATACACTCGGAGTTAATCCCTTCAACCAGCCCGGTGTAGAAGAGTATAAGAAGAATATGTTTGCTCTTCTTGATAAGCCCGATCCTTCTCTTGACGCTCTTAAGGCTGAGCTTAAAGCAAGAATGGCTAAGTAATAATGAGTATATAAAATCCTGCATCTATGATGCAGGATTTTTTTCGTTTTCATAAAGATACTAAAATAGTATTGTTGATAATCTATTACGAAACATATGCAAAAGCTAATCTTTTTTATAAATATTTCATAAAAACTATTGCAATTTTTGTTAGGGTAATGTATAATAAGCACATCAGTAGTAATGCTGAAAGGCAATAATAGATTAAACGGAGGACTTACCCATGCTGAAAGTTATTATCGGCGTAAAAGGAACAGGCAAAACAAAACAGCTTATTGAGATGGTTAATCAGTCACTTGATTCAACAAAGGGTGATGTGGTTTGTATAGAAAAAGGCGATAAACTCCGATTTGAGGTTAAGCCCCAGTGCAGACTTATTAATACAAAAGAATATGCTATTGACGATGCTGAGGATCTGTACGGTTTCGTAGCAGGTATTCTTGCAAGCAACAACGACGTAACTGATCTTTACGTAGACTCCGCGCTTAAGATCTGCCGCGATGACGTTGCAAAGTTTGATATCTTCCTTGATAAGGTAGCAGCTCTCGTTAACGACGTAAATTGCTTCATGACAATTTCCATGCCCGCAGAGAACGCAACAGACGTTATCAAGAAGTATCTCTAATACTTAAAATTAAAAGCACTCCGAAAGGAGTGCTTTTTTTGTGCTTAAACTTACTCTTCAGTGATATTGATGCTAACGCCGTTTACGGTAACCTCATCCTCTGCGCGAATCATTATGTATTTTGTTCCGTCGATGATCTCGGTTTTAATAAGATCGGGACGCTCGGGATTAACCTTTATAACAACGTCGGGAGTTTTAACCTCAAACTGTTTTGTGTTGATGATGTTTTTGGGAGGAACCTCGGCTCTTTTGCCGAAGCTTTTATCAAACTGTTCGTCGAATGCAGTTATTTTTTCTTCTGCAACACCGCAGTCGGTAAGCACGTTTTTAACTGTTGCCTTGGAAATAAGAAGGGGCTCACGCACCTTTGCTGCCTTGTGCTCGTCAACCATAGTGCAGATCTTTTCGTGAACTGCCTGAACAATTTCCATATTACATTCGTTTGCAACGGTGTCTCCAAGGACAGCCTCAAAGGTTTCCTTCTGGATTGATGCTGGCATAGGGGGCTCACTTTTGAAAACCTTGTCTATAAATTCGTCCTGGCTGTCGGAAGTATTTCTTGTATAAAGAAGAGCACCGTAAATATTGGCAGCTCTGTCATCAAAGGCAGGGAACATAAAGCCAAGCTCAGGATTTGAGATAACGGAATTTGCCGCAACTGAATGAAATTCATCGCCATAATAGCTGAGAGCAGGCTTGGTCAGCTTTATAGGGCAGATGGAGCAAAGGAAATAGGAGAAAACAGTAGCTGAATCCTCGTCCTTGGAGCCGTCTCCGCCGTAGCTGAAAACGTCGTATTTATCGCTTGCAAGCAGAATCAGATAGCTGCCTTCAATTTGAACGCTTTCAATAATGGCTTTGTAAAGCTTGTCAACTGCTTCGTCATTTTCAAGGGAGCTTGAACGAAGCTCTGAAAGAAGCTTGTGCTCATCTCCTGAAACAACCTGATGAGTGGAAAATTCAATATCTATAAGATTCTTTCCGAGACCTCCGGAAAGGGTCTTTTTTATTATGGCCAGAAGCTCTTCCGTTTCGATTTCATTGAGCATAGCAAGAGAAGAGTTAAAAGTAGAAAGAATTTCTCTCTGCTCTGTAACGTAGCAACCGCGGATTCTCTGGATACTTGTCTTGTCGGGCGTTATTCTTCGGCGAAGCTCGCCTATTTCTTTTTCGTTCATTGTGTGCCTCCTACCCTTAAGTATGGACTTATATTCTATCATTTTTTTCATAGGTTTACAAGTGTTTTCAGGAGAATGATGCAAAAGTGCAACAAAGCATCAATATGGGGAGAAATGAAGAAAAGAGAAGGCTATAATGTGCACAGACTTTGCAAAGTTCAAAAATACAGCAGAAAGGCACGGTTTATGAAAGAAAACGAAACATTTGCAGAAGAGAAGGAGAGCAACGTAGAGAGAACGGCGCTCGAAGATCTTTTGCAGGAGCTTTCCGAGGAGCTTGACTGTAAGGACAGTTCTCCCGAGGAAATTCGTCGTGCGATTAAGAAAAGAAAGCTCAAAAAAATGCTTCAGGAGAAGGCGAAAGAAAATTCAAATCAAAAAAGATGCAGGTCTCGTCTTTTGGAGGCGAAGTCATTCGAAGAAGCAAATCCCAAGTTTGAGCTTCAGACAGAGCTGAAAAATCCTCTTTTTGCAGAGCTGCTCAGGTGCGGAGTTGATCTGGAGAGTGCATATAGCTTTGTTCATCGCGACGAGATTATTGAAAAAATCAAGCTGGAGGCTGAACAAACAGGCTACGAAAAAGCTGTTGCGCATCTGCGCTCCGGCGCTCTTCGTCCGGAAGAAAACGGACTCAGAGAGCAAGGCGGAATATCGGAAAAGAAAAACGTTGCTAATTTAACAGGTGGCGGAATCAGGGATATTCTTCGCAAGGTTGAAAAAGGAGCAAAAGTTAAATTCTGAAAATGAAAGGAAAAATTATGGAAAGAAACACTATGGTTGATCTTCAGCTTTTTGCAGCAGGCGAGATTGTAAACGGAACCGAGGCATATGTAAATGCCAATACAGCATCATCTGATGCTTATACGGAGGGTAATGCAGGACTTTCTGCGGAAATGAAGACCTTCTACGATAAAACACTTATTGAGCTTGCAAGCCCTAATCTTGTGTTTGATCAGTTTGCCCAGAAGCGTCCTATTCCCAGAAACGGCGGTAAGTCTATTGAATTTAGAAGATTCAACAGTCTTCCCAAGGCCATTCGCCCTATAACAGAGGGTGTAACTCCCACAGGCAGCAAGCTTACAGTAACACCCGTCAGCGCAACTGTTGACCAGTACGGAGACTACGTTGAGCTGACAGATATGCTTGAGTTAACAAGTGTTGACCCCGTTGTAGTAGAAGCAACAAGACAGCTTGCCGATCAGGCTGGCAGAACTGTCGACACAGTAGTACGTAATCAGATCATGGGCGGAACTAACGTAAATTATTGTCCCTCAGTAGATGAGAACGGTGTTGAAACAGAGGTTACAAGCCGAGCTCAGCTTGACGAGTCCTGTAAGCTGCGTGTGCGCGACGTATTCAAGGCAGCAGCACAGCTCAGAGCAATGAATGCGCCTACAATTGATGGCTCATACGTAGCCGTTATCCATCCCTACGTAGCTTTTGACCTTATGCAGGATGCAGAAGGTCAGTGGGTAGATATTCAGAAGTATGCAAAGCCTGAAAATATCCTTAACGGTGAGATCGGCACTCTCGGTGGTGTACGCTTTGTTCAGTCCTCCGAGGCAAAGATCTTCTATGGTAAGGATCTATCTGAAAACTCCAGAAACCTTACAGTTTCTGCATTTAAGTCTGATGCAAACGATGGTCCTGCCACTGCTGGTGAGTCTTCTCCTTACAGAGTAACAGTTAACGAGACTATTTCAAATGATCTTGTTGGCAGAAAGATCATCTATAAGGGCAAGAATGGCAATGTTACAGCAACGATCGTTGGCGTAATTTTTGGTGCAAAGTATATCTATCTTGATCATTGTGATGGTATTACTTATACAGCAGGTGATACAATTTGTCCCGGTGAGGGTGCCGCTGACGGCGGAGCCGCATTTGCAACTCTCTTTATCGGCGCTAACGCTTACGGTACAACCGATATCGCAGGTGGCGGTATTGAGCATATTGTGAAGCAGAAGGGTTATGGTAACGACCCCCTTAATCAGCGCTCTTCCGTAGGCTGGAAGGCTTCCAAGGTTGCTTGTCGTCTTGTAGAGGAATATATGCTCAGAGTAGAAAGCTCTTCTTCTTTTGCGGCATCCGTAATGGAGGAAAACTGATATGGATAAGATGATGGAGATTTTTATTCCCAGAAGAAACAAAGCAGACACTGAGCGTTACGTTGCGGTAAATGGTGAGAATATGCTTGTTCAGACAGGAAAGGTTGTCAGTATTCCTGCGCGCTTCGCAGAGGTGATTCTTGAAAGTCAGCGTTGCGATATGCTTGCAGAAAGATTTATTGAAGCAAATTCAAACTAAATCACGTAATAAAAGAGCTGCCTGCGGTTTTCCCGCAGGCAGCTTCATAGGATAGGAGGAAATATGAAAGTCAGCGAAATAATAACGCTTATTGATAAATATACCGGAGAGCCTATCGAAAATGAATTGAAATACAGATGGCTTCAGCAAATCGAGGATATTATATACAATGAGGTTATATTAACTCATAAAAGTCCGATGCAGAAGCCATCACCGGTAATAAAATCGGATAGAGAGCTTCTTTGTCCCGAGCCTTATAGTGAGCTTTATATTCACTATCTGAATGCGCAGAACGATCTGATGCTGCGTGATTCGCGTAGCTTTGAAAATAGCGCCTCCGCCTTTGCATCGGCATTTAATTCATATATAGATTGGTATAACAGAACGTACTCTCCCAAAGAGTTGGCAGGTGAGATAAATATATGAGGATACCGTATCAAAGGAAAAGTGCCGAAAAGAAAAAAGTAGCTTACAGCTTCAAGGGATTGGACAGAAGAATAGGGGCTAAGGAAGAAAGCTTTTATGAGATGACGAATATGAGCGGTCGTGAAGACAATTGTATTTCGACAAGGCTCTTGCGAGGGAAAATAGATCTTGATGCAAATAAAATCACCTCATTTATTTCAACCGATATTAAGCTTGAGGGAAAAACAATAGAAAATGCCTTTATTGTGTCCAGTGGGTCTAATTTGAAAGCGTATTATTACGATAATGGAGTTTTCAAAAGTAAGCTGCTGCTAACGTATTCCGGAATAACAAACGAAAAGAATAAAATAATCGCATCAGGCGGATATCTTTATTTTTTTCCTGATAACGTATATATAAATTTGATGGACCTGACGGATAAGGGAAGATTGAATTCAAACACGGAGCTCCCCTTTGGTGCTGTGGACGATACGTTTTATGAAATTGAAATAACGTCTGTTGATAAAAAGGGTCAAGTTGCTGAGAGCGGTTCGGGCTACGTAAGGCTTATGTCAAAGAAATATAAATATTATAATGCTGAAAAGGGTGAATTTCTTTCAAATCATCATTTTGCTTATAATCTGAAAGTCGGCGATTACGTTAAGGTTGAAGGCAATCCCATAATTAACGGGCTTCATAAAATAGAATACGTGTCAGAATACTTTGATTATATAGTTGTTTCTGCATTTATTGAATCTGACGTTATACAAAGCGATAAAGCGCTTTTTATCAACCGGGATATTCCTCAGATGGACTACGTAACAGCCGCAGGCAATCGTCTGTGGGGATGCAGATACGGAGCTGATAAGGACGGTAAGCCCATAAATGAGATATACGCCAGTAAGCTGGGGGACGGAAGAAACTGGTATACCTTTGAGAATATATCAACAGATTCCTACGTAGCCTCCTTAGGTGTTGACGGTGTATTTACGGGCGCAGTAACCTTCGAGGGTGATCCTGTATTTTTCAAGGAGGACCACCTGATAAGAATATATGGAAGCACTCCCTCAGATTTCACCGTAATTACAAGTAATATAAGAGGTATTGAAAAGGGCAGCTCTGAAAGTGCGGTTATCGTAGACGACACACTTTATTATAAAACTTATAACGGAATTGTAGCGTATAACGGAGGGCTTCCATATAACGTTGATGAAGCGCTTGGCAGCGAGGAATATAAAAACGCGGTTGCAGGATGCAGAAACGGAGATTATTACGTTTCAATGAAGAATTCCAAAGGAGAATACGAGCTTTTTGTTTACAACACGGCAAACAGAGAATGGTATCGTGAGGATAATACAAGGGCTCTGGAGTTCTGCAGAAATGGCAGCGAATTATATATGCTTGTTGAAGGCGATGATGGAAAGTCGCTCGTCAGTATGGGCGGTACGGGAGATACTGCCGGAGAAAAGGACGTAGAGTGGAGCATTAGCACGAGGATGGATTATATGATTCCGTATAGAAAAGCTGTTAAAAGGCTTGAATTTAAGATGAGGCTGGATGAGGGAGCATTTTTTGTGGCAGAGATAAGCTATGATGAGGAAAATAAATGGCATAAAATATGCTCAGAGTACGGTAAAAAGGGAATAGTGTCCATTCCGATACGGCCGCGTAGATGTAACAGCTTCAGCATCAGATTCAGAGGGCGCGGCGGTTTTAAGCTAATATCTGTGGTAAGGACTATCACCGCAAACGGAGATAACGTAGGAGATTGATGAATGAAGATAAGAGTTAGTGCGCCTCCGATTATGAAGGGCGATAAATATGACGGCGATAAGCTGACCGCATGGCTTTATCAGCTTTCACTTGCTGTCAATATGGGCTTTGCCAATATCAATTATGATAATCTTAACGAGCAATTAAGATCGGATATAGAAAGGGTGATAGATAACAAGGATGGCAACGAACAAGCTTGAATATAGCACAGAGCTTAAAAATGATGCTGAAAAGTCCTATGACGAATGGAAAAAGGATAAAGAGCCGAAGTTCAACGGAACCTATAAGGATGAAATTGATAAAACAAGAATAGCTCTTGAAAACAGAAATTTTGTCTATGACGTCGATTCAGATGAAGCGTATAAAAAATATAAGGAAAGCGTTAAAAGCAGCGCAGAGCTTGCTTTAGCTGATGCGATGGGTGAGGCGGCATCACTCAACGGAGGCTATTCAACGTCATATGCGCAGCTGGCGGGGCAGGCAGCATATACCAACACTATGAAAAGTGCTGATGAAAAGGTGCTTGAGTTTTACAAAGAGGCATACGATAGATTTTCAGATGAAACCGATAATATTGAGGACCGGTTGGATATTCTTCTGGAGATGGATGATGCCGAATGGGATAGATACGTTGATATGCTTGAGGAGTATAATGAAGAGGGTGAACGCCTCTTTGATCAGCTTAGAGAAATGTCTGACGAAGAATTTGATCGTTTCTATTCAATGTATAAGCTTTCAGTTAAATAAAAAAACGCCCGATCGGGCGTTTTTTTAAGGCTGAGCTATTTTGACAGAATCAATAAACTTCATAATAATATCTTCTCTTTCAAGCTCGTCTTCTATGTACAGATGGACTATGTAATCAGGGGATATCTGTATAAGCACAGAATAATAGCCTTCTATTCCGCGAGGCTCTTTTTGCAGAAAATAAGAATAACGGTTTCCCTTTGAGGTGGTGCCTGTGAAGAATTCACTCATATATAATTCTCCGCCAATGAGCCTCCTTGAATTAGCTTCATCAAGTGTAACGTCAGCCTGAATCAATCTCATAACAGTCATTGCGCTTATGTAGCCCGGATAATCTGATTTGTCAAAATACTTAAAATATCTTCCGTCAGCACCGTTCCAGTGCTCAGGGATATCAAAGCTTATGGTGATGGGCTCAAAATTAGTGAGAATTTCCTGATCTTGATAATCTGCATCTTCATCATAACCATAGCAAAATACAATTTTGTAGTTTTCGTTAGTAAATAAGAGATTATCAAAATCAACGACCTTAACGGGAGTTACGTTTATGATATCAACCTCGCCGGATTCTTTTCTAAGATGTAGGATGTATTCCGTTCCTGTTTTATCCTTGATGATAGTTTTGTTGTACGAAAGGAATTTTTCGGCTTCGTTAAAATTTTTGAACTTGATATTCAGGGCATATTCGTAGGCGTTTTTAGCTAATACCTCAAGCTTTGTTTGCTTGATAATTTCAATAACCTCGTCAGCAGTTTCATACGAGCTCACATTGTTTTGCCACTGTTCAGTCATAGGAGTCTGCATTTTGTCCATATCATTTCGGTAGAAATAATAGGGGAGATCATTATACAGCATAAGCTCGTCAATATTCAAAAACAGCTCTCCCGAATCAAACCATACAGGATGAAGCTTTGACAGATCAAGACTGTACCATTTATTCCAAAGGCATAGATAATTCCAATAGTGTCTCGGCTCGGGAATAGTATACGTGATGGAGCTTGTATTTGTCGTGTAATCATATTCGTGATTTTCCGTGTACCCGTAAACCACAAAGGAGGGAATCCCTGCTTTTTTCAATAGAAGATCAAAGGACTTTGCCAAACCCTCTGAGTCGGAAACACCTTCTGTCAGGGTAGTGTAGATCGTTGTTGCTTCACTGTCATCAACCAGTCTGGTGTTTGCTATAAGATAGTCAACTATTTCAAAAACGATTTCTTTGTCAGAAAGACCTGTTGGGATAGCAGAGATGATATCGTCTGCTCTTTTTATTATAGTATTATATTCCTTTTCGAAGTTCTCAGAATTAAAATCATCCGAAATCATAACGGCAGCAATTTTGTCTGCATCAGCGGTAAAGGTGATATTATCAAGTACATCGCTGTGTGTCGCAAAGTTGCCTCTGAAAATGTCCATAGCTATGTCAAAGGCTTCAACTTTTACACTCTGTTTAAGAGCTATTGATTTTGATGCCTCAGGTGAAGAGATCAACTTTGCAATAGCTTCGTATATGACTTTCTCGCTGTTTGTAAGAAGATTATAAGAAGGGATACTCAGTGCATTTGGATAAGCCTTGCTTTTCCTCGTTTCCACCTCTGGAATTTTTTGAGGTTCAGTGTCGGCGGTTGTTGTATCTGTATCCGTATTGGAATTGGTGTTATCACAAGCGCCAAGCATTGAAAAAAGCAGAGCACACGTGATCAGGGCGATGATCAATCTTTTCATTTGAACCTCCTTATAAGCATTAGGGCGTGGAAATAAAATTCCCACGCCCTTAATATTATTCTGAGTAAGCAGCTGCAAAAAGCTCTTTTATTCGATTTTGTTCACCCATCAGATGAAGATAGGCAAACAAACATTCAAAGCCTGTTGCGCGGCTATACTGCGCGTGGGTTGCGCTTTTTGGGGCAGAGTGCGTATTGTTTCTACCCCTTTTATAAACGCTCAGCTCATCGTCGTTCAGCATATGCTCAATTTTGGTGAATGCCTCACTCTGAGCAACAGCGGTAACGTATGTCAATGCCTTTGCATTTATCTCGCCGATGCCGCCAACGTTGCCTAGGATAAGCTTTTCTCGAACGAGCAGCTCGAGCACACAGTCTCCGAGATAGGCAAGGTAAGTTGTTGGCAGGTTAATTATTTCTGTTTTAGTCATATTATATCTTTCTCTTGATATATCGGTATTTAATCTTCTGGAAGCGGTTAAGACCTGCATAAACAGAAGCTGTTATATCAGCAAGGTATTCGGCAAGCATTGCATTTTCTTCAAATGTAAGTCCGTGTCCGAATTCTTCCTTCTGGATAATATTGAAAATTTCCTCTGCCTTGATTTTAGAAAGATCGCCATACGTGTTGGCAATTCGTCTGCCGTAATCGGTTGACAGCTCGCCTTTTTCAGGGGCAGCGCCGATAACCTCAAGGATATCAAAAATCTGGTCGTTGATCCTTCTTGCCATAGAATGTTTATCTGTCTTGGGATCATTCCAAACGTCAACGTCTCTTGCTCTTCTTATAAGATCGTATCTGTCTGCAAGCATGTTGACGCCTCGGCGTATAAATCGTTTGATCAGCAGTCTGACGATAAAGCCGATAAGGATAGCTGCGGCAACAGAGGATACAACAATAATAAATTTCTGAATCTCCGTAATCTCATCAACGTATTCGTCTTCGAAGTCATCACCGATATGGTCGTCTTCAGTAGGAGGCGGAGGCGGTGTAGAGTTGCTTTGATCATTGGGGTCAACGGGTTCGATCGTAGCACTGTCGGGATTGTACATATCGTCGTAATAAGCAGGTGTTGTTTCATAGGGAAGCCAGCCCATTCCGTCGTAGTAAACCTCTATCCATGCATGAGCGTTACTGTCAAGAACCGCAGCGTTGTAAGCACCGTATTTATCGGTGAAGTCCGTTGCGATATACCCTTCAACAAATCTTGTAGGGATACCCATTTCGCGCAGAATAGCGCAAGCAGCCGTTGCGAAGTGAGAGCAATATCCCTCGCGCACGTCAAATATAAACGCGTCAAGTATGCTTCCTGCTCCGGGATAAAGGGCTTCATTGGGAGTAATTGTATATTTGCAGTTGTCCTTTAAGTAGTTTATAACCCTTAGAATAAGCTGATGCTTTTCTGTTTCAATCTCAACCTGAGCTGCTTCATAAATCTCAGCTGCAAGATTCTCGATTTTTTCGCTGCCAAAGGGGGTTAGGTAGTTGCTTGCAACGAATTCTCTGTATGAAAGCTCAGTCTGAACACTTGAATCAAAGGATGCTCTTTCAGATTCTGACATAACGTTGAAGTATCTGTCAACCAAGCTTGTTCCGATATAGGTGATGCCGTTTTCCTGAAGAGAAAATTCGTATTCAAGAATTCCGCTGTCGATTGTTTCCTTATCAGCATCGCGGAGCTTTTCAATAGCTGAGAGAGAAGCGTTGTAATAGGCAATCGCATTTTCAAGCTCTGCCGAAAAACCTTCTCTGTTCATTCTGGTGATGTAAGAGATTGAAGCATAAGCATCGCCTGCTTCGAAAAATCTTGATGAATAAATTCCCTCATAGTAGTTGGAATATTTCTTCATTATGGGGTCAAGCGTTTGCTTTTCGAGAAGACCGTGATCAATATCCATTGAATAGGGAACAAACATCAGTCGGCTGTAACCAAGATTTCTGAAAACTGAAACGGACTGCATGGTAAATCCGAATTTGCTGAAATTTTTGTAGATTTCAGCTTCTGTGATTTCCGCCGTGGAAGGATAAACGTATTTTTTGAAGGACGTGGAGATCATATCCGGAGTAAAGCTCTCTCCGAATTGCTGCCTATATGTAAGAACCTTGTCATAATCGGCACCGGTCCAGGTGTCTGAATAATAATCAAAGGAGTCAGCTGACCATCCCTTCAAATATACGTTATTGTCAGACGTGGTAGTAACAGAAAACGTTTGCACGTCCTCGTATTCCAGCGGGGCAAAGGAGAGCTTTCTTGGAGTCAGCTCTTCAATACCGTAGCCTGAAAGGTCGTTTAAGTCGATGTCGTTACCGGAAAGATATGCAGTAACGTAGTAGTTTGCGATATTGACCTTGTTGTAAACAGGCTCGATCTTAGCAAAGGGTCCATTAACAGCCAATGCGGGCAGACCTGCAATGAGCAGAGCGAGAACTGCTGTTCCTATTCCCGCAATACCACCTGCTGCTGAAACAAGATCGCTGCGATGTCGAGCTTCTTTCTTTTTAGCCTTGGCATCAGCCTTTGCGGCTTTTTTGAGAGATTTAAGATTTTGCTTGCTTTCAATTCTTGCATTTAGCTGAGATTTGGCGTTAAGATCGTTTTTTGATAACGATTTAAGCCTTTTGAGCTCAGCTCTGTCGGCTTTTCTGTCAAGCTTTTTCTGCTTCTTTTCTGCCTTACGACGTCGCTTTTCGGATTTTTTATCATTCTTTTTTGCAAGCTTGTGAGCTTTGAAAACAGCTTTTCCTGCAAGTCTTGATTTTTTTGCACCCATGTCAGCCTTGAGAGCCGCCATAAGCATTTTGTCAGCTTCCTCACGAAGAGCCTTCTTTTCTTCTTTTATCAAAGCTCGCTTAGCCTTTTTAGCCTCGCGCTTTTCAATACGAAGTCGTATTCTTTCGTTTTTTCTTTCAAGTCCACCGGCAAATCTGTAATCGTAAATGTAAAGCGTAAGCGTTGCAACGATGAAGGCTACGCTGAATACAAATCCGATTGTGCCTTTTGATAGATTAAACATCAAGGTTGGTCCGAGGAATAAAACACAAACGGGAGCTATCAGAAACAGGCGAACTTTTTTCATCATTGAGAAGCCTATCATAGCTCCGATAACAAACGTTAGTATGAAAACTCCGCCGAGACGCAGATTGTCGCTTGAAACGTAAGCTGCATTGGAGTAATCGTAGGCTTCCTTTATCATATAGTCGCTGAAATACATATACCCTCTGGAGATCATAGTGTATATGCAGTAGTTGTAAATTCTTACAACAGAATCGATGATATAATCAAAGGGATTTCCGTATGATATAGCACATATGCCGAGGTATGCTGCAACAAACGAAGGGAAGGCTATAAACGGCGCTGCTCTGTTGTATGAAGCGAACCCAAAAACGGCGGATATAATAAGAGCTGCGAGAGCAATCATACCAACGGGAACGTAATAACCGCTCCAGTAGATTTCGTTATATGTCAGCGCAAAGAAATCCGCAACAAAAGCGCTGATACCGAAGGTACCCATAAACATAATAATTGCTCTGAGGGATATGCCAATGATCCGTGAAGCTGTTGTACTTATCTCCGCAGGAGAATAAATGATATCCGTAGGGGGCGTTCTCTTGGGTCTTTTGTTTTTAACTTTAGAGCCTTTTATGGTGCTGAGGAGCTTGTTAATAAAATTTCTCATAAGATCTCCTCCGCTTAAAAGTCAGCTGAAATCAGCGTGGAAACGCCGTTGTCAGTTGTAATGTATTTGAATTCTGTCATATGTATTCCGCAGCCAATGAGGCGCTCCTTGCAGGTTGCGCCGTATTCGCGTCTGGCGGCAGGATTTGTGTATCTTTTTTCGGGATTAAAGAGCATAATCTCGCATGTGCATCCTGCTCCGGCGCCGCCAAACATCGCAGGCACAGCGCAATATTCGGAGAGGGAAATGGGATCTATGTTGGACGTAACAAATTTGATCGTAACGTTCATGGCTTCCGAAACGATTCTTATAAGATCAGTGATCTTTTTGTCGTTTTCAACTGTTGGTGCAGATGCAAATTTGTTAAAGGCTGCCTCAAGCTCAACGGGAGAGGATATGCTGTAATAGGAAAAACCTCTGTCCTCGCGGGGATCATACCAAACAAGAGTACATCTGTTTCCTCTGGAGAGCTCACGTTTGATTGCGGATAGTGTTATTTCAACTATTCCGTCAGCGCAGAACTCAGCCATATCGTCCTCATATTCGCTTTTGGGTTTTCCGCCCCACGACATTACAGCATCGTCGAGCAAAGGAGAGTCTTCGTCTCCGGTCAGTTCATTGATGCTTTCATAAAGCTTGTCAATAACGGCTTTTTCGGCTGCTTCCTCTGCTGCGAGTTTTTCGAGAATAGACTCTTTTTTCTGAAGGAATTCAGCATTTCTTTCCTTCTTCTGCGCTTCCTTAAATGCTTTTCTGCGCTTAGCTGAGGCAAAGGCTGTGTCGCTGATAAGACGGTCGATCGCATCAATGGTTTCCATTGTGCTGTCATCTGCTCTTGATCTGCGTCTGCGTTCCTTTTTTGCTTTTTTGGTAAACAAGCCTTTGAGTCCGATTTTGAGTTTTTTGCCGATTTTTTCAGCCTCGTCTAAAGCCACTACGAAGGCAGCATCGCGAAGTCGAATTTTTTTCTTTTCTTTAAGCTTAAGCGATTTTTTCATCTGCTTGATAGCAGTTTGGCGCTTTATCTCGGGACATGGTGTGGCAGCTGCAAGGTCTGCGAAAATATAAACGTTGCGATCGCGATTTATGCTGAAGTCCTTGACCTGCAATTCCTCTGTTTTGGAGGAAAGCTTCCAGTGAATAGTTTTCTGAGAGTCTCCCTGCCTGTATTCGCGAATATTTGCTGCCTCTGCCATTTCAGCAGTTACAGTTGGCGCGTGTACAGAGGGCATTTCGGTGTAGGCGTGATGGTCTTCGCTTGAAACGTTTAACATTCTCGGAAAAACAAGAACGTTGCTGTAATTATCGATTACAACTCTCATTCTCACAAGTCTGAGCATATCGCAAACGTAAATGTCGCTGACGCCTATTTCATAAAGACCTCTGTATCTGAAAGAAATCTGCTTGTTGATAATATAGCCGCCAAAGGGTGCAAGTGAGAGATAAATTTTTCTCTTAAGGCAGCGAATTCCGTCATCTCTCGGTTGAGTTATATAAGCCTCAACAAAGGGATAGGGAATGGGCGCATTGTTTATAACTCTGATTTCGTATCCTACCAATTGATCCTTTTCAACCCTTGCAGCATCACTTGAAACGTATACCTGAATAGCTGAACAGCCGATACGCGCACAAATAATAGACACTATGGGCAAAAGGAACAAAAACCAGAAGAGAATTGCGGAAATCGGATGGCGCATAGCCTGAGTGGCAAGAAAAGAAATAATAAGGAGAATTGCATATAGCCACGATCCGCCAAGAAGCTGAAAATGTCGTCCGCTTTCTTTGTTATTCATATAATGATCCTTTGCTTATCTACCTGTTTTGAAGGGAACCTCAACACCCTTGAACGCTTCCTTAATAGCATCCTCAGCGCTAACGCGATTAAGACGTGCATCCTGGCTGAGAACGATTCTGTGAGTGATGGCGCTTGCAAACAAAGCTGCAACGTCCTCTGCAATAACGTAATCGCGTCCGTTAATAAGAGCGTATGCCTGGCTGAGTCTCATAAGAGCGAGAGAAGCTCTGGGAGAAGCGCCGAGAGAGATTGATTTTGAATGTCTTGTGGCATTGATCAGCTGAACGATATATCGGCTGATCTCTCCTGAAACGCGAACCTCGGAGGCCTCTTTGATCATAGCCTTGATCTCATCTGCATCAGTAACGGAAACGACGTCATCTATGGGGTTAACACCCTTTCTGGCAGAAAGGATCATCATTTCCTCAGTTTCTGTGGGATATCCCATAGAAAGTCTGAGAGAGAATCGGTCAAGCTGCGCTTCAGGAAGCGGATATGTACCAACGTATCCGCTGGGGTTCTGAGTTGCGATAACCATAAAGGGCTGAGGAATAGCATAAGTGCTTCCGTCAACAGTTACCTTTTTTTCTTCCATAGCTTCAAGAAGGGCAGACTGAGTTTTAGGTGAAGCACGGTTGATCTCGTCTGCAAGCATAATGTTGCACATAACGAGACCCTCTCTGAATTCAAAATTTTCTTTTGCGCGGTTGTAGATGTTAAAGCCTGTAATGTCGGAGGCCATAACGTCAGGGGTGAACTGAGCGCGGTTGAATTCAAGTCCGCAAGCCTTGGAAAGCGCGGAAGCAAGTGTTGTTTTGCCTGTACCGGGAACGTCTTCAATAAGAACGTGTCCGCCTGCAAGGAGTGCACAGATCAGCATAGTGATCTCGTTTTTCTTACCAACAACTACTTTTTCAACCTCTGCAATAAGGCGAGAGATGGTTTCTGTTGTTTTTGTTGTAACCTGATTGTTTTCCATAAATATAACTCCGTTCTGCTTTTAAGCACGAATATACAAATATACACAGTAATTATAACATTGTGGCAAGCTAAATGCAACAAAACGAACAAATTAAGAGAAGTCAAAATGTTAATTTTTATCATTTCATGTGAATAATCCTCTGAATGAGGTTAAATAATGACGTATAGAACAGAGAAAGGAGATCAAGAAATGGAATTAAAGGGGTCAAGAACAGAAGCGAATCTTCTTGCTGCATTTGCAGGAGAAAGTCAGGCAAGAAACAAATATAATTTTTATGCAGCAAAGGCAAGGGAAGAGGGGTATCGCCATATAGCTGATATTTTTGAGGAAACAGCTTATAACGAAACCGCTCATGCTGAAATATGGTTTAAGCTTCTTCGAGGGATAGGTACAACGTCGGAAAATCTCCAAAAAGCTCTTGAAGGAGAAAATTTTGAATGGACGGATATGTACGCTCAGTTTGAGCGTGAAGCGAGGGAAGAGGGATTTGATTATATTGCTGATCTTTTCAAAGGGGTTGCTGAAATAGAAAAGCAGCACGAAATCAGATACAAAGCATATCGTGATGCGATTGAAAATAATAAGGTTTTCGCAAGCGAAGCTGAAATCGAATGGCAGTGTATGAATTGCGGACACGTTCATAAGGGAACTCTTCCTCCGGAGGTCTGTCCTGTCTGCTCTCATCAAAAAAGCTATTTTAAGAAAAATGAAATGTAAAAAAGAGGCCACAAAAGCCTCTTTTTCGTTGTAAGCTATTGCATTTTGTAAAACAATATCTTATAATGTATGAATAATTACTTTCCAGGAGTTTTTATGAGAGAATATATAAAGAATTTCTTTGATGAATTCGAATATCCCGAGGAAGCTAAAGCAGTTCTTTTTGATGCGTTTGAAAAAATATACAACTGTGAGTCCGCATGGGCATATTTTGATGCGCTGATAAAGAATTATGAGGAAACAGATAAGTTCAGCGGCGGTCAGACTCTAAATGATGCAACTCTTGCCGCAAGAGAAGCCGGAGTTCTTGACGATCAGGGAACGCTTCTCATTTTCTGCTGCTATTCAAAGCATCTTCGTGAAATGTACATAAAGAATGGAATCGACACAAAGATCTGGTATGATTCTATGTGCGATCTTAGATATAAAGCAATCGAATGTTTCAAGGTAAGAGGCTATTGGGGAAGCTTTGTTTCAGGCTGGTTCCCCGGATTCTTCAGCCTTGACCGCTTTGCCCTCGGCAGACTTCAGTTTGAAAAATCTGCTTATGGCGAAGAAAAGATTGTATATGATAAGCACGGTCTGAATATCAAGCACGGAGATCCTGTGCTTGAGGTACACATTCCCTCAAGCGGCAGAATGCCCTATGAGGAGGTTATGGCATCCTATAAGATGGCATATGAGTTTTTCCCGGAGTTTCATATGAACGGGCTCCTTCCCATCTGCGGCGCATCCTGGCTTTTCCATAAGGGAGTGTTCGGATCTGTTAAGAAGGGAACAAACGTTGATAAGTTCATAAACGATTATGAGGTTATCACAGCGTGGGACACACCTGATTTCCCTGACTGTTGGAGAATTTTTGATAAAGGTTATACAGGCAATCCCGATGATCTTCCCAGCTCAGGCAGTCTTCGTCAGGGTATCGTAGATTACCTTAAGGCAGGCGGCGTTATGGGTGAAGGCTTTGCAATTTTGATTTTTGACGGCGAAAAATGCGTTAATAACGGAGGATATAATATATGAGAGCAATTGTTTCAGTAATCGGTAAGGATACGTACGGTATTCTTGCAAAGGTAAGCGCTGTTTGCAGCGAAAATAAAGCAAATATCATTGACGTAACACAGTCTGTTCTTCAGGAAATGTTCGCAATGGTAATGATGGTTGATATTTCTGCACCTGAATGTGATTTCTCCGCATTCAAGGCTTCTCTTGAGAAAACAGGCGAGGAGATCGGTATGCAGATCAATATTATGCACGAGGATATCTTCAACTCAATGCACCGCATCTGAGTGATCTGAGGTTAAAGGAGAAGAACAATGCTTAATATTGGCGATATTATGGAAACTATCAAGATGATCCAGAACGAGAATCTTGATATCAGAACAATAACAATGGGAATCTCTCTGCTTGATTGTGCCGATCCCGATATTGATCGCGCTTGTGAAAAGGTCTATAACAAGATCGTAACAAAGGCAGGAAAGCTTGTTGAGGTTGGTGAGGAAATTTCCAAGCTCTACGGTATTCCGATCATCAATAAGAGAGTTTCTGTAACCCCTATTTCAATGCTCGTTGCGTCAAGCGGCGGCGACCCTGTGAAGTACGCGCTCGCACTTAACCGCGCGGCTGAAGCAATCGGCGTAAACTTCATCGGCGGATTTTCCGCTCTCGTTCATAAGGGCTTTTCCGCAGGCGATAAGGAGCTTATTGCGGCAATCCCCGAAGCTATGGCAAAAACAACAAGAGTTTGCTCCTCTGTAAACGTTGGCTCAACAAAGGCTGGTATCAATATGGATGCCGTTGCTATGATGGGTCATATCGTTCGTGAGGCGGCAGAAAAAACTGTAGATGCTGATTGTATGGGCGCCGCAAAGATCGTAGTTCTTTGCAATGCTCCCGAGGATAACCCCTTTATGGCAGGAGCATTCCATGGCGTTGGTGAACCTGACTGCGTTATTAACGTAGGTGTTTCCGGCCCCGGTGTTGTAAGAAGCGTTCTTGAAAAGCATCCCGATGAAGATTTAAACCAGGTAGCAGATCTCATTAAGAAAACAGCATTTAAGATCACAAGAGTTGGTCAGCTTGTAGGTACAGAAGCATCCAAGAGACTTGGCGTGCCCTTCGGTATTATCGATCTTTCTCTTGCACCCACCCCCGCAGTTGGCGACTCCGTTGCTCACATTCTTGAGGCAATGGGTCTTGAGCAGTGCGGCACACACGGCACAACAGCATGCCTTGCAATGCTTAACGACGCAGTTAAGAAGGGCGGCGTAATGGCTTCTTCTAACGTAGGCGGTCTTTCCGGCGCATTTATCCCTGTTTCCGAGGACGCAGGTATGATCGACGCTGCAAGAGCAGGCACACTCACTCTTGAAAAGCTTGAAGCAATGACAAGCGTTTGCTCCGTAGGTCTTGATATGATAGTAATCCCCGGCGAAACACCTGCTGAGGTTATCTCAGCAATCATTGCAGACGAAGCTGCCATCGGTATGGTAAACTTTAAGACAACAGCAGTAAGAGTTATCCCCGCAATCGGCAGAAAAGAAGGGGAAGAGCTTGAATTCGGCGGCCTCTTCGGTAGCGGCCCCGTAATGAAGATCAACGATAAATCTCCTGCAAAGTTCATTGCCCGCGGCGGCAGAATCCCTGCACCTATGCAGGCACTTAAGAACTAAATGACTAAACAAAAATCCGACGAGATAATTTATCTCGTCGGATTTTCTATTATTGATATAATATCATACTGTAATTGTCTTCCTCGTAATTATACTTGCTGGTGTAAACCTTGCCATCGGTAATGTCTACGTATAAAGTATCTCCTTCTGTAGGAACATATCCACTTGAATATCTTTCTTTGTCATATTCAATAAAATTATATGTTGTAATTTTATAATAATATTTTTCGTTGATATTTTTGAGTTGGAGAAGGCAATCATAAACGGTATCATCTTGATGCTTGTCATATACATTCATAACGTTTTCAATGGCCTTAAATGCATCAATGGTAATTTCGTTAGATGCGAGTGGTGTGTACGGCTCTATTCGTTCAGGAGTGTGTCCTGAATCATTTGTGTAGATTGGCCTATAAATTTCTCCGGTGTTTAGTGAAACATATACGTTGTTTGAGGAACTGAATTTCACTCTGAAATATTCATCACCCGCCAAATGTTCAGGATCACCTGACGTTACGTACGGTATGATATTACAATATACGTCATTGCCTAATGTGGGTATCGTAAATGCATCATGAATTACAGTATATACTGCTTCATCTTTGGTATATCCAAATGCATCTGCAAGGATTTTTACTGCATCGTCGGGTGTATACGTTGTGTTGGGTGTTGAATCCTTACAGTAAAGGAATTTAAAACTGTTATTCTGTATTTCAATAGCGATTGTGAAATATATATAGCATATGTCGCTGTATGATTCGGTGCCGATTGCGTCTACTATATAAACATTGTCATCGTTTTTTGTTATGTTGGAAATGTGTACAGATTGCCCACCTCTTGCTTCAAGAGAGATATTATAATTGCCATTCCCATCGTAAAAACGCTTTGAAAGAGTATGGTCCGGGATAATGTCAAAATGTTCTTTCAACCATCCGTCTACGACATCAATTGGAATTGAGTGGTTATCGTAATAATCGTTTGAGTTTTCAGTATTGTATTGAGTGTATTTTTCGTTTACGGTATCGTTTTCTCTAACGTAAAATTCATTGAATATGAAATATTCGATGTATCCATCGGGATTTACTGTGTCGCCTTGTTCAAAATAGGGGGCGAAAATACTTGAGTAATAGTTTTTTGCACATTTTTTACATAATTCGATTGGATCAATATCGCCTTCTACAGAAGCATCAGTTTCGGTAGTTTCAGTATCAGTTGATTTTGAGTCGGATGTGTCTGCTTCGGTAGAATCGAGATTATTTGTTGTTTCTGAAATTTCTGAGGTTACTTCATTGCCTGAGTCTGTTGCTTCAGTAATGTTTGTGTCAGAATCGGTATGTGTGCATCCAACACAAAAAGCTATCATAAAAAGTGTTGTTATAAAAATAAATATTTTTTTGATCACTTTATTTGTTAACATAATAGCCCCTCCATTAAATAAAAATTAGCGATGAAACTATCTCCAAAATAATGATACCACACCGATAGAATTATTGTCAATTGGAGGATAAAGAATATGTAACAAAAAATTAAAAAACTTTCAAAAAGGGTATTGACAAGACGGAGAGGGTAGGGTATAATAGCGGAGTAAAAGGAAGAAGAACGCTCCGTTCTCACCGTGCCGAAGAAGTCGAGCATCGGTCCAATATTTGATTTTCACCCGATTCGGGCGGAATTTGGATGTTTGCGGAGCTAAAAGCTTCGCAATTTTTATTTTATTATCGGGGGTGTTCCACCATAAGCGCTAAAGAGCTTCTCATCAATGATGACATCAGAGCTAAAGAGGTAAGACTTCTCGACTCTCAGGGCGAGCAGGTAGGCATTATGAGCCTCAACGAAGCAAAGGACTTTGCTTACGAGCAGGGTGTTGACCTTGTTTGTATCGCACCTCAGGCAACTCCGCCTGTATGCCGTGCAATGGACTACGGTAAGTACCGTTACGAGCAGGACAAGAGAGTAAAAGAGCAGAGAAAGAAACAGCAGGTAGTTGAAATCAAAGAAGTTCAGCTTTCTTGCAGAATCGACAAGCACGACTTTGATACTAAGGCAAACAGAGCTATCAAGTTCCTTTCCGAAGGTAACAAGGTTAGAGTATGTCTCCGCTTCAAGGGAAGAGAAATGGCTCACCAGGAGCTTGGTAAGGAAGTAATTGCCAGATTCCAGGAAGCATGCGCAGAGGTTTCCACCGTTGATAAGAAACCTGCACTTGAGGGCAGACAGATGATCATGTTCCTCACTCCCTTAAAGCAGGGTAAAAACAGCGAAAAGGCTGCAAAGCAGGAAACTGCAGAAGCAGCTGAATAAAAATCACAATATCGAAAGGACACACGAAAAATGGGTAAGATCAAGACACATAAGGCATCTGCTAAGCGTTTCTCCGTAACAGGTACAGGTAAGGTTAAGATGCATCACAGCGCACACCGCCACAATCTCAGCACAAACAAGACACAGAAGCAGAAGAGACATCTTCGTTCTGCTGGCTACGTTAGCCCTGCATTTGAGGCAAACATCAAGAGACTTATCATGAAATAAGTCGAACGACGAAACTTTCAATTTATCAACAGAAAGGGAATATAAAGATGGCAAGAGTTAAGGGCGCTATGATGACGCGCAAGAGAAGAAATAAAGTATTAAAGGCAGCTAAGGGTTACTGGGGTTCCAAGTCTAAGCACTTCAAGATGGCTAAGCAGGCTGTAATGAAGAGCGGTAACTATGCATACATCGGCAGAAAGCAGAAGAAGAGAGAATTCAGACAGCTCTGGATCGCTCGTATCTCCGCTGCAGCTAAGATGAACGGCATGAACTACTCCACATTCATGAACGGTCTCAAGAAGGCTGGCATCACTCTCAACAGAAAGATGCTCTCCGAGATCGCTATCGCTGATAAGGAAGCTTTCGCAGCTCTCGTTGAAAAGGCAAAGGCTGCTCTCTAATTTGAGATTTAATAAGAACCCACACGCACACGCGTGCGGGTTCTTTTCATATCCATTGTAGAGGCGACTATCGGTCGCCGTCTGAAGAATTTTGGAGGGTTTTATAATGAAAACATACATTTCCTCAAGAACTAACGAAACAGTTGTGGCTCTGGCCAAGCTTAAGGATAAAAAAGAAAGAGATAACACAGGGCTCTATCTTTGCGAGGGCTATAAGCTTTGCACAGAGGCATGCGGTCTTGTGCAGGTGAAATATGCGCTTGTTCGCGAGAATAAGGCTGAGAATAAAGAGTATATTTCTCTTGCAGAAAACAGCGGAGGAGAGATTATTGTTCTTTCCGAAGGCGCCTTCGATAAAATAACAACTGATAAGGCATCTGACGGAATCATTTTCATAATAAAGAAAAATCCCGATGGAAAAATCAGTGCGAGTAGTATGGAGGGCGAGCGTATTTGTGCCCTTGATAACGTGCGAGATCCCGGTAACGTAGGAACTATACTTCGTAGCGCGGCTGCATTCGGATACGACAGAGTGCTTCTTTGGGGCTGTGCAGACTTGTATAATCCCAAGACTGTGAGAGCCTCTATGGGTGCATTATTCAAGGTTAAAACAACAGTGGTAGATGAACCCGTAAAACTCATAAAAGAGCTCCAGAACGGCGGCAGAAGGGTTATAGCAACTGCTTTGTCAAAGAATAGTATGACTCTCGGCAAGGATAAGATATACGGTAGTGATTGTGCCGTTATCGGTAACGAGGGCCACGGTATTTCGGACGAGGTTCTGAACGTTTGCGATGCCACTATGATCATTCCTATGAGCGGAAAAACGGAAAGCCTCAATGCAGCGGTTGCAGCAGCAGTTATTCTCTGGGAATATGGGAGAGAAGAGCTGTGAGAGTAAAGGACACAAGAAAATATTGGATGTGGCTTTCTCATGCCTGCGGTGCAGGCAGTAAGGTTGCAGTTAGCCTTGTTAGACATTTCGGCAACGCCTTTAACGTGTATAATGCCGACGAGGACGCTATATCTGAGTGTGATTTCAGAATAGATAAACGAATAAAATCAAATCTTCTATATAAAAATATCTCAGAGGAGGAGGATATAATCAGATGGTGCGATGGGTGCGGAGTGCAGATCCTTTGCCCTGATGACACTTTATATCCATCATCTCTCAGAGCGCTTGTTGATGCCCCTATGGTGCTTTACGTTCTTGGTAATATGCCTGATTTTCAAAACACCTATGCTTGCGCGGTTGTAGGAACGCGTTCTATGACAGATTATGGCAAGGATATGGCATATAAATTCGGATATGGTCTTGCAAGCGGTGGCGCAGGTCTGGTGAGTGGCCTTGCTATCGGATGTGATTCTATGGCGATGAAGGGTGCGCTTGATGCTGGAGGCGTAACTGTTGCAGTTCTGGGTTGCGGAATAGACGTAGTATATCCTAAGGAAAATGAGGCTCTTCTTTCAAGAGTTCTCCATGGCGGAGCTGTTATAACTGAATTTTCACCCGGAGTATCTCCGCTAAGAAAGAATTTTCCAATAAGAAACAGAATAATCAGCGGCATTTCTCAGTCAGTCTGCGTAATTGAAGGCAATATGAGAAGCGGCTCGCTTATAACCGCGCGCCACGCTATTTATCAGGGAAGAGATCTGTTTGCTGTTCCCGGTAAGGTAGGCGAGACGGGCGCTGAGGGAACGAATTTTCTTATAAAAAACGGAGCTGATGCAGTAACATCACCCGAGGATATCCTTGCTCGATATGAATTTGTTTATCCTCACACTTTGGACGTTAAAAAGGTTGTTATGCCCGCGGAATCGAGGCTTGAAGAGGAAGAAGAAATTAAAGTGTTGCCAAAAACGAAGAAAAAGGCAACGCCCAAAAATAAAAAGACTAAGGAGCCTCCCTTTGAAGAGCAGAAAAAGAGGGTTGCAACTGTTGATTTTGATAGCCTCGGAGATACAGAAAAGAAGGTTTATCGCTCGATGACCCCTGATATTCCCATGCTTGCAGAGGAGATAAGTGCTGTGTCAGGTGTACCGATTTCAAATATTCTGGCCGCGCTTACCATGCTTGAAATATCAGGAGCTGTTGAATCAGGAGCGGGCGGATATTTTATGCGCCACGCTGATGATGAAGAGGTTGGAGAGCCTGCAATAACGGAGCTTGACGAGGGTATTTGAAAAAATAAACAAAAGGGTATTGCAAAAGCTCAGCTAAATGAGTATAATCTATATCCGTGTATGATTTATATATTGAAGGGAATTTGTAACAGTATATGACAAATCTTGTAATATTGGAGTCTCCTGCGAAGATAAATACTATCAAGGGATTTCTCGGTTCAAGCTATAAGGTAGTAGCATCAAAGGGCCACGTGAGAGATCTGCCTAAGTCTTCTCTTGGAATTGACGTTGATAATAATTTCAGCGCTCATTACATCAATATAAGAGGAAAAGGAGACCTTATAAAGGAGCTGAAGAAGGAAGCAAAGAAGGCTGACAGAGTTTTCCTTGCAACTGACCCTGACCGTGAGGGTGAGGCTATTTCCTGGCATCTTGCAACAGCTCTCGGTGTTCCCGAAGAAAAGGTAAAAAGAATAACGTTTAATGAGCTGACAAAGACAGCGGTTAAAGAAGCGATAAAGAAGCCCCGTGCTATTGATATGGATATCGTAAATGCACAGCAGGCCAGAAGAATTCTTGACAGACTTGTAGGATATAAGCTTAGCCCATTCCTTTGGAAAACTGTTAAAAGTGGCCTTTCAGCAGGACGAGTACAGTCTGTTGCAACAAGAATTATCGTAGAGCGTGAAAACGAGATCAGAGCGTTTGTTCCTCGCGAATATTGGACAATCGATGCTTCCCTTGAAACTGAAAAGGGTAATGCACTTGTTGTCCGCTATCACGGAGATGCAGGTGCCAAGGATAAAAAGGACGTCAATTCCGCATCCGAGGCAGAGCTTATCCGAAGCAGCGTAGAGGGAAAAAGCTTCGTAGTTGCAGACGTTAAAAAAGGAACGAGAGTTAAGCATCCCACACCTCCTTTTACAACGTCAACTATGCAGCAGGAGGCTTCCCGTAAGCTCAATTTCCAGACACAGCGTACTATGAGAGTTGCACAGGAGCTTTATGAAGGTATCCACGTTGGTAGCGATGGTGTTCAGGGTCTTATCACTTATATGAGAACAGACTCTCTCCGCGTTTCTAGCGAAGCTCAGGCGGCAGCTAAGGCTTATATCACAGAAAAATATGGCGAAGAGTATGCGCCTGCTAATTTCCGTGTTTATAAATCCAAGGCAAATGCTCAGGATGCGCACGAGGCAATACGTCCTTCTTCTATGAAGCTCGAGCCTCAGAAGGTTAAGAAATACCTTTCAAACGATCAGTATAAGATTTATAAGCTTATCTGGGACAGATTCGTAGCCAGTCAGATGCAGGATGCTGAGCTTGATACTGTGTCTGCCGATCTTGAGTGTGGCGGATGCAGCTTCAGAGCAAGCGGATATACTGTTAAGTTCAACGGCTTTATGGCAGTATATGAGGAAACAACTGACGAGGTTGATGAAGAGAAGAACAAAAAGCTTCCCGAGCTTTCTCGCGGCGACGTTCTTCGTAATCTTGGAGTTTCTTGCGATCAGCATTTTACAGAGCCCCCTGCAAGATATACGGAAGCATCTCTCGTAAAATTCCTTGAAGAAAAAGGAATCGGCAGACCTTCCACTTATACTCCTATTATAACAATAATTATCTCAAGAGGATACGTTTCCAGAGATGGAAAATCTCTTGTGCCCACACCTCTCGGAGAGGTTATAACAGATATTATGGTGAAGAATTTCTCCGATATCGTTGATTATAAGTTCACGTCCTCAATGGAAGATAGCCTTGACTCCATTGAAGAGGGTAACACAGATATGGAGGAAATGCTTAATAAGTTCTACGGTATTTTCAGTGCAGAGCTTGAAAAAGCAGAATCAACTATCTCTAAGGAGGATATAACTGTTCCCGTTGAGGAAACAGATATCATCTGCGATAAGTGCGGAAGCACAATGATCCTTAAAAACGGACGCTTTGGTAAGTTTGCGGCATGTCCCAACTATCCCGAGTGTAAGAATACAAAGCCTCTTGTGAAAAAAGAGGTTGTGTTGCCTCTCGAAGAGGATGCAGATGCTCCTTGTAAGTGTGAGAAGTGCGGCTCTGATATGGTTATGAGAAGCGGACGTTACGGTTCATTTTATGCTTGCTCAAAGTATCCCGAGTGTAAATTCACAAAGCAAAAGGGTAAGGGCCTTGGTGTAAACTGTCCTGATTGCGGAAGCGAGATAGTAACAAAATACGGCAAGAACAGAACAGTGTTCTATTCCTGCTCAAAATATCCCGAGTGTAAGTTCTCCTCATGGGATATGCCCACAGCAGAAAAATGCCCTGATTGCGGCGAAATGCTTTATCGCAAGAAGGGAAAAGACAACCTTATTTGCAAAAAAGAGGGTTGCGGATATAAATCAGAAAGTATAGCTGAAACAAATGAAGAAAATTAATGTCATTGGAGCAGGTCTCGCGGGCTGTGAAGCCGCGTGGCAGGCAGCAGAGCGCGGAAATAAGGTAGTGCTCTGGGAAATGAAGCCCCTTAAAAAAACGCCTGCTCATCATAGCGATACATTTGCGGAGCTTGTTTGCTCCAATTCACTCAGAAGTAATGACGTAACCAGCGGTGTAGGTCTTCTTAAGGAAGAGCTGCGCCGTATGGGTTCTCTTATAATGGAAGCAGCCTATGCAACTCAGGTGGCAGCAGGCGGTGCGTTGGCTGTCGACAGAAAGCTTTTTTCTGAGTATATAACAAATAAAATAAAGAATCATCCCAATATTGAGATTGTCGAGGCTGAGGTAACGGAAATTCCCACAGAGGATATCAATATTATCGCTACGGGTCCTCTTACGTCAGATGCTCTTGCAGAAAAGATTTCCGAGCTTATCGGTGGTCAGAAGCTTTCGTTCTTCGATGCCGCAGCTCCAATTGTGGATTTTTCAACTATTGATATGGATAAAGCGTTCTTCGCATCAAGATACGATAAAGGAACACCCGACTATATCAATTGCCCTATGAATAAAGAGGAATATCTTGCTTTTTATGAGGCTCTTGTCTCCGCAGAGGAGGCACAGCTTCACGATTTTGAAAAGGGTGAAAAAATCAAGGTCTTTGAGGGATGTATGCCTGTTGAGGTTATGGCGAGACGCGGCGAGGATACACTCCGATTCGGTCCTATGAAGCCCGTAGGCCTTCATAAGCCCGGATGTGAGGATAGCTACTATGCAGTTGTTCAGCTTCGACGTGAAAATGAAAGCGGAACTATGTATAATATCGTTGGCTTCCAGACACATCTTACGTTCCCTGAGCAGAGAAGAGTGTTCAGAATGATTCCCGGTCTTGAAAATGCTGATTTTCTCAGATACGGCGTAATGCATAGAAACACCTTCCTCAATTCTCCCGAATTGCTGAACCCTGACTATTCTATGCGTACAAACGAGACTTTGTTTTTCGCAGGTCAGATGACAGGCGTTGAAGGGTATATCGAATCAGCAGCCTCCGGATTTGTTTGCGGTGTTTCTGCAGCTGCAAAGGCTGATGAAAAAGATCCGTATATTTTCCCTGACGTAACAATGATCGGAGCGATGGCACAGTACGTAAGCTGCGGCGGTGCTGCTGCATTCCAGCCTATGAATGCTAATTTCGGAATTATCAGAAATCCTGAAATGAAGATCAAAGGCGGTAAAAAGCCCAGATATGAATATTATGCAAAGCGCGCTCTTGACGTGATCGACGCGGTAGTTGCAGAAAATAAAATTTGATTTTGGGAGGTAATGAAAATGGCAAATCTTGAAAATCTTCCCCTTGAGCTTTCCGGACTTGAGAAATGTCTCGGGTATAAATTTAAGAATATAGATCTGCTTCGTACAGCAACAACACATTCCTCCTACGTTAACGAGGTAAAAACAAAGGGCGAGGCGCCTGAATGTAACGAGCGCCTTGAGTTCCTTGGAGATTCTGTCCTGTCCATTATTGTCAGCAGATATCTTTTTGCTGAATATAAGGATATTCAGGAGGGAGATCTCACAAAAATCAGAGCAAGTGTCGTTTGTGAGAAGGCACTTGCAAAGTATTCTCGCGAGATAGGACTTGGAAATTATCTTCTTCTTGGTAAGGGCGAGGATCATAATAAGGGCAGAGAAAGAGCATCTATTATTGCAGATGCATTTGAGGCTGTTCTCGGAGCATTTTATCTTGACACAAATTTTGATAGCGAGCCTATTGCGAAATTCCTTATGCCTTTCGTAAAGAAGGAGATCGAGTTTATCCGCTCTTCTGCTTCCTTTGTAGATTATAAAACAACTCTGCAGCAAATAGTTCAGCAGGCTAACGGAGAGCGTCTTGAATACGTTCTTGTAGCAGAAAGAGGACCTGATCATAGTAAGACCTTTACGGTTGAGGCGAGACTTAATTCCAACGTGATCGGCAGCGGAGAGGGCGCATCAAAAAGAGAAGCGGAGCAGATGGCTGCAAAGAAGGCTCTTGAAATTTTCAATTGAAACGGAAGTAATATGAAACATATTAATATACCGCTGTTTATTCAGCATATGGGCTGCCCGAATCAGTGCGTTTTTTGTGATCAACGCGCTATAACGGGGGCCCCTTCCTTTTGTTATGACAAGGTAACAAAGGACATAGAATCCGTTCTTTCAACAGCAGGTGATGCAGAATGTGAGATTGCATTTTTTGGAGGTTCCTTTACCGGTATTGACAGAAATCTGATGATAAACCTTCTTGATTTGGCAGAAGGATACGTAAAGCTCGGAAAAGTGAAGGGAATAAGAATGTCAACCCGTCCTGATTATATTTCCGAGGAAATTTGCGATATATTGGAGAGGTATTCTGTTTCTCAGATAGAGCTTGGAATCCAAAGTATGTCTCAGAAGGTTCTTGATGCTTCGAGAAGAGGACACACGGTTGAGGAGACTATAAATGCGTGTAAGCTGCTTTCTGATAGGGGCTTTTCTTTTGGAGGGCAAATGATGGTTGGTCTTCCGGCAGCTGATAAAAAAAGTGAAATTGAAACTGCTGAGAAAATATGCGAATTGGGCGCTGATTCAACCAGAATATATCCGCTTGTAGTTTTTAAGAACACACCATTGGCTCACATGACGGAGAGGGGAGAATATATTCCTCTGTCAGTTGAAGATGCTGTTGAGAGAGCAGCTGAGGTTTATGAAATTTTTCTTAAAAACGGTGTGAAATGCCTTAAAATCGGTCTTCATGAAACAGAAAGCCTGCATAGCGAAGAAGCCTATCTTGCAGGGCCTAATCATAGTGCTATGGGAGAGCTTGTAAAGAGTGAGATTTATAGGCGTGAAATTATGAAAAAAGCTCAGCTTTTAACTGAAACCAAGGGTGGAAATTTATTGATTGAAGCACCCAAAGGAGCCACTTCAAAAATCATAGGTCAAAAAGGCGTAAATAAACGAAAAATTATTGGCGAACTGGGCGTTAAAAGCATTAAAATCCTTGAAAAATCGAATTTGAAGGAGTATAATATATCTGTTAAACTATTTTGAAAAAACGACAATTGACTAAAACGACGTATAAATAATCAGAAAGGAAGTGAGTGGCGTGTATCTGAAAACCCTTGAGTTGCATGGATTCAAATCGTTTCCGGAGAAAACGATTTTGCATTTCAATCCCGGTTCTACGATCATTGTTGGACCTAACGGAAGCGGTAAATCTAACGTAACAGATGCTATGAGATGGGTTTTGGGTGAGCTTTCCAGTAAGAACATCCGAGGAACCAAAATGGAAGACGTTATTTTCGTTGGCGCCGACGGACATCGCCCCATGAGCTTTGCGGAGGTATCCGTTACTTTTGATGATTCCGAGGAACCCAGAAAGCTGAATTGCCCCTATGAAGAGGTAACCGTTACCAGAAGATATTACAGAGCAGGCGAAAGTGAATATTTCATAAATCGTAAGCCTTGTCGTCTTAAGGATATCAACGAACTCTTTATGAACACAGGTATCGGCCGAGAGGGATATTCCATCGTAGGTCAGGGTAAGATAGCTGAGATCATTTCCAAAAAGAGTGAAGATCGCCGCGGTATATTCGAAGAAACTGCCGGTATCACAAAATACAGATATAAGAAAAACGAAGCACAGAAGAAGCTTAACGAAACTGACGAGAATATGACTCGTATTCTTGATATTTTCACAGAGATAGAAGGCAGAATCGGGCCTCTTGAGCGTGAAGCACAGAAGGCGAGAAAATATCTTGAGCTTTATGACGAGAAAAAACAGCTCGACGTTTCTCTTTGGCTTCTTGATATAGAAAAAATCAGATGCGATGTTGATAAGGTAACAGCGGATTGTCGCCTTTCTGCTCACGATCTTGAAATGGCTGATGATGAATCCACACAGCTTGAAACAAAATGTCAGCGTCTGTTCGATATTTCGCAGGAAAATAAGCAGCATAGTGCTCAGCTTTATGATGAGATTAAAGCAATTACAGAAGCTATTCACACAGCTGAAAATAAATATCGTCTGCTTGAAAACGATATTCTCCATGCAGAAACAAGAATTTCAGCTTCTAAGGAAGCAGCAGAAAAAAATGCAGAGGCTATCAGCAAAGAAGAGCAGTATGAAGCTGCACAGACGGCGAGACTTGAGGAAAATAAAAACGAAACTGATAAGGTTCTTGCAGAGATAGATAAATTGAGCGAGGAAAAGGTTCAGTTTAGTGGAAAAATAGAAGCTCTTGAACGCGAGCTTGAGGATTCTCTGGCTGTTTTGCAGGGATATGAAAGCGAGATCGCAGATCTTAACGTTCGTCTGGAGGTTTTACGTGCAAGTATAAGCGACCAGAGCGAAAGAGAATCAACTATTCGTGTTGACGTTGCTAAATATGAGAAAAAACTTAGCGATATAACAGCCGAAGCTGACGAGTGCAGGAGAAGCGTAGAAGCGTATGAGGCTGCACTTAAAAAGTCAGACGATGCAGTTGCTGAGTGCGACCGTCAGATACTCACAATTTCTGACAAGATAGAAAATATTCGTCGGGAGCATAGCGCAAACGTTGCTGCAGCTGAGGCTATTTCCAGCCGAATTGCAGCGCTTAAAAGAATGCAGGAGCATTTTGACGGATATAATAATAGCGTCAAGTTTGTAATGAATAAATCCTCTGAGGGCAAGCTCAGAGGAATCCACGGGCCTATTTCGAGCCTTATTAAAGTTCAGGATAAATACATAGTTGCTCTTGAAACGGCATTTGGCTCAGCGCTCCAGAATATAGTTGTTGACGATGAAGCGTCAGCGAAAGCAGCAATTAGATCCCTTAAAGATGCAGGCGCCGGCAGAGCAACGTTCTATCCGCTTTCAAGTATTGCAGGTCAGGATAAAACGAAAGAGCTTGTAGATGCTAAGAATCATCAGGGATTTGTCGGATATGCAAACGAGCTTCTCTCATGCGAATCTAAGTATAATAATATAATCAGCAGCGTTGTTGGCAGAATCGCAGTTTTTGATAATATTGATAACGCATCCGACGTTGCAAGAAAATCAGGATGGAGACTCCGTATTGTAACGCTTGATGGTCAGCAGATCAATATGGGTGGTTCCTTTACAGGCGGCTCGGTTCGTCGTGATTCAGGCGTGCTTTCACGCGGATCACATATTGATAAGCTTGAAGAAGAAAAGAAAGAGCTAGATAAAAAGGTCGAGGCTTCCTCAGCAGAGCTGAAAAAATATTCTGATAAATCAGCTGAGCTTTCTGCTTACAGAAGAAAAGAAGATGAAAAGGCAAAGCTATCAGAGGTTCTTCTCAGAACAGAGAGAGCACAGCTTGACGAGCTTGAGGCTAACAGAGGAGTAACTGAAAATCTTCTTACTCAGCTTAAGAGCGATATGGATAAGCTTTCAGAGGTTGGAAAGCGTGGCGGAGCAGATGCTGTGGCGCTTGAAGAAGAAATTGAAAAGCTTCGCGCTATGTCCAAGGCTGTTTCTGAGGAAAGAGCGGAAACAAGCATTGAAAAGGGAGCATACGAGGATAAGCTTGACGAAATTGCTGAAAAGAATAATTCAGCTCAGCTTTCTCTCGTTTCTCTTATGCGCGACGCTGAGAATATCAATGAAATGATTCTTGCCTCAAAGGAGAGAAGCAGCGCGCTCAGAGGAGATGCCGAGGGTTATAAAACTGACGTTGAGGTCCTTGTTGCATCTATCGACGATATAAGAAGTCAAATTGAGGAAAAGAAGAACGAGGCTAGTAGTCTTTCTGCTAAGCTCAAAGAAACAGAAGCAGAGAGAGAAAAGCTTGTGGATGCCTCAAACGAATATGATAAAAAGCTTAATGATATTCGTTTGCAGATACAGGATCTTTCATCCAAAAAGGAGATACTTGTTCGTGCACATGCAGCAAACGAATCAAAGCTAGAAAGACTTGTTTCCGAGGTTGATAAGATGACAAGTCGTCTGTGGGATGACTATGAGCTTACACATTCAGCTGCTGTTGCTTTAGGATATCCTGTTATAGAACCCGAAAAGAGAGCATCAAGTGCCGCAAGGCTGGCAGAGCTGAGAAGTGCTGTTAAATCTCTTGGACACGTAAACGTCGGAGCAATTGAAGAGTATTCTGCTCTTAATGAAAGATACGTGCATCTTAAAGCTCAGATTGAAGACCTTACGCAGTCTAAAGCAGAGCTTGAAAAGATTGTAAACTCAATTGAAGAAGAAATGAAGAGAATGTTCTCCGAGGCTTTTGAAAAGGTCAATAAATATTTTGGAGAAACGTTTAAGGAGTTGTTTGGAGGCGGTAGTGCTCATCTGACTCTCACAGATCCCGAAAACATTTTAACGTCCGGTGTTGAAATCAGCGCAGCGCCTCCCGGAAAAATGGTTAAGAGCCTTAATCTTCTTTCCGGTGGTGAGCAGGCTTTCGTTGCAATTGCTCTTATTTTTGCATTGATCAAGGTTAATCCTTCACCGTTCTGTATCTTCGACGAAATTGAGGCAGCGCTTGACGAAGTTAACGTAACACGAGTTGCAAACTATGTTCGTCGCTTCTCTAAGGAGCTGCAGATCATTATGATTACACACCGTCGTGGTATGATGGAAACAGCGGACACACTTTACGGTGTAACAATGCCTCGTAGAGGTATTTCTAAGGTGTTCACACTTGACGTAAATGCAGTAGCGGAAAATCGTTCAAGCGTTGATGAATTCCTTAAATAAGAAAGGTTTATGTAATGGGCTTTTTTGACAGATTAAAGGGAGGACTTGCAAAAACTAAAAATGCAGTTCTCGGTCAGGTTGATAATATTCTCAAAGCCTTCGTAAAGGTTGATGAAGATCTTTTAGAAGAGCTTGAGGAAATACTTATCTGTGCAGATATGGGCTTTGAAACAACAGAGGAGATTATGGATGAGCTTCGCGAGGCTGTACGTGATGGCAGACTTAAAGAAGCTTCTCAGGTTAAGGACGCGTTGAAGGATCTTCTTCGCGAAAAGGTTGGAGAGGGAAGTCCCCTCAACCTTGAAACCTCTCCCTCAGTTATTTTAATTATCGGTGTAAACGGCGTTGGTAAAACAACGTCTATCGGTAAAATAGCTGCAAATCTTAAAGCTCAGGGGAAAACTGTCGTTGTTGCAGCAGCCGATACATTCCGAGCAGCAGCAATCGAACAGCTCCAGGTCTGGACAGACAGAGCAGGCGTTGAGCTTATAAAGCAGAGCGAGGGTAGCGACCCTGCTGCAGTAGTTTTCGATGCTTGCGCCGCGGCTAAAAAAAGAAATGCCGACGTTCTTATCGTAGACACGGCAGGTAGACTCCATAATAAGAAAAATCTTATGAATGAGCTTGCTAAAATTGATAGAGTTATCGGTCGTGAGCTTCCCGGAGCATCTCGCGAAACTCTTCTTGTTCTTGATTCTACAACAGGACAGAATGCAGTTATGCAGGCAAAAGAGTTTAAGGAAAGCGCAGATATTTCCGGACTCATTCTTACAAAGCTTGACGGTACAGCTAAAGGCGGCGCCGTGTTTAGTATTAAGAGGGTTCTTGATATTCCCGTTAAATTTATTGGAGTTGGTGAGCAGATAGACGATATGCAGCCCTTTGATGCTGATATGTTCGTTGATGCTTTGTTTGATTGATATGGAAATAGTACTTGCATCTAAAAATAAAAATAAAATCAGAGAAATGCAGCAGCTTGTAAATGAGCTCTGTGAAAGAGAGATTAAAATTCTGTCGCTTGAGGATATCGGCTATGAGGGCGATATCATAGAGGACGGTTCAACCTTTAAGGAAAACGCTGCAATCAAGGCGTCTGTTCCTGCTATGCTGGGTTATTACGGTATAGCCGATGATTCCGGATTGACGGTTGATTATCTTAACGGTGCTCCCGGTATATATTCTGCAAGATATTCAGGAGAGGGAGCAACAGATGCATCAAATAACGAAAAGCTTATGGCAGAAATGCAGGGCGTTCCTTATGAAAACAGAGACGCTGCATACGTTTGCGCAATAGCTTTTGCTGCGCCCAAGGAAAAACAGCTTGATGAGGGCGATAAGGAGCTTTCCGAGTTTGCAACAAAGCATAGTAATAAAGAAATAACAGTTCGTGCATTTGATGGTGAGTGTAGAGGAGTTCTTCTTGATTATTATCGCGGCAACGGCGGGTTCGGATATGATCCAATGTTTTACGTAAAGGAATTTGATAAGACCTTTGCAGAAACCACAGCAGAAGAAAAAAATAGTATAAGCCATAGAGGTAAGGCGCTCAGAGCGTTCGCAGCTTGGCTTAATAATTTGGAGAAATAAATGTTAACAAGTAAACAGAGAGCAACACTCAGAGCTATGGCAAATCCTATTGATACAATTTTTCAGGTAGGTAAAGGCGGAGTAAACGACCAGATGTGCAAGAGCATTTCAGATGCTCTTGAGGCAAGAGAGCTTATCAAGCTCAAGGTTCTTGATAATTCCGATTATACGGCAAAGGAAGCAGCAAATGAAATTGCTGAGGCAGTTGGTGCCGACGTTGTTTCGGTTGTTGGTAAGAAGTTTGTTTTGTATAAGGAATCTAAGGAAAATAAAACAATTCTTATTTAATTATGAAAATCGGACTTTACGGCGGAACGTTTTCGCCGCCACATATGGGGCATATAAGAGCGGCAAAGTGCTTTGTTGAAGGTGCTGGGCTTGATAAGCTTATTATTATGCCAGCAGGAATTCCTCCTCATAAAGCTGTGCTTGATCCAATACCCAACGAAAAAAGATTGGAAATGGCACGAATTGCTTTTTCGGACGTAGGCGAGGTTAGCGACTACGAAATGAAAAAAGAAGGTGCTTCCTATACTTATTTAACTCTCAGATGGCTGAAGCAACAGTATTTTGGGGAAATATATCTTTGTATGGGAGAGGATATGTTTCTTTGCCTTGATAAATGGAAAGAGGCAGAGGAAATCTTTAGAGAAGCATATATAATTTGCCTTAAAAGAGAAAATTGTCCTTTTGAAGATATAGAAAATAAGAAGCTTGATTTTGAAAAGCGTTTTAATGCAAAAATAATGGTTCTCTCATATGAGCCGTTACCTGTTTCTTCAACAGAAATCAGAGAAAACGTAAAGTGCGGAAAAAGCACAAAGGGGTTATTGTCAGATGAAGTTGCAGATTATATTTCTGCAAACAAATTGTATAGTTGATTGAATGGAGCGTTCGGATGAAGATTGAAATAACAGAAGCAATGCTTTCGGAGCTTAGAGAGAAGGTCAAAGAGTATTTGAAGCCTAAACGCTATGCTCACACTCTTGCTGTTGAAGAGGAAGCCGCTTGTCTTGGAGAAATATTTCTTCCTGATGATATTAATCGTCTTCGCGCAGCTGCACTTCTTCACGATATAACCAAAAAATTAGATTTGTCGGAACACTTGCAAATTTGTAAGATGTTTGATATAATAATCGGTGCTTCTCCTGAAATGGAAAAGAAGCTGTTTCATTCAAAAACTGCTCCTGCAATAATAAAAAAAGACTTTGCAGGCTATTATGATGAAGATATACTTTCTGCTGTAAGATGGCATACAACGGGCAGAGAGTATATGACAGTTTTTGAATCTTTGGTATATTTAGCAGACTATATTGAAAAAACAAGAACTTTTGAAGACTGTGTATTTCTTCGCAACTATTTTTATAACGAGCTTCAGGCAGGAAAGGAAAGTCCTATTGAAGTTCTTAGAAAAACTATGGTTGTTTCTTTTGATATGACAATTAAAAATCTTATTGAAGAAAACGGTCTTGTTGATTTAGATACTATCTCTGCGAGAAACAGTTTTATAATGAATAATTGTTTCTCGGATTATATTAAGGAGTAATTATGGAAAATAGAAGAAGAAATATTCCTGAAAACGAAGGTATGCATGAAAGCAATCTTCAGCAGACAGGTGAGGTGCAGGTAACAACGGATGATGCCATTCCTATGCCCCCTCAGAAAAAGAAACTGAATAAAAATACAAAGAAGATAATACTTGCAATTGTGGCAGTATTTGTGGTAGCTCTTCTTGCTGTTGCAGGTTATGCAGCTAGTGTATTCTTTCTCTATGAGCCTGAGGTAGGAAATACAAATACAGTTGAAGATCTTCCTTTCGTTCCTTCAGTTGATCAGAATAACGTGGATGAGAATGGTGAAGTCATTAAGATCGAAACTGTTGATAAGCAGTATAACTTCCTTGTTGCAGCAAGAGATGATGTTTCCGGTCTTACTGACGTTATTATGATAATTAATTACAATATCACAAAGCAGAGCCTCAGCGTTATGCAGGTGCCTCGTGATACCTATGTAGAGATCGACAACTACTCATATCACAAGATTAACGGTGCATTCGGTTATTACAAGAATAGTTATAGAGGCGATAATGCTATAAAAGACGGACTCAGAGACTTCGCAGACTATCTTGAAAAGAATCTTTGTATCAAGATCCATTATACAGCTATGATGGACTTGGAGGGTTTCAGTAACATTGTAAATGCCATCGGCGGCGTATATATGTACGTGCCTCAGGATATGTATTATAACGACCCTAATCAGAATCTGTATATTAATCTCAAGAAGGGATATCAGACTCTTGATGGTGTAACAGCGAAGCAGTTTGTCCGCTATAGATACGGTCTTGCTAACGGTGATATCGGCAGAGGCGATATGCAGAAGCTCTTTATGACTGCGTTTATTGAAAAGCTTCAGAGCTCTATCAGCGGTAAAAATGTTAGTAAGCTTACGGAGCTTGCAGGTAGTGTATATGAATGTCTTGAGACAGACCTTACTGTAAACGATATGGTTTATTTTGGCAAAAACTTCCTTGGTCTCACAGGCGGAGCTGCTGTTGATATGAACAACATTAATATGATAACAATGCCCGGCGGAGCTTTCTTTGATGATCTTTCATACTATTCCTTGAACCGAGAAAGCACAGTTGATATTATCAACAAATTCTTTAACATCTATAATTTTGATATTTCATCTTCCTTTGACCCCAATAAAGTTTTCTTAAAGGAAAATAGCGAAAAATCCAAGTATATGTATGATCTTCCTATGGATAAACTTGATACGGATATATTCAATGCAGGAGAAGATGGAAATTCCTGATAGAGAGGTAGAACAAAATGGCAGAATTTGAAACTATGGAAAATATGGCTCCTTCCGCTGAGATAACACTCGCCAGCAATGAGCCTAAGGACGTTGCAGAATTTGCAGTTAAGATTCTTGATGCAAAGAAGGCAAAGGATATCAAGCTTCTCTACGTTGAGGATAAGACAAGCATTGCAGATTATTTTATTATCTGCACAGGTAACTCCAAAACACAGGTAAGCTCACTTTCTGAGGAAATTGAATTTCGTTTTTCTCAGAACGGAATTAAGCCCCTTCATATAGAAGGAAGACGTGGCGATACGTGGATCCTTTCTGATTACGGCTCTATCATTCTTCACGTTTTCAGCGCAGACCAGCGTGATTTCTATAAGATTGAAAAGCTCTATGACGAGGGCAGTGAGGTTGATATTTCTTCACTTGTTACTAACGACTGATTTTAATTTAAGGATATAAACAAAAGCAATGAGATACGATTTTAAGTCAATTGAACCCAAATGGCAGAAGAAGTGGGAAGATGCCAAGGTTTTTGAAGCAAAGGACCATAGCGACAAGCCCAAGTTCTTCGGTATGGTAGAATTCCCCTATCCCAGCGGAGCAGGTATGCACGTTGGACATATCAAGGCATATTCCGGCCTTGAGGTTGTTTCAAGAAAGAGAAGAATGCAGGGCTATAACGTCCTCTTTCCTATCGGATTTGATGCGTTTGGTCTCCCCACAGAGAACTATGCAATTAAGACAAATATTCATCCCCGTAAAGTAACGGATATGAATATCGAGAAATTCACAGAGCAGCTTAAGAGAGTTGGTTTTTCTTTCGACTGGTCTCGAGTAGTTGATACAACTGATGAAAACTATTATAAGTGGACTCAGTGGATTTTCCTTAAGATGTTTGATAACGGACTTGTTTTCCGTGATAAAGCCCTTGTAAATTATTGCCCCCATTGTAAAGTAGTTCTTTCAAACGAGGACTCTCAGGGTGGTAAGTGCGATATCTGCCACAGCGATATCGTTCAGAAGTCTAAGGACGTTTGGTATCTCCGTATTACAGAGTATGCGGATAAGCTTCTTGCAGGTCTTGAAGAAGTTGATTATCTTCCCAATATTAAGATGCAGCAGGTAAACTGGATTGGTAAGTCCACAGGTGCTTTCGTTAAATTCGGCCTTAAGAATCTTGACGAACAGCTTATGATCTACACAACCAGACCTGATACACTCTTCGGCGTTACTTTTATGGTTATCGCTCCCGAGCATCCTATTCTTGATAAGTATGCCGATAAGATCGGTAATATGGACGAGATCGAAGCTTACAGAGCAGAGTGCGCTAAGAAAACTGAGTTTGAAAGAACACAGCTTGTTAAGGATAAGACAGGCGTTTGTGTAGATGGCCTTGTAGGTATCAATCCCGTAAATGGTAAGGAAATTCCCGTATATATCTCTGACTACGTAATGATGGGCTATGGTACAGGCGCTATTATGGCTGTTCCTGCTCACGACCAGAGAGACTATGAATTTGCTAAGAAGTTTGGCATTGATATTATCGAGGTTATTAAGGGCGGCGATATCTCCGTTGAAGCTTATGCAGGCGACGGTGAGATGGTAAATTCCGATTTCCTCAACGGCTATACAAAGAAGGCTGATTCTATTGATAGAATGATCGAGGAGCTCACAAAAACAGGCGCCGGAGAAAAGGGTGTGCAGTTCAAAATGAAGGACTGGGCATTTAACAGACAGCGCTATTGGGGTGAGCCCATTCCGATCGTACATTGTGATACTTGCGGTATGGTAGGTGTACCTTATGAGGAGCTTCCTCTTCGTCTGCCTCCCGTTGAAAACTTCGAGCCCGGTGAAGGCGGCGAAAGCCCTCTTGCAAAGCTTGAAGACTTTGTAAATTGCACTTGCCCCAAGTGTGGTAAGCCCGCAAGAAGAGAAACAGATACAATGCCTCAGTGGGCAGGTTCTTCCTGGTATTATCTCCGCTATATTGATCCTAACAATGCGGATGTATTTGCTGATCAGGAAAAGCTTAAGTATTGGCTCCCCGTAGACTGGTACAACGGTGGTATGGAGCACGTTACACGTCATATGATTTATTCTCGTTTCTGGCATCATTTCCTCTATGACCTTGGTGAAGTACCCACAGCTGAGCCTTATGCTAAGAGAACTGCTCAGGGTCTTATTCTCGGTCCTGACGGAGATAAGATGAGTAAGTCAAAGGGTAACGTAGTTGACCCCAACGACGTTGTTGATGAATATGGCGCAGACGTTCTCAGAGTTTACGTACTCTTTATGGGCGACTATGAGAGTGCAACTCCTTGGAATGACAGCAGCATGAAGGGCTGTAAGCGCTTCCTTGAGCGTGTAGCAGGACTTACAGAAATGGCTAAGGGCAACGGTGTAACACCTGAGCTTGAGGTTGATTTCCATAAGACTATCAAGAAGGTTTCCTCTGATATTGAAGCTATGAAGTTTAATACAGGTATTGCTTCAATGATGGCACTTATTAATAAGATTTATGAGGTTGGTAAGCTTACGGTTGATGAGCTTAAGACATTTGCAGCTCTTCTTTGTCCTTATGCACCTCATATCTGTGAAGAAATCTGGGAGCAGTGTGGTGAAGCAAGTCTTCTTGCTGAGAGTGCATGGCCCACGTATGATGAAGCTAAGACTGTTGATGCAACAATTGAAATTGCAGTTCAGATTTGTGGTAAGCTTCGTTCAACAATTACCATAGCTAAGGATGCAACAAAGGAAGAAGCAATAGCAGCGGCAAAGGCTGATGAAAAGATTGTATCCATGCTTGAAGGTAAGAGCATTGTAAAGGAAATTTATGTTCCCGGTAAGATCGTAAATATTGTTGCAAAATAATATTTTTCCATATTTATGCTTGACAAGCATAAAAGAAAACGCTATAATATTACGGTAGTGTGCAAAAGGCACATTTTCATTGGCAGAAGCGAAGGGAGGGAAATTAGAAAATGGCAGAAATCAGAGTTAAAGAGAATGAAACTCTTGACAGCGCGCTTCGTCGCTTTAAGCGTCAGTGCCAGAGATCCGGTATTCAGGCCGAGCTTCGCAAGAGAGAATGCTACGAAAAGCCCAGCGTAAAGAGAAAGAAGAAGTCTGAGGCAGCAAGAAAGCGTAAATTCAAGTAATAAATTGGGCTGACGTAAGTCAGCCCTTTATTCATTTCAGAGGTAAATATGAAAATAACTGTTCTTGATGCGGCAACACTTGGCGATGACGTAATGTTTGATTGTCTTGAAGCTGTCGGAGAAGTAACGATATATAAGAATTCAGATCTTTTAATTGATCCTATGCTTGCTTCGGATGCGGATTGTCTTGTCGTTAATAAAGTTAAAATGAATAGAGAAACCCTTAGCTGTGCAAATAAGCTTAAGCTTATCTGCGTTGCGGCAACGGGATTCGATAATATAGATCTTGATTATTGCAGAGAAAAGGGGATAGGCGTTTGCAACGTTAAAGGATATTCAACTGATAGCGTTGCTCAGATAACGTTGGCTATGGTTTTGTCTCTTGCTTCACATCTTGATGAATATACAAAATATGTCGAAAATGGAAGCTATACCAAAAGCGGAGTGGCTAATTGTCTTGTCCCTGTATATCATGAGCTTGCAGGTAAGAACTGGGGTATTGTGGGACTGGGCAATATAGGTAAAAAGGTGGCAGACGTTGCAGCGGCTATGGGATGTAACGTTATTGCTCATAAGAGAACACCTGATGATTACTATAATTGCGTTGATATAGATACGCTTTGCGAGACTTCAGATATTATCACTATACATACTCCCTTGAATGAAGGAACGAGAAATCTTATATCACGCGAACGTATTGAAAAAATGAAAAAGGGTGTAATAGTTGTAAACGTTGCACGAGGAGCTGTTTGTGATGAATCGGCACTATGTGAAGCTGTCGAGAAAGGGAATATGCTCTTAGGCGTTGACGTATATACTAATGAGCCTTTTGATGAGGAACACCCTTATAATCGAATTATGGGCCTTCCTAACGTGTGCTTAACTCCTCATATGGCTTGGGGAGCGTATGAAGCAAGATGTAGATGCCTTAATGAAATATCACTGAATATAGCTTCGTTCCAAAATGGCGAAAAAAGAAACAGAATAGTTTGAATAAAACTAAATATTACGGGGAATACTACCATACCAAATGAAAGGGATGGTAGTATTTTTTATGAAAACTTTAACAGCGTTGTGTGTGTCAATTCTTATAGCTTTTGTGATAATTTCAGTTTCCCCTGTAAATGGAGAAGAAACAATTTATACTGATATGATAAGACTTCACGTGCTGGCAGATTCCGATGAAAAGGATCAGCAGGAATTAAAGCTTAAGGTTAGAGACGTAGTTCTTGAAAGAGTTACTGAACTAACTAAAGACGTAACAGACAAAGATAAAGCATTTGAAATAATAGCAAATAATCTCGAAGAACTAAGCGAGGCGGGTAAAAAAGTAGTAGTTGAAAACGGTTATACACATGCTGTAAAAGCAGAAATAGGAAAAGAGACATATCCTGAGAGGGAATATGAAGGGTTTGTTTTGCCTGCAGGAGAGTATTTTTCTTTGAAAGTTAAAATAGGAAGCGCAGAGGGGAAAAACTGGTGGTGCGTTTTGTTTCCCCCGCTTTGTACAACTGTTGCAGAAGACAGAGCTGATGCTTTTGTGGCGACAGGCTTTACAGGAGAGCAGTATAAAACTATAACAGAAACACAAAATGTCAGGTATAAGATCAAGTTCAAAATACTTGAAGCATTTGAGGAAATATTTCGCGAAAAAAACAAAAAAAGTTGAAATAAATTTCATAAAAGTGTTGACAAATAAAAAAGACTTTGATATAATAACGAAGTCGCGTGGCGGAATAGCTCAGTTGGCTAGAGCAATCGGTTCATACCCGATAGGTCGTGGGTTCAAGTCCAACTTCCGCTACCATAATGGCCCGTTGGTCAAGCGGTCAAGACACCGCCCTTTCACGGCGGTAACGGGGGTTCGATTCCCCCACGGGTCACCAAAGAAAAAAGCAAGCCTAAAAGGCTTGCTTTTTTCTTTGTGTCCGTTTTACGGGGAATCGAAAGCCCGGTCGCATCGCGTAGCGGCGACAAAAACAGTCAGGTGGACTGTTTTTAG
>JAZORY010000032.1:0-13743 GCA_045656825.1 Candidatus Avispirillum sp.
CTCCCACAGATGCAGAGTTTGCAGCAGCTGACGTAGACCATAACGGCAGCATAACCCCCGCGGACCTTCTTTATCTTAAGGTCAGAATTATTAAAAAAGAATGGACGATTTAATCGGTCTATAAACACAAAAACCACCGCAAGTGCGGTGGTTTTTTTATGCTCAAAATATTTCCATAAAATTAATAATATATAATATAAAGCGACACAAGTATGGAATACAATATAGGGTAATATGAATTATAAGGATAGGTATGTAAAATGAGATTTCGCGAAAAGCTTCAGCGCTTTATGTGGGGAAGATATGGAATAGACGGATTTTATTATGGACTTTTTGCAACGTATATTTTTCTGTGGATTGCGCAGGGATTTGTTAAGATAAACGTTGTGAAGGCGCTTATGAGTATTGCAGGCTTTGTAGTGCTTGTATATATGATATATAGAGTTTTTTCGAAAAACATTCCTGCCCGCAGAAAAGAAAACGAGCGTTTTATGAGGGCTTGGAAAAAGGTGAAGGGATATTTCGTTCTTCAGAAAAATAAAATCAGAGATATCAAGCATTTCACCTATAAGAAATGTCCTGCATGCAAGTCAGTTCTTCGTCTTCCCAGAAAGAAGGGCAAGCATAACGTTGTGTGTCCCAAGTGCAAAAACAGATTCGGAGTTAGAAATTTGTTCTAGGGCATCTATGTGGGGCACTGCCCCATTCCCCGCGACCTTTTTTATAAAAGGTCGATAAAAACGCCAAGGCGGAAAGAAAAATTTAGCTTAGCCTCGTGGTCGGCTTTACGCTACGGGCTAAAAATTCTCCAACGGAGCATTTTAGTCGCCGCTAAGCTACACATTGCAAAAGCGAAGCTTTTGGGGTGCCTCGCAGGCTAAACACGAGTTTTGAAGTCATCATGCGAGGTGCGCCCTTTTGAATCCCATACAAAGCCTTCACCAAAAACAAAAAGCACCCAATAGGGTGCTTTTGTTTTGGCGGAAGACCTGCTATCGCAGGTGCGAAAATACATTTTCGCATTCTCGTGGGTTGGGGCAGCGAAAAATCGTGGTTAGCTTGGCGCTACGGGCTAAAAACTCCTCTCAGGAGTTTTAGTCGCCGCTACGCGATGCGACCGCCCTTTCGAATCCCGTACAATGCCCCCAACCAAAACAAAAAGGACACCAAAGGTGTCCTTTTTGTTTTGGCGGAAGGCGTGGGATTCGAACCCACGTGGGCGTGAACCCAAACGGTTTTCAAGACCGCCTCGTTATGACCGCTTCGATAGCCTTCCGAATATACATATTGGGCGCTCTTTTAAGCGCCCAATAATGATATCATATTATATATAATTTGTCAAGCACATTTTTAATATTTCTTATTACAGTCGCTTCTGGCGCTGACGGGAAATATTGATTGTGCCCTCAGGGATCTTTGAAATATTATCAAGTGCAAGGCCGGTTCCGATTGCAACGCAGGACACGGCTTTATCTGCCACTCTTGTTCTGATACCGGTAACGTTAGCGATAAGTCTATCAAGTCCGTAGAGCAGAGAACCACCGCCTGTCATCACGATGCCGTTATAAAGAATATCACCTACAAGCTCGGGAGGAGTTCTTTCAATAACGGAACAAACTGCCTCAATAATTGCTGTGATAGGCTCCTCAAGAGCATCGGGCATTTCAAGGGATGAGATCTGCACAACGCGGGGAAGACCCTGAACGAGACAGCGTCCTTTAACTTCAATAACCTTAGGCTCGTCTCTCTGCCAAGCTGCGCCGATCTTGATCTTGATCTCTTCTGCTGTGCGCTCGCCGATAAGCACGTTATGTCTGCGGCGAACGTATCTGATGATTGCTTCGTCGAATTTATCTCCTGCAACCTTGATTGATTCTGAAACAACAACGCCGCCAAGGGAGATAACAGCAACGTCTGTTGTGCCGCCTCCGATGTCAACGATCATATGTCCGTTAGGAGTTGAAATATCGATTCCTGCGCCGATTGCAGCGGCAACAGGCTCTTCTATAAGATAAGTTTTCTTTGCGCCTGCCTGAGTTGCAGCGTCAACAACCGCTCTTTCCTCAACCTCTGTGATTCCGCTGGGAACGCAGATAACAACTCTGGGAGAGCCTATAACAGAGCCGCAAGCTCGGCGGATGAAATACTGGATCATACGGAGCGTGTATTCATACTGGCTGATAACTCCGTCTCTCATAGGTCTGATAGCTGTTATATTACCGGGGGTTCTGCCAAGCATCATCTGTGCTTCCTTACCCACCTTAAGTATTCTGTCTGTGTTACGGTCGATGGCTACAACAGAGGGTTCTTTCAAGACGATACCCTTGCCCTTAACGTAAACAAGGACAGTTGCAGTACCCAGGTCTATTCCGATATCTTTGCGCATATTGAAAAAGCCCAAACCCATAAGTGTAATTCCTTTCAAAATGTGATCTATATTAATCTCGTATTTGCATTAGTATACAAAGTATATTATACTCCACAAAACCATCTTTTGCAACCGTAAGTGGAAAAAATTTATTTTTTCGGGAAATTTATAATTTCGGACATAACAAAGGAGCTTATTCAAGTGAACAAGCTCCTTCTTTGTTATCTGCCCAATATTTTTTTAACGATTCTCTTACACAGTCCCAACGCTTTGTTATAGAGACTGGGCTTCTTTACAATAGTATACTTTGCAACAAGCTGCTCAAAATCAAGTTTATCCAAATTTCTGAAGAATTCATCAGCATTTTTGGGTTTAGCTGAGGATTTATACGTTGAGGGATTCTGGGCGATGCTCTTTTCGAAATCAACCTCCTTTGAGAATATCTTATCGGTTATTTTCTCAAAGAGTGCTTTGCCCTTTGGGGTATGGATCATAAGAAGCGAGATGCCCTTATTATCGCTTAGCTCAGGCAAAACGCTTTCAACGCCCCAGAAGTCAGCCAGAGTTATATCAACAGCTCTGCTCTTTCCCTTGAAAGCGCAATCGTAGCAGGAATCTCTGAGGGAGGCATCTCTTAAAAATGCCTGCATATACAAATCCTGCGCAGGAGAGTTTTCATAAGCGCCGTTTTCGTATTTGAAGCATACAGAATAATTATTCCAGCCTCTGATTTTTTCTCTGAAGTTTATTTCAAGCGGGGCAAGTCCATCCTTTGCTTTTCTGTATTCCATATATTTATTCCAAACCTTAGGGGATGGAACACCGTGGCAAACGATATCCTGAGTATAAAGATTTTCATAGTCGCGACCGAGATAATGGAGCAGTCCGTTAACCTGACAGGGAGTGCCTGTGAAGAGCACGAGTCTGCTTGTGGCGAGAATCTCTTTTGTTTGCTTATAAACAAATCCAACGTCGCTCTGGAGATATTTGGAGGTGCGGAGCTTTGCAAGATCCTCCGAATTATCTACGATCATATGCTTTACAAGAAATTTATCGTCAAATGCAGCGCCGACAACAACGCCGCCGTTTTCGATTATATATTCGGCAAGAAGCGTGAAAACGCCACCGGAGGAGCTTTTGGCTCTGATCTCTTCATTATTATTATAGCAAGCATAAGCTATGGGTGTATTCTGAGGAGCATCCTTTTTGTTAAGAACGGGGCATTTTTTATCGCACAGTCCGCAATCAACACATTTTTCTTTATCGATTTTCGGAACCTTGAATCCCTTTTCGTTATCAACCATAGAAATGGCGGATTTGGGGCAAACGTTGGCGCAAACCTGACAGCCGTTACATATGTTATTCGTTTCTATTTTTGCCATATTCAATCTCCTGTTTGTTTTTATAAACACCAACTAAATTATATCAAATTAATCTCATTCATTCAAGTTTTTTCTTAAATTGAAAGTGCAATAAAAATCCCGACGCTTCAAAAGCGTCGGGATAGTCCATTTATTCTTCTGGTGCTGTTGTGCTTTCATCAGCTTCTGCGGCTTCTGTTTCCGTTGGCTCGGTATAGGAGAGATATTTGAAGATATCGTCTGCTATTTCCTTTTCGTCAGAGTAAACCACAGTGGAATTCTTCTGTGTATAGAAGAATTTCATAGAAGCCTCTTCCTCAGATTCCTCATCCTCATTATCAGCCATTTCAAATTCGTGTCCGAAATAAACTGTATAGGATGCGGGCAGATCTGTTGTTGAGGTTGTGCCGTCGTCGTTTTTAATGGTAGTAGTCTTGGTATAGTTGAGAGTAACTCTGTCGCACTGATCGTATATACCATAGGTGTCTTTCATCTCAGCTTCATCGGCATAGTGATCCTCAACGTCGGATAGGTTAAGCTTATAAACCAGATTAAAGAGCTCCTCGGTGGCATCTGTATAATCAATTGTGTTTGTCTGTCCGTCGGCTGTTTCTATAACAACAGAGATAACGTCCTCAGCTGTAACGGCATCGTTTTGGAGAGTCCATATTTCGCTTGCATAGAGGTCCATAAGCTTTTTTGAAAATCCTGATGCAAGAGAGCTTTCAACCAGATAGATATCTTCGCTTTGGCTGATGCTCATATACTGCTGACCGTTATATGTGTTTACAATACCAAACTGAAGGGTGTATTCGCTTCCGTCGGAAAACTTAACGTTCAGAGTTTGTGCGGGCTTATCAAGTCCGAAGGAGTCAACGTCGGCTCCGTCAAGGTTAACCACTGAAACTGCCTTTATTTCTGTCAGCCCTGCAACCATTGTTGCAACGGCAGAGCTGTTAACGGGGAAGGTTTCGTCAGCGGGATATACCCATTTTTCATTTACGTAAGCGAAGGAAAGGGTTGCATCGTCAACCTTATAAGAAACGTTGACGGGGATAGCGGAATCCTTTTTCAGAACCTCGATGGTGGAGGTTTCCGCGTTTGCTTCCTCTTCTGCTTTTTTTGCATTATAGCTTGAGAGGACGGTGTAGCCTATAATAAGAGCTGCCAGCACTCCTGCCATAATAATGAGAGGAAGAGCCTTGTTTTTCTTTCTTTTTGCCATTTGAAAACCTCTTTTTATTTGCGGCGACGTCTGATCCAGAGAACAAAGCCTGCCACAAGGAATACGAGGGGAACAATGATAACGTATCCTGTGTATCCAACGAGAGCATCTGATGCAGTTACGCTGAGCGTGGGATTGGAGATAGCCTTTCCTGCAACGTTGATGGAGGTTGACTTGCCACAGGTTTTCTGCAGGATAGTTGTATAAACGAGGGAGTTTCCGAAGCTTACCATCTGATCGTCAAACATAGTGAAGCTTGAGAACCAAATGAGAGTTCCTGCTGTTTCGCCTGTTTCGCTATTTGCTATCTGAGACTGATATGCAATAGTGTAGGTAGCTTCGTCAACCTTTGTTGTGTCTGTGATAGATTCATCGTAAATATAAGCCTTATCGGAGGTTTTGAAAAGAGGAGTTGTTGTTCTGTTTTCTGCTTTCGTGGCTTCGATAGGACTTGCATACATAGCAAGAATTGTATAATTCTGATCTGCCAGTTCACCTGTGATGCCTGCAGCCTCAAGCTCGGGAAGGATATAGTAGGGTGCCTGATAGTAATGATCGGTGGAGTTTTCCATCAGGATATCAGCGCTGCTCTTAAGGCCCATATATTCCGTGAGCTTTATGAAGTTGGGAGTTTTTTCGGAGTTATAAAGCTCTCCGTAGGTTGTTAGGATAATATATCCGCCGTTGTCAAGATATTTCTTGAGTGCGTCGTATTCTTCCGTAGTTATATCTGTCTGAGGAACGTTAATAAAAAGTGCCTTTGCATCGGAGGGAACGGCAACCGTTTCGCCTGCAATGAGAGTGAGGCTCTTCATTTCAACGTTTTCTGTTTCTGTAAGCTGACCGAAGGCTGTGCCGATAGCGGTTTCTCCGTGTCCGGTAAGCTGATAAACAACGGGGAGGGCTTCGCTTGTAACGTAGTCAAGAGCGCCTGTTATTTCCTTTTCGCCAAGGAAGTATTCAGTTGCAGTAAAGGAATATCCGCTCTGGGCATAGAGCTGAGCGTAATAGGTGTATTCGGAATAGCTGATAAAGGTTCCCTCATAGCCTGTGGGCTCGTACATAAAGAATTCTTCGCCGTCGATTATTGTGTTTCTCTTTTCGCTGACAACGATAAGAGAGTTATCGGAAAGCTGATCCGTAGTGTATTCTGCGGTGAAGGTGGGCTTTTTTACGGGGTCTATCTTCTGAACCTTTATTTTGGAGTTTTCTGTTTTATAGCGGGCAAGAAGCTCTTCAACGTAGGGCTGCTCAGCGCCTTCTGTTACGATGTGATAGATGGTGATATCATCCTTGATCTCAGAAACGAGCTTTTTTGTTTCATCGCCAAAGGTGAGAATAGCGTCTGCCGTCATATCGGGCTTGATGATATTTGCGGGGAGCTGACCAACGAAGAGGTTAAGGGCAATAACGATAGCAACAGCGATTGCTGTGAGACCGATGCTGTAAGATCCGATCTTTATAATTTTCTTATTAGACTTATTCATTTTGATCGCAACCTCCTTAGCTCCAGCGTCTCTTTTCAACGCGCTGAACTGTGAAGAAAATAAACAGAGCGGAGAAAGAGATATAATAAATAATTGTGGTGATATCAAAGATACCGTTTACAAAGTTTCCGATGGGATCGAAAATAGCAAGGGAAGAGAACATCTTTCCGAGAAGCCCCTCAAAGAGAGAGGATTTGATAACGTATGTGATAATGCTTCCGAGAACCAGAACTCCGCCCACTGCGCCTGCGATGATATAGTTCTTAACGGACGTCCATACGATGTAAGCAACAGCCGCGGAAAGAATGATAACCGCTGCAAGAGAAACTGTTGCGCTTGTTGTCATCATAGATGCAAAGGAGGACATATAGAACAACAGAAGAACAGCTGCAAGGCTGATAACTGCGGATATAACCTGACTTTCCGTGAGAGAGGAAAGGAACATACAGATTGCGATCACTGTGCATCCAAGGAGATAGTAGCAAAGGATACTTGCATAAATGAGCAAAAGATTTACGTTGCTTCCTGCTGCGAAGGATGCCATGTGGAGAGGATAGATGCACATAACAGCTGTGGGGATAGCCATAACTGTTGCAAGTGCAAAAAACTTACCAAGCACGATATCTGTTGTTGTCAGGGGAAGAGAATAAAGCAGCTGGTCAACTCTTGTCTGTCTTTCCTCGGAAAACGTGCGCATTGTGAGCACGGGAACAGCCAGAAGAGACATAAAGCTTGCATTATAAATAGCGTATTCAAGATGAGAGGAAGCACTTGTGAAGATTGCGCTTGCGCAGTAAATACCGATAAAAACAAGAGCAAAAACCACAAATATAGTTCCTGTCATGCTAAAGAGATTTGCTTTTAATTCGCGTCTGTAAACTGCATTCATCAGTTGTCTTCCTCCTCTTCATTTGTTGATTCGAAAAGGGGAGAATATTCTTCCTCTTCCTCCTCGTTTGCGGGGATGGGGTCATCGTCGATATATTCCTCATCATAGTAAGCAGGACCAAGGCTGGATTTAACCTTAACCTTTTTGCCGCTCTTAGCTCTCTTGGCTTCGGCCTTTGCTTCAAGCTTTTCCTGCTTTTCCGCTTCCTTTTCCATAGCGTATGCGGCACCTGCATCAAGGCTTTCTCCTGCAAGGCTCACGAACACGTCCTCAAGGCTGGAGTGCTCCTCTGTGATAGAGAGCAGACCGTGTCCGTTTTTAGTCAGCGCAAGGATAACCTTTTCTCTGATATCCGCATTTTTGTCAGTTTCAATTGTGAGCGTAGTTTTTTCGCCTTCTGCAACAGAAATTGATCTGATCTCCTTGATTTCATCAAGGGTTGCACGGATAGCTTCCTCGCTGCCTGTTGTTTCAACCTTAAGCTTCTTTGAGTCTCCTGATTTTGCAAGGAGATTTTCAAGAGTGTCGGCAGCAACGATGGTGCCCTTTGAGATCATAATAACGTAATCGCAAACGGCGGATATTTCCTGAAGGATGTGGCTGGAGAGGATAACAGTGTGGTCCTCGCCAAGCTCTCTGATAAGATCGCGAACCTCCATGATCTGAATGGGGTCAAGACCAACAGTCGGCTCGTCAAGAATGATAATGTCGGGATTGCCCATAAGAGCGATGGCAATACCAACTCTCTGCTTATAGCCCTTTGAAAGATTTTTGATAAGGCGGTCTGCAACGTCGAGTATTCCTGTTTTCTCCATAACAGCCTCGATCTCGTCGTAAAGCTCAGCCTTTTTGAGCTTCTTTGCTCTGCCAACGAAGCAAAGCATTTCAAAGGGAGTCATATCGGGGTAGAGAGGGGGAATCTCAGGGAGATAACCAATGCAGCTTTTTGCGTCAACTGCGTCATCAATGATATCATAACCGTTTATTGAAACCTCGCCGGACGTGGGGGCAAGGCAGCCGGTTATCATATTCATGGTAGTTGATTTTCCGGCACCGTTAGGTCCGAGAAAACCGTAGATGTGTCCCGCTTCAACTGTGAAGCTGATGCCTTTTACCGCTGCGACGGGACCATAGTTTTTAGTCAGATTTTTAACTTCGATCAAACCGTTTTTCCTCCCGGTTTTATAAATTTTAATACTATGCTATCTATTATACACACTTATATGAATTTTGGGTGAATTTTCTGTGGTTTTTTTCATTTTCTGTGATAAATTATCGCGTGTTTACCACACCCTCTCTTGACAACCCTATGGGAAAGGAATATAATTAAAATACCCCCTTGGGGTATAGGAGGTCCTATGGAAAATTGTAATTGTCATAAAACGAAGCAGCGCTCCGAAAAAGAATATAAGGCTCTGATAAATCGTCTCAGCCGCATTGAAGGTCAGGTTCGCGGAGTCAGAAATATGGTGGAGCGTGATGCTTATTGCACAGACATAATAGTTCAGGTGAGCGCGATAGGCGCGGCGTTGAATGCATTTAACAGAGAACTTCTTTCCGAGCATATTCGCACCTGTGTTGCGGATGATATAAGGGCAGATAAGGGAGAAACTGTTGAAGAGCTTGTTTCCCTCTTGCAGAAGCTTATGAAATGAGGCTTATATGGAAAAATATGATATCACGGGCATGAGCTGTGCTGCTTGCAGTGCGAGAGTGGAAAAGGCAGTTTCCTCTCTTGGCGGAGTGGAGAGCTGCGCAGTTAATCTGCTCACAAATTCTATGGTGGTTGAGGGGGAGGCTTCTTCCTCCGAGATAATTTCCGCAGTTGAGGCGGCAGGATATGGTGCTTCTCTCAGTGGACAAAGAAAAAAAGAAAGCGCAAAGACGGCGTCAGGCGCGGATAAGGCTGAAAAGACCTTGATTGCCCGCTTGATTTCTTCTGTTATCGTTCTTGTAGCGCTGATGTACGTTTCAATGGGGCACGTAATGTGGAATTGGCCGCTTCCCGAGACGGTAAGCAGAAATCCAATAATAATTGCCCTGATCCAGCTTATTTTATCAGCCGTAGTGATGATAATAAATCAAAAATTCTTTATAAACGGCGTAAAGGGGATATGTCGTCTCTCTCCCAATATGGATACGCTTGTAGCACTTGGATCAGGTGCATCATTTGTTTACAGCACAGCCGTTGTTTTTGTTATGGCAAACGAAATGTATTTCGGGAACGTGGAGACGGCAGGTCATCTTGTGCATCGGCTTTATTTTGAATCTGCCGCAATGATCCTTGCGCTTATAACCGTCGGAAAAATGCTTGAGGCAAGGGCTAAGGGAAAAACAACGGATGCCCTTGAGGCATTGATGAAGCTTTCTCCTCAGACGGCAACAGTTTTGCGCAATGGAAAAGAGGTTGTCGTTTCAGTTGATGACGTTTCAAAGGGGGATTTGTTTATCGTTCGCCCCGGAGAGAGTATTGCAGTTGATGCAGTGGTGTCGGATGGGCATAGCTCCGTTGACGAGGCTGCTTTGACGGGAGAAAGTATTCCCGTTGATAAGGCTAAGGGCGACAGAGTATTTGCGGGAACGCTAAACCGATCGGGAGTTATATATTGTGAGGCGGTGCGTGTCGGCGAGGACACCACGCTTGCAGGAATCATAAAAACGGTTAGCGATGCTGCGGCAACGAAGGCTCCTATTGCAAAGCTTGCTGATAAGGTTTCAGGCGTTTTTGTTCCCGTTGTTATGGCGATTGCGGCACTGGTCTTTGCTATATGGCTTATGGCAGGCGAGAGCATCGGCACCTCCCTTTCTCATGGAATTGCAGTTCTTGTTATCAGCTGTCCTTGCGCACTTGGGCTTGCAACGCCCGTTGCTATTATGGTCGGCAGCGGAGTTGGAGCAAAAAACGGAATTTTATTTAAGACAGCCGCGTCTCTTGAAGAAACGGGCAGGGTCAAAACTGTTGCTCTTGATAAAACGGGAACAATAACAGTTGGCAAGCCTTCTGTAACTGACGTGATCACAAACGGTGTTTCGGAGAGGGAGCTTGTCTCTATGGCAGCCTCTCTTGAAAAGAACAGTGAGCATCCCTTGGCGAGTGCAGTTGTGCTTTACGGCAAAGAGCTGGGAGTGGAGATATCTCCCGTGGAGGATTTTGAGATATTTGCAGGAAACGGTCTTACAGCTAATTGCAGCGGGAAAATCCTTATTGGCGGAAAGTTTTCGTTTGTTTCGGACAAGGCGGAGATTCCCGCAACGCTTATTAAAAAGGCTGAAGCTTTGGCAGACATGGGCAAAACTCCGCTGTATTTTGCTTGCGATGGCAAGCTTATGGGAATTATAGCCGTCGCTGATACGGTTAAGGCGGATAGCGCCGAGGCGATAGCAGAGCTTAAGCGGATGGGCGTAAAAACAGTTATGCTCACGGGTGATAACGCGAGAACTGCTGATGCTATCGCAAAAGAGGTTGGTGTTGATCGAGTGATAGCGGGTGTTCTTCCGTCAGATAAGGAGAGCGTTATCAAGGAGCTTCAGGCTGAGGGAAAGGTTGCTATGGTGGGCGACGGAATAAACGATGCTCCTGCGCTGACCAGAGCTGATATCGGTATTGCTATCGGAGCCGGAACTGATATTGCTATTGATGCAGCGGACGTTGTTTTGATGAACGGTAGTATAATGGATGCGGTCTTGGCAATAAAGCTAAGCCGTAAGACCCTGAAGAATATAAAGGAAAATCTGTTCTGGGCGTTTTTCTATAATGCGGTAGGAATTCCTCTTGCGGCAGGCGCGCTTATTCCCCTATGGAATCTGAGCCTCAGTCCAATGTTTGGAGCGGCGGCTATGAGCCTTTCAAGCTTTTGTGTTGTTTCAAACGCATTGAGATTGAATTTTATCAAGCTTAAAAATAAAAATGAAAAAATAAAGGAGAAAAAGCAAATGGAGAAGGTAATGAAGATAGAGGGAATGATGTGCCCTCATTGTGAAGCAAGAGTTAAAAAGGCTCTTATGGCAATCGAAGGAGTTGAGGAAGCAATCGTGAGCCACGAGAGCGGAACAGCAACTCTGAAGCTGGCGTCTGAGGTTTCAAACGAAGTGCTTCGTGAAACTATCGAAAACGACGGATATACAGTTGTTTCTATTGACTGATAATATTTTATGCAAATGCCGTTTGTGTTAGTGTAACAAAAACGGCATTTGCCTTTTGTCAGAGCGCACAAAAGCCGAAAGTGCTGATTTTATTGATTTCAGAAGGCTTTTGTGGTAAAATTGATGTACATAGTACGAACGTGGTTCGTGGCATTAAAGGAGGATAACAAAGTGAAAAGAACGTTTATTGTTTTTGCCATAACCGTGCTTATGGTGTCTCTTTGCGCAGGAGTTTTTTCAGGCGCGGCAGAAGCATCAAGCGATCCTGCAGATGTTTATACGCCCCTGATCGCTCCCAACGAGGACTCCACTCTTAATATGTGGTTTGAACATTCCTTTAAGAAGGTTATGACGAGCGACAAAACACATTCAGGAATGGATACGTATTCTGTTTATATGGCAAAGAACGAAATTGAAAACGCGCAGTTCGTTCTTTATTCCGACACGGATAAGACAGGTATGACGGCGACTGTAACTAACTTTACAGACGAAGCGGGCAATTCTATTGATGCAGAGCTTTATTATCAGATGTACGTAACTCTTTCCGAGCTTGATACAGTCGGATATTTAGGTGCAACCGTAGAAAACACGTTTTTGCGAGAGGGAGAGCAGCCCGACCCAATGGTTCCCCTGAGTGGACTTCGCGCATCTAAATTCAAGCTTAACGGCGGCAAGAGCCAGGCGTTCTATATCCGTCTTAAGACGACTGAGAACACTCCTTCCGGTTGGTATTCTGCTCAGCTTGATATTAAGAACAGCGACAAGCAGGTTGTTAAAACAGCAACTGTTTACGCTTACGTATGGGATTTTGTGATCGAAGAAAAAACAACTCTTCAGACCTCGTTCTTTATGGGCACAAATAATGCAAGTGATTATAAGAAATATTATGACTATTTGCTTGAAAACAGACTTGTTGCAATGGACGTTCCCGGAGAGCTTAATTCATCCAACCCTTATCTTACAAACGATAGAGTTAACGCAATCAGAGTTTCATATGACGGAAGCTGTAAGATCAATTATATGGATAGGTTGTTGGGAAGATATTACGAATATGCTGACATATATGATGATCTTTCCTCAATGAAGGAATGGGAGGAAATCAAAGATAAGTTCTATTTTTACACTATTGACGAGGCGATGTCCGATGAACAGCAGCAGTCAATCGTTGATTATTGGGCGAAACTTGGCGTGGTGAAGCCCAAGGGGGCAACTGTTGATAACGTTATTGCAACGGCAAACGAGCTCAGCAAATATTGGCCTGATGCGGCAAAGGTGGTTCCCTATCACGAGAACCATCCCTATCCTTATAACGTATATAATGATCAGACAATGGCAACTCTTGATCCTTCGCTTCTTACGGATGGCGCAAGGGCTATGATGGAAACCGAGTCTATCAACATCTGGTGTCCTCAGATCTATGCATTCACTCCCTTGAGTGAGCTTGAGAAAGCAGGCTATCGTGGTACTAACGTTGATTCAGTAAGAGTAAAAAGCATTTCCGGTTCTATTTCCGGCAGCATTAAGGCAGGCGAGTATTACTTTAACTGGGAAAAGGTATTTGGTGAATTCCGCGACAGATTAATTTCCAGCAATATTATAAGAAATCAGAACGGCGCTGACAATAACGTTCTTTGGGCATATAGCGCAGGCTGGAACAGTACGTATACATATGCTAATCACCTTATTGAAAGCACAGGACTTCAGACAAAGATGCTCTTCTGGCAGCTTTATCAGAACGACATAACAGGTTATCTCTATTACGGAACAAACAACTGGAACGAATATGATTCTGATAACGGTAACTTTGTTGATACAACCGTAACCGGCGACAAACAGGGTGGATGGAAAACAAACAAGCACGTTTACACCAATCCTAATCATTCTATTTACGGCAACGGTACGCTGTTCTATCATACAACTCAGGGAAGCTTTAATAAGCAGCAGGTTCCTTATATTGGCTCTATAAGAGTTGAGCATATGCGCGATGGTATTGAAGAATATCAGATGCTTACAATGCTTGATGAGCTGGTGGGAGATGCGGCAGCAGATGCGATCGTAAATTCTGTTTCAAATAACGTTGTAAACTATCTTTCTCTTCCCGGCTTCAATCGCAGTTCTTTTGATCCCGCACTTGACGATTACGACGTAATGGCAATGAAGAGAATCGAGCTTGGTAATCAGGTAGAAGCAGCAAGCAACAGCGTTTGCGCACATGAGTATGACGATGGCGTTGTAACAAAGGCAGCAACATGTCTTGTTATGGGAGAAAA
>JAZORY010000033.1:0-14202 GCA_045656825.1 Candidatus Avispirillum sp.
CATACGGGTGCTTTTTTTCTTTTGGTGGAGCCGGCGAGAGTCGAACTCGCGTCCGAAAACCCCTTGACACAACTTTCTCCGGGTGCAGAATGTCTACTATAGTTCCCGCCAAGCTCTCCGACAGTCAGGATAGCTTGGTCGGTATCCTTTTAGTGCATGACAGATACAAAGGAAAAATCTCTGTTCACGTTCGCTGCTGTGGTTATGCCCCAAATGAAGCCGCAGCCCTCATCATCGGGACAGGCCGCATCGTAGGCGGCGGTAGCTTATGCAGCTACGAGTGTGCTATTGTTAGCGTTTAATTTTAAGTGGAGCTTATTTAGGTGTTTCTCCAAACACCACCCGCTTATCATGCCTCAGAATCCCCGTCGAAACCTTTACGGCCCCATTGGGAAAGCCTATTGCTTTCAGTGATATCTTCGCATTGGCTAAGGCTTATCTGTAATTATCCTTGAAATTGCGCTCAATCTCTCTGGATGCCTGTCGCTTTGCCTCAGATTCTCTCTTATCATAGAGCTTCTTTCCTCGGCAAACTCCAACCTCCATTTTAACTCTTGAGCCGCTGAAATACAGAGACAAGGGCACAAGCGTGAAGCTATCTCTTGCAACAAGAGAGCCAAGCTTGATTATCTCCTTTTTATGCATCAACAATTTCTTCGGACGAAGGGGATCGCGATTGAAGATATTTCCCTTTTCATAGGGGCTGATATGAACGCCATAAGCGAACATTTCTCCATCCTCAACCTTACAGAAGGAGTCCTTCAAATTGACTGTTCCGGCGCGAAGGCTTTTAACCTCTGTGCCAAAAAGCTCGATTCCTGCTTCGTAGGTTTCATCAACAAAATAGTCGTGGCGCGCCTTGCGGTTTACTGCGATCTGCTTGCCCTTTTGCTTTTTCTCAGCCATTTAAGTTCTCCTTTCCTTTACGATTGAAAATTAGTATATCACATTCCCAAAAAAATTGCAATAGCTATCATTTAACAAAATATGAGCTTATTCAAGTCAAAGCATCCCCCTGAAAAATCAGGGAGATGCACTGCTCATTTTCTTTTTCATCACTAACAAATAAATATTAGCCCATAAACGACACAAGCTCGTCCATATCCTTACGCCTTTTTGCTCTCAGCTTATCATTCTCCTTAGCATAGCCAAGACAAATCACAAGGCGGGGAGTGCCGTCAAGGCCGCATATTTCCATAATTTTTTCGCTGTCAAGCCAGCCGAGAATACAAGTCGAAAGTCCTTGTGCCGCAGCCTCTGCCGTTATGTATGCAGCAACGATTCCGATATCGATTGAACGATAGTCGTTTTTCTTCATTTTTGCACCGATTGCCGCCGTTTTAACGTAGGGCTTCTCGGAAATAACTATCTGCACGGGGGCATCCGACACAAATTTGTTCATTCCCATTCCCTGCGTTGCGCGGGCAACCTCTTTTGCCGTCTCACACGTACAAACAGTCAGATGATAGGGCTGGCCGTTGCAGGCTGATGGACTGAGCCTTGCCGCTTCAAGCACAGCCAAAAGCTTTTCTTTTTCAACCGCTCGGCTTGCATCATAGCTTCTGCAGGACTGGCGGTTTTCTGCTATTTCTCTAAAGTTCATACATCCTCCAATATGATTCCAACGGGACAATGATCGCTTCCCATAACGTCTGTCAAAATAAAGCTGTCCTTTACGCGCTCCATTATGCCATCAGACACAATAAAATAATCGATTCTCCAACCCACGTTCTTTTGTCTTGCCTGATACATATAGCTCCACCAAGAGTATTTGACCTCCTCAGGATAAAGACTGCGGAACGTATCCTTAAATCCGGCCGCAAGCAGCTCCGTCATCTTTGCTCTCTCCTCATCGGAAAAGCCTGCGCTGAAATGATTTGTTTTGGGATTTTTCAAATCTATCTCATTATGGGCAACGTTTAAGTCGCCGCAATAAACAACGGGCTTTGTTTTATCAAGCTCAGTTATATAAGCTCTGAGCGCATCCTCCCACTGCATACGATAGGAAAGCCTTGCCAGCTCCTTCTGAGAATTTGGCGTGTACACACAAAGGAAATAGAAATCATCAAATTCAAGTGTTATTGCTCTGCCCTCGTGATCGTGCTCCTCAACGCCAAGTCCGTACCTAACGGAAAGAGGCTCACGCTTTGTGAACACCGCAGTTCCTGAATAGCCCTTCTTCTCAGCGCTGTACCAATACTGATAATAGCCCTCGGCTGCAAAGTCCGCCTGACCGGGCTGCATTTTAGTTTCCTGAATACAGAATATATCTGCATCAGCCTCTTTGAAAAAATCCTCGAAGCCCTTTGTCAGACAAGCTCTGAATCCGTTTACATTCCAAGAAATCAATTTCATAAAAATATCCTTTCAGCCTACTGCTGCACAAAATAATAATGAAACAAACACACGTCTGCAAATCAGAAAATTTTCCTGATAGCGATTTTTAGAGTTTGTTTACGCGTGAAAGCGATTTATTTCGATTAAGACCACCAAGTTTTCACGCTAATCTCACCAAATAAATGGAATTAGTCTGTATTTAACCTTTTTTGTGTACTCAACGTACCCATCAAGCCCCTCGCGGAGCACTTTTTCTTCGTTTGTTATGCGAACGCCTAATATTATAGGATGAACCAAAGAAATCACAAAAGAAGGCCACGAACCGAGAATTATGGGCATCGCCAGAAACATAACGACAGTTGCCGCATACATTGGATGGCGAACGACGCCGTAAAGCCCGTCCGACACAACCTTCTGCCCCTCCTGCACCTCAATTATCCTTGAAAGATAGGCATTTTCGCGCATAACCTCTGCAAACATAATATAGCCGAGAAGGAACAAAACTGACGCCAGAGCCACTGCCCAAAGAGGAATTTCCGACCAGCCAAAGCGAAAATCAAGACCTGCTACAACAAAGACGCCTAAAAAGGCAAGTGCAGAAATTCCTACGACTTTTTTCTGTGTTCCTTCCTTTTCCTTAGGCTCAAGGCGCTTTTTAAGCAGCTCCGGAGCCTTCACGTATAAAACCACTCCCATTATGAGCACGGGGACGAACAAAACACCAGAAAATATCCATCCGTTTATAAAATCAAGGGTTCCCGCAGGCAAAAAAACAAGGGCACCGATGATTATAATTCCGGAAACAAACTTTACAAGACCATTAATAAGCAGCTTCATTACAGCACCTCAAAATCATTCAACACAATATACCTTAAATCCGTCTGAATATTCTCTGCTTCCATCCGGCATAACCCACATAGCCTCCGCGCCCTCAATGGAATCAATAAGAGCTTCTCCCTGCGCCAAAGACATTGTGAACAAGGCAGTTGACAAGGCATCTCCCAAAGCAGAGCTTTGGCAAACTATTGTTACGGAGCGATAGTTCTCACCGGGGAAAAGAGTTTGGGGGTCGATTATATGATGATATCTCTTTCCATCAACCTCATAATATCTCTGATAAGTTCCACTGGTTACAACGGACATATCCTCAAGCATCAGATATTCTATATAAGGATTTTCCTTATCCGTCGTGTCGGGGTTTTCAATACCAACCTTCCACTTCTCTCCGTCGTGGCGCTGACCGACTATTCTGATATTTCCGCCGATATTGAGAGAATATCCGTTCATTCCCTTTTCCGCCATAAACTGAGCAACCGCCTCAACGGCATAGCCCTTGGCAACTGCTCCCACGTCCAGCTTCATCATAGAATCAGAAAGAGAAACTGTTTTATTATCATAGTCTATAACAAGATCGTCAATATCAGTGTGCTCTTTTGCCTTCTCAAGCTCCTCTCTTGCAGGAAGCTTGGCTGAGGCGGGGTCGTTTATTCCCTCCTCACGATAGCTATGCCATATGGACAGAACGCTTCCCATGGCAACGTTCAGCTTTCCGTCGGTTTTATTATACATTTTCTTTGCATAGGAGAGCATATCAAGTATTTTATCATCAACCCTCAGGGCTTCTCCCTCAGAATTATTGATCGAGCAAAGATTGTTCACGCCCTCGTAAGTGTTATAAATAGTATAAAGCTTATGATATTCCTCAAGCAAGGCCTTTATTTCCTTGCAGTTTTCGTCAAAGATATCCTTTGACGCTTCAAAGCCAACTATCATTGAAACCGTGTCAAAATAATCAAAGCTGTAATCCGTATATTTTTCTTTTTTCTCCCTGCCGCAGCCGCAAAGGCCCAGCACCAGAGAACAAATTATAATCAAGCTGAAAATTCGCTTCATAATATCCTCAAAACAAAAAAATTAGAGAGGCGGATTCCCACCTCTCTAATTATAACCCATAATCTTAAATTATGCAACAGTTGCAGCCTCAACTGCAGCCTTTACCATATCAGCAACGCCTACTGTGCATCCTGCGCTAACGAGGGATTCAACGCCCTTGTAGCCATCCTCTGCAACGAGAGCAGCGATTTCTGTTGCGCTGAGACCAATGCATGCTGCATCAAATACAGCTGCCTGCTCGTTCCATTCCTTAGCTGCGCCGCCGTATGCTACCATGCCGTAGTCTGCGCCAAGCTGGCCCTTTGTCTTAACCGCACCTGTAGCTGTTGTTGTTACGCCGGCAGCATCAAATGCAAACTGAACCTGAACAGCATCTGTTGCCATAGCTGCAACCTTGCCCTCAGCATCAACTGCTGCAGCAGAGATAGTTGCATCAACGTTGTTTGCGCCTGCAGCATCAGCTGTTGCGTCCTTAGCATCCTGAGCGAAAACGAAGCCGAGGTTGAGAGTGCTGTCAGCTGTTGCTGTGCTGTCAGCAGCATTTGCAACTGCTTCTGCTACAACTGCAACAAAGCCGCTTACTGCGATTGTGCAGCCTGCTGTGAGAACCTCTTCTGTGCCCTTGCCGCCGTCAGAAGCGAGAGCCTTAACCTCATCTGCTGTCTTACCAACAACTGTCTGGCAGAAAGCGTCTGCCTGCTCAAACCATTCCTTAGCTGCACCGCCGTATGCTACCATACCGTAGTCAGCGCCTGTTTCATACTTTGTCTTGATCTCGCCTGCTGCAACTGCCTTACCCTCAGCTGTGAAGCCAACTGTGATAGCTGCTGTGTCGAGAACACACTTAACGATCTTACCTTCAGCGTCTACAAGAACTGCAGCAGCATTGATTTCTGCCTCGCCCTTGCCGTCAGCATCAGCTGCAGCGGATGTTGCTGCTGTGATTGCTGTTTCTACTGCAAAGCCAAACTTAAGGTTTTCTGCTTTCTTTTCGCAGCCTGCAAATGCAAACATAGCAACAAGCATTGCTGCACAAAGAATAATGCTTATAATCTTTTTCATTGTTTTTAACTCCTTTTATTATTTTTACATTTTATACTAGGGTAATTGTACTATTAAAAATATACTTTGTCAATAGGTTTTAAGCTATATTTCCACATTCTGCTTTTTTGAAAAATAAAAAGCGTCGCAAAAAAGCACCGCTAACAAAATTATTATATCACAATGTTATGCAGTTGTCAATAATTATCTTTGGTTGTTATGACAAATTCTCTGTTATAAATAAATTATTTTTAGTAAGTTTGTACAAATTACCACTTGCAAACCATACATTTCTATGATAGAATATAGACACAGAAAAGAAAGAGAGATCAAACCAATGAACTAACAAATCTCTTTAATTCAAATTTCTTGAACTCCTGAACTGAAAACAGATCACATTATTTATTCAAGATTTTTGAATCTCCAACTTCCCTTCCATTTTTAATAAAACAATTCCAAACAAAGTTTATCTCACTTACGAGAATTTTTGAAGATGTGTTTTGAGAAGCGATGATTTAGAAATTGTGAAGGTTATCTAAAGAAAGAGAGGATAATCAAAAGATGTTAGATATCAAGAGTGAACAGAAATGACCCTTAACTGCGTAGTATCTCAGAAGATGTGCAGTTAAGGGTCATTTCTAATTTATACGGTTTATTTGCCCCGAGGGGCTTTTTTTGTTTCTACCTCTTTTTGAACAAGAGGTCGCAGATTGAAATAAATTATCCTTCAACCAAAATTTATCACGCTTCTTCAACCTCAAAATGATCTGCAACGTATTCAAGATATTTTCTTATTTCAAGATGCTGTGGGCACATTTTCTCGCACTTGCCGCATCTGATACAATCCGATGCCTTGCCGAAGTCTGACGTCAGAGTTTCATAATAGCACTCCTGCGTGGTCCAATCGCCCTTTCTTGCTTTCTTTTCCTGCAGGTCTGTGTTATAAAGAGAAAAATATTTGGGTATAGGAATATTCTTCGGGCAATCAACGATGCAGTATTCGCATCCCGTGCAAGAAATTGCAATATTGCGATTGATTATGTCCGCCGCACGATGAGCCATTTTAATCTCGTTTTCCTTAAGGGCAACGAAATCTTCCATATAGCTGATGTTATCGCTCAGCTGCGCCATATCGCTCATTCCGCTGAGGACCATAATAACGTTTTCAAGGCTTGCCGCAAAGCGAATTGCCCATGATGCAACAGAAAGGCTGCTATCATAGTCCTTAAACATTTTTTCAACGTCCTCCGGTACGTTTGCAAGCATACCTCCCTTGACAGGCTCCATAACCATAACTTTTTTGTTATGCTTTACCGCAACCTCATAGCAGGCTCTTGACTGAACGGCTTTATTCTCCCAGTCCAGATAATTTATCTGAAGCTGAACAAACTCCATCTGCGGATAATCCGTGAGAATTCTGTCCAGCAGCTCGGGACCGTCGTGGAAGGAAAATCCGATTGATCTCACAAGTCCCTGCTTTTTCTTTTCAACTATCCAATCAAAGCAATTAAGCTCCTCAAATGTTTTTATTGAGCCTGAATTGACGTCGTGGATAAGATAATAATCAAAAAATCCCGCGCCCGTTCTTCTGAGCTGCTCGTTGAATATCTTATCACGATCATCCTCGCACTTCAGCATATAAGCAGGAAGCTTTGTTGTGAGAGTATATGCATCACGAGGATATCTGTCCACAAGAAATTCCTTCGTTGCCTCCTCGCTCTTTCCGCTGCAATACATCCAGGCGGTGTCAAAATAGGTAAAGCCGCGAGAGATGAATTCATCAACCATCTGCTTCACAAGATCAATATCAATTCTCTTCTGTCCGTTTATTTCCTTATGAGGCAATCTCATAAGACCAAATCCAAGCTTTTTCACCTTCAAATTCTCCTATGGCTTTTCAATTAGTTTCATTATAGCATCATTTCAATCTGAAATCAATCCGTAAGTTTTCTCTTCCGCCCGATTGCTGTTGAAAAACAATCGCTGTCGTGATACAATATACTTGTCAGTTTCTACGAGGTTAGCGTGAAGATTATGAAAGCTAACGTCAAAGTACGGCTGTTTCATTATCATTTTGCGCCGCCGCTTGCCGACGGAATGGAGATTATTATGAAGATCAAATTAAACAAGCTGTTTCTTTTTTACAGCGAGGCATACCGCCGTCAGTTTTCCATATCACACGCTTTGTTTTTTCTTGCCCCCATCGCTCTACTTTTTATTATAGACGAGCTTGCCTGGTGGCTTTGCGCAATTATGGCTGTTATAAATATTCTGATATTTTTCCTTATCAGGCGTGAATATCCCTCAGAGCTTGAGGCTACTCCCGATTCCATTGTTTTCACGGAATACAATCAGCTTGGCCGCGCAGGCTATGGCGTTAAGGCTAAAATAATTCTCAAAAACGTTCGCAAAGTCAAATTTGAGCAAAGCGCTTTTGAAAAGCTTTTTAATAAGGGACGTATAACCCTTGTTGCAGACGCATCCTACGAAATCGTTGTGGGCAGTCTTAAGGGCGCAAAATATCCTACGTACCGAACCTATTATTTCTACGGCCTTGGCAAATTTTCCGAGATTAAGGAATATATGGAAAAGATCTATGCAAAATGAAAAAAGGACCGCTAGGTCCTTTTTTATTTATCTTTCTTTACCGACAAAGAAAAGTGCAAGAGTGCCGGGGCCTGCATGTGCGCCGATCACAGGGCCTATATCCGTGATGACCTCAACGGAAACCTTATATCTGCTTCTGAGCGCTTCAACCAGCATATCACAGTCCTCAGTTGCATCAGCATGGGAAATGAAAACCATTCCACCCTCTGCCATCTCAGCTGTTTCGCCGTATTTATCAACAATCGCCGTGATCGCTGCCTTTCTTCCTCTTGCCTTTGAAACGCTGTCAAGCTTACCCTCGTTTGTTACGTGAATAATAGGCTTGATGCCGAGGGCCTTGCCCACAAATGCAACCGTGGGGCTGACTCTGCCGCCGCGCTTGAGATATTCCAGGTCGTCCACTGTTACCCAATGGCTTATCTTAGGGCAGATAGCATTAAGATACTCTGCGTTTTCCTCAATAGTTGCGCCGACGCGTTTCTTTTCACAAGCAAAATAAACTGCAAGTCCAAGGCCTGCGGATGCACAAAGAGTGTCCACTGTGATTATCTTTCTCTCGGGATATTTTTCAAGCAGCTCGTCTGCTGCGATTCTTGCGGAATTATAGGTTGTGCTGAGTCCTGAGGAAAAGCCCACGTAGAGAATATCCTTCCCCTCTGCAAGAATCTTCTCAAATGCCTCGGAAAAGTTTTCAGGATTGATAGCGGATGTTTTTGCAACGCCGCCCTCTCTCATCCTGTTATAAAACTCGGCAATTGACATATCGTCGTTTGTGCATTCTCTTCCCTCGTCGTCAAAGCGGAAAACGAGATTCTCATAGGAAACGCCCCAGTTCTTGAGCATTTCAGGCTTGATATCACTGCCTGAGTCTGTAAAAATTATATATTCGTTCATTTGCAATTCTCCAATTATTCAATAGTTGTATCAAGCTGGAAACGCATGATCTTTCGAAGAGTGTTCTTGGGGAAGTCTGTATCACGAACCTTGAGCATAGCTATCTTCTTATAAGGAACCGCCGTTTTATTGTATTCGTCAATAAACGCCTTGATATGCATCTTCTTATCCTCGATGCCGTTCTTTTCAAAATATTCCATATCGGGATAAACCTCTGCAACAATGGCATTATATGAAATGCCGCGGCGGCTCTGTCCCTCGTATACGATGATGTCCTGAATTCCGGGACAAGCAACAAGATCGTTTTCGATCTCCTCGGGATATACGTTCTTGCCGTTTGAGAGAATAATAAGATTCTTCTTTCTTCCCGTGATATAAAGAACGTTGTTACGATCAAGCTTACCGTAGTCGCCCGTTCTGAAATAGCCGTTCTTGAATGTCTCCGCAGTTGCCTCGTGGTCCTTATAATAGCCAAGCATTACGTTGGGACCCTTAACGAGAATCTCGCCCTCGCCGTCCTCATTGGGCTCGTCTATCTTTACAGTGTCAATATCAATAACGTTTCCAACGCTTCCGGGAACAACGTTTTTGGAGCGGTTTACAGAAATAAGGGGAGCACATTCTGTGATTCCGTAGCCGTTAAGAATTGTGATACCGATGGATTCAAAGAAATATACGATATCGGGGTTGATGGGAGCACCACCGCAAATGATAGTGTGCACCTCGCCGCCGAATGCTGCAAGAATTGAGCCGAAGAGCTTTCTTCTCTGGTCAACACCCACCTTGCGCATACCGTTGCTGAGCTTGATCATATTATTTACAAGCTGCTCCTTGCCCTGATCCTTGATGTTTGCCATTATCTTACGATAGAAGGTTTCAAGATAGAGAGGAACGAGGATCATATGACCGGGCTTCTGCTCCTTAAGCTCTCGCTGAACGTAACGGATACCGCCTGAAATGTAAACCTGACAGCCGATCATAACGTGGCCAAGGAACATGATCGTTGATCCGTATGTGTGGTGAGGAGGAAGCACGCTTACAGTCTTGTTTGAAAAATCAATATAAGGAATTGCCGCAGACATATCGGAAAGGATCGCGTTCTGGTTCAGCATAACGCCCTTACCCTTGCCCGTTGTGCCGGAGGTGAAAACAAGAAGCGCAAGGCGCATGGGGTCAATAGGATGGTTATGATAAACCTCGGGGGATTCCTCGTAAAGCGCTTTGCCCTCTTCAATAAGAGAAGCAAGGCTTCTTTCCTCTTCCTTTGCAAGAACAAAGAAGGGCTCAGCCTCAAGCTCAACCTCTTCAGCAATAGCGGCAGCCTTTTCCTTTATATCCTCATCGCAGAAAAGGAAAGCTCCGTCAGCTCTCTTAACAGTGTCTGCAAGATCAGCTGCCTGCCAGTCGCGGTCAAGGGGAACGAGAACACCGCCGGAAGAAAGAACGGAATAATACGTTACGATCCATTCATATGAGCATTTTCCGATAAGAACACAGCTCTTTCCGCTAGTGCCCATAGAAATGAACTTGCTTGTGAGAGCGCGAACGTCGTCTCTGAATTCTATATAGCTTTTATTTGTTATGTCTCCGCGCTGTCCGTTAAGACGGTAGGAGAATGCTGTTTTTTCACCGTACTCTTCAGCTGCCCATTCGGCAACCTGACGAACGTTTGTAAATTCTATTTTCTCGTGCAAAATATGGTTACGCATAAATTTATTTCCTTTCGGTTGTTTATGTTAGTACCTTTGATTATTTGCAAATTATTTCTTGTTGTATTCACAACAAGTATATTATATCACAAAAACGTTGATTTGTCAACAACTTAGCCACTTTTAAGAATTTTCTGTTTCTCAATATGAAACATCACCAAATTCCGCGTCCGTTTTAGGTTATTTTTAACAAATGATTTTTTCGAATTATATCCTAGCCTTCTCCTCAAGGAGAAGGTGGCGGCGGAGCCGACGGATGAGGTGTAAAAAGCGTTATATTAAGTAACTCCTCATCCACCATTGCTTCCAGTCATCGTCGTGTGTCGTGAGCTATCGCTTCGATACACTCAGCTTTGCTCACTCGCACTTTGGATGACACCGCTTGAGAAAACGATACTCAATCGTTTTCTCGGCACTAACCCCTTCTCCCGCAGGAGAAGGCTAGGGGTTATAATTATCGTTAACGGATCAAACGACCGTAGGGACCGACGTCCTCGGCGGTCCGTTTCTAACGTATGACTATATTTCGAACGGACGACCACAGGTCGCCCCTACCGCACGTCATATCTCCGTAAGGGAGGTGGATTGCCGAAGGCAAGACGGAAGGGTTGAAAATAGATTGATTATGTTAAAATCTACCCTTCAGTCAGCTTCGCTGACAGCTCCCCTAAGCAAGGGGAGCCTTTATCCTTCTCCCACAGGAGAAGGCTTGGGGCTATAAATTATCGTTTAGCGAATATTAACTTCAATTACGAACTTTACAAACAAAAAGAGGACTCTACTGAGTCCTCTTTAATAATTACTTTGTGCCGAAAAGTCTATCGCCTGCATCACCGAGACCGGGAAGAATATATCCGTGCTCGTTGAGGCATCTGTCAAGTGTTGAAACAAACACCTGAACGTCGGGATGTGTTTCAGCTACGCGGCTAACTCCCTCGGGAGCGCCGAGAATAGCCATAAACTTTATATTCTTGCAGCCGCGCTTCTTGAGCATATCAATAGCATCGCAGGCCCTGCCGCCTGTTGCAAGCATTGGGTCTACTACAACCACAAGCTTTTCCTCGATGCCCTCGGGAAGCTTGCAATAATATTCGCAGGGCTGGAGTGTTTCCTCATCGCGATAAAGACCGATATGGCCTACCTTTGCTGAGGGGAAAAGAACGTGAATTCCGTTTACCATACCAAGACCTGCACGAAGAATAGGAACTATAACGATGGAATTATCCTTAACAACCATCTGCTTCGTTACCTCAAGAGGTGTTTTAACCTCTTTTTCTACCATGGGAACGCCTTCCTTGAGACATTCAAAGGTCATAACTGTTGTGATCTCCTCAACAAGCTCACGGAACTCCTTCATACTTGTCTTTTCATCGCGAAGGATCGCAATCTTGTGGTTTACGAGGGGATGGTTAAAAATCGTTACGTTTTCATAATTCTTCATCTTATTTATCCTCTTTTTCTTCAGCTTCAGAGCCGAGCTTACTGTTTTCAACCTTTGTGAGAACTGCGTTTGTGATGATACCGATGATAAGTGCTGTTGCAATAGAAGTGATCTGGATAACGTTTGTGATCTCGCCGCTTTCTGCAATAGCATAGGGGATCTTGATTGTGAGTCCACCGATACCGGAAATGAGGATGGACGCTACAACAAAGAGATTCTTATTGTTGTCAAGGTCAAGATTCTTGAACATCTTAAGACCTGAAACTGCGATAAATCCGTAAAGTGTGAGACAAACACCGCCCATTACGCAGGAGGGGATTGTCTGAAGAACTGCCATTACAGGACTGATAAAGGAAAGAATGATGCACATAAATGCTGTTGTTGTGATAGTTGCAACGGAAGCATTTCTTGTGATAGCAACGCATCCAACGGATTCACCGTAGGTTGTGTTGAGGCAGATGCCGAAAATAGTTCCCGCCATAGAGCCAACGCCGTCGCCAAGGAGAGTTCTCTTAAGACCGGGCTCACGGATAAGGTCGTGGTCGATGATAGAGGAAAGATTCTTATGGTCTGCGATATGCTCTGCAAATACTACGAGAGCAACAGGAAGGAACGCGATAACAATTTCAGCAATACCGCCAACTGTGAGAACAGTTGCATTGGGGTTTGCACCGAGGATCTCAGCGGAAACGTTGCCGCTCATAAGCTCCTTAACACCTTCCATAAGAGCAAAATGGGGATAATCGATAAATGCGGAAATGCCCTTGAATGTGCCGTCAGCTGCAAAGAAGTTGTCAACAACGGGCTGATAGTTTACGATCATAAGATAATCAGCGCCTGTGAGAGTGCCGATGATTGTGAATACAGATGCCACTGCATAGCCTGCTGCAATACCGATGATAAAGGGAATGAGACGAGCCATCTTATATCTCTTCTGTGTGGAGCAGATAACGATAACGAAGAACGCTACGAGACCGCAGAAAAGAGCAACAAGGTTGTTTGCGGAATACATCTGAGAGGAGTTTGCACGAACGATGTCGCCCATAGCACTGCCTGCAAGGGAAAGACCGATAAGCGCAACTGTGGGTCCGATGATAACGGGAGGCATAAGCTTATCAACCCAAGCTGTGCCTGTGAAATGAATGATAATTGCGATAACAACGTAAACAAGGCCTGCAACTAATGAGCCAAGCACGATACCGCAATAGCCATATGCAACAGCAACGCCAAGGGAGCTGAGGAAGGCAAAGGAGCTTCCAAGGAATACGGGGCTCTTAAACTTTGTGAAAAGCTGGTAAACCAGAGTTCCGATACCTGCGCCAAGGATAGCTGCGGGAATCTGAGTGGGAAGGCCAATAATTGTGGGAACAGCAATTGTTGCCGCAAGGATCGCCAGAACCTGCTGAAGCGCAAAGATGAGCATCTGGCCAAACTTAGGCTTGTCCCCAATGTCGAAAACTAATTTTTTCTCCATTAGAATTTCCTCCATATTAAATATATAAAAATTTCTTTCAATTAACCATTATATCATAGCCTTCTTTGTTTTTCAACTTTTTTCTTTGCATTTATGTAAAAAATCCTCCGTTCAGGAGGATTTCTGATTCAGTTCACACAAATTATCGTTTAGCATAGCCTTCTCCCCCTTGGAGAAGGCTATGGGTATAAATTATCGTTAGCGGATCAGAGCCCGTAGGGACCGACGTCCTCGACGGGCCCCCCAAAAACTCGTCAAGCTCGTTTCGAGGAACCCCTACGGCGATCCGTTTCTAACGTATGACCATATTTCAAGCGGGACATCGCAAGGGTGAGGTGAATTCGCCCCTACCACACGTACCGTCTATGCCGCGATCACTTAAAGGTTTCGCTGTTATTAAGCACCAACGTGCTATAAAGAAACAGCACGTCGGCATCATTAAAATCTATCAGCCTGCCAACGTATGAGGGGCTGATATATCTGATATCCACAAGAGTTATTTTAGAATACCCCTCCAGAAGAAGCGGAGCAATAGCTGATCCGAAGGAATCCCTAAAAATAACAAGCTCCCTCTCCGCCTTTGCATTTGGGTTGTTTATTTCCATCAGAGAGATCGGGCCCGACAAAAACATCTCATATGGATCGTTTCCGTCCGCCTTTTCCATATCGTAAACACCCACAGACTTACTATGCTCATAATCATATACAGTACAAGAATCAATTGTGTCGGAGGTTACGTATTTTATCTCGTCAGGCGCATGCGGAAGCGCCGCCTGACCGTAATACACCCCGTAAAAATCCTTTTC
>JAZORY010000034.1:0-7874 GCA_045656825.1 Candidatus Avispirillum sp.
TTTGTGTGCATAATGCAATCGGTTATCCATCCGTCCCAGCCGTTTATGTAAATTGCATTTCCCTTATTTGCAACGAACATAGAGCTCTTTATGGTGAATGCCCAGATTCTTTCAAGATGAACTGCATCTCCACTGAAATTCTTCACATAGCAATTCTCAATGGTTACGCTATCCTCACGAAATCCTATCTGACATTTTTCGGGCAAAGCATTGTCTTCTCTTACGGGATCATCGTGCAGTCGACTTTCCTGATTCGCCCATTTTACGTATACACCGTGCACGTTCTCTCCTGCCAGATGATTTCCAAGCAGCTGAATATCTCGTATACGCGCTCCGAAGGCTCCGGACATATCCACAAGACAAACATTGTTTCCATCCTTCAGCTTTATAACCGAACCGCCTGTTTCTCTGTATCCCCAGCCGCTATATCCCATAAGGCAAACACTGGGCTTGAGATAGATGGTGTCAGAAAGATACGTTCCCGGAGGAACCACCACCGCACCTTTCACTTCGCCTGCCTTATCTATTGCAGCCTGAAAAGCCGCGGTTGAATCAGTTATACCATCGCCCACAGCACCAAAATCACATACGTTGAAAACGTTTATCATGGCTATCACCTCGATTGCTTGTTCTGTATTATAATTTTACACCCGAAGGAATAAAAAGTCAATTAAATGCCTATCTCACTTGCACTTTTTCTGATAATATGGTACTATGTATATATACGCTTTGAAAGGATCGGTTTTACACTATGATAAACAATATGATTCCCTCCCCCAAGGGTCAGTGGGGTACAGGTGAGCTTAAGGCCTTTTCTCCCGTTATTTCTGCTGACAGCTTTACTCTTCAGGCAGAAACGTTTATTGCTCAGGCAAAAAAAGCTCTTGACATAGAGTTTTCTATAAGCTCAGAAAATGCTGATATTATTCTTAACTGTGCATCCTTTATGACTGATGGAGAATACCGCCTTGCTATTGGCGAGAAGGTTGAAATCCTTGCTGCCGACGCATATGCTGCAGCTTATGCGCTCTCAGCACTTCTCCAGATAGCTTCCGTTTTCGAGGGCAAGCTTATGCTCCCTCAGGTAACGTTGACAGATAAGCCCGACTGCGATTATCGCGGACTTCTTGTTGATACAGCACGTAGCTTCCATCCTCTCGCTGAGCTTAAGAACTACGTTGACCTTTGCTGGCTCTACAAGATCAAATATCTCCATATCCATTTCTCTGACGACGAAAGCTTCACTCTCCCCTGCAAAGCTTTCCCGCTTCTTTCACAGCAGGGCGCAAGCTACACTCCTGATGAAATCGCAGAGCTTGACGCTTATGCAACCTCCCGCAACGTTCAGATCGTTCCCGAGGTTGACACCCCCGGACACACAACTCTTATTATGAAGTGCTACCCCGATATCTTCGACAAAGAAGGTATCCTCGGCTTCCACGGTGAAGCAATTGAAGGAACAAAGGCTATCTATCGCGAGATCTGCGAAATGTTCCCCCACTCCGATTATATCCACATCGGTGGAGACGAAGGCCGACTCGGCTGGTGGCTCGGATGCGACAAATGCCTTGAATACGGTCGCACACTCGGCTTTAATATGGAGGATGAGGCTCCCGGAATTTCTCAGGCAGAATGGGTTATGCTCCGATTCCTTGCTCATTATATTGCTGAAAATGCAAAGGCTGTTATTGAAATGGGTAAAACTCCTATCGTTTGGGAGGGCTTCCACAAAACAACAAACAGTATGATTCCCAAGGAAGTTAAGGTTATGGTTTGGGATTCAAGCTTCCAGCTTGCTGCTTCCCTTATTGCAGACGGCTTTGAGGTTATCAACTGCTCTTGGCTCCCCACATACGTTGTTACTCCTCTTTGGGTTTACAGCGAAAAGGCTTGCTATGACTGGGATATCCGCTCCTTCGGCACTATCAATGATGCTTCTCCCTACTGCAACGGCGCTATGAGAATGCCTGAAAACAGCAATCTCATCGGCGGACAGCTGAACTCTTGGGGCGACTTCGTTGAAAAGACTGACTACTACGAAAACGGCGCCCTCGGTCGTGCCGACGGTCTCCGTAGCGTTGCAGAGCGTCTTCCCTTTATTTCTGAAAACACCTGGAACAAGGAAAAGAGAAAGAGCTATGACGATGCAAAGGCTGCTGCCGACCACGTTCGTAGCCTCTTCTACAAGATGATAAAATAAGAGTTTCTTATCTTTAACTGCATAAATTCTTATCTTTGAAACCGCCAATTTTTTGGCGGTTTTTTATTTGTAAAAAAACATTAAAAAGCTGTGCAAACAGGTCCGAAAAAGCCCCGCAAAACTTGACTTTTTTCGCCAAAAATAGTATAATTTTAAGGTATATATTTTATGATGGGATAGTTGTATCTATCAATATTTACCATCATAAAAACGAGGTGCATTTTGAAAGAAAATGAATTGCGCAAGCTGAACAGAAAGCAACTGCTTGAACTGCTTCTCACTCAGACAAAACGAGTTGAAGAGCTTGAAGAACAGCTGAAAAAATCCGAGGCCGCTCTTCGCAACAGAAAGATGACCGAGCTTCAGGCAGGAAATATTGCAGATGCAGCAATCCACATTAACAGCGTTTTCGAGGCAGCACAGGCTGCCGCAGATCAATATATTGAAAACATCATCTGCAAAAGCGATCTTCTGGACCAAACCCTCCGAACTTCCGAGGAGGAGGCTCGCAAGAAAGCTGCCGATATGATCACCGAAGCTGAGATCAAATGCTACGAGCGCGAGCAGCGCACCGAAGCAAGACTTAAGGAAATGGAAGAAAAGATCACAAAACTCCGAGCACTCAGCGATGACTTTAATAAGCATTTTATTGAAAAGCAATCCGAAGGTAAAACAGAAAAATGAAAAGACCTATCGAAAAAGATTTTCCAAGCGTTAAAGAAATAAGCTCCGAGCTTAAATACGAAAGAAACAAAATAAGATTCCGACGTATTATCAAAAGCTCTATATACGCACTTATTATAGTTGCGGCAATAGCAGTTCTTATCGCAACCCTGGTGCTCCCCGTTCTCCAGATATCAGGAACCAGCATGGAGCCCACACTCAACAATGAGGAGATAGTTGTTCTCTTCAAAACGTCAAAGCTCCAGCGAGGAGATCTTTGCGGATTCTCTTATTCCAATAAGATCCTGATAAAAAGAGTTGTCGGCCTTCCCGGCGATACTATTATTATAGACGACGAAGGAAACGTTTTCGTAAACAACGAAATGATAGACGAGCCCTACCTTGCTGAAAAGGGATTGGGAGAATGTGATATCGAATTTCCCTTTGAGGTTCCCCCAAACGAATATTTTCTTATGGGAGACAAAAGAATCACCTCTATCGACAGCCGAAGCACAGTTATCGGCTGTATACCGGCAGATCAGATCATAGGCAAGATTTTCTTAAAGGTTTGGCCTCTATCTGAAATTTCATTCATAGACTAAGCTTCACTCTAAAATACCTGAGGAAAGGAGGGAGCAGATATAAAAAACATCAATCAATACGTTTTGAATAACAAACGTAATTCGTCAGCCAAAAAGAATATAGCCGCTGTTTTGCCCCTGCTCTCTCTGGCAGTTATCCTTGGAGTGTTCTGGTGGCTGAAGCTAACCGGTATAACTATGGCAGGCGAGGCATTCTGCGGATATGACGAGCATATTCACGGAGATGCCTGCGGAGAGCAGCTTGACTGCGGATTCGAAGAGCACATTCACATCCCATCCTGCTATTCGGATATAAAGGCTGACCTTGAAACCGCTGACGATTGGGAAATGACTCTAAGTCAGGTTCCCAGAGGTCTTTCAGTCAGCGAAACCATAGTTGAAATAGCAAAATCTCAGCTGGGCTATACGGAAAGCACCTTAAACTTTTCCGTTGGCTCTGACGGTATCCGACGCGGATACACCCGATATGGCGAATGGTTTGGCAATCCATACGGCGATTGGTCAACTATGTTCACCGCTTTCTGCCTAAGATACAGCGGACTGGAAGACGTTCCCGTAAGCGCCGGCGCTGACTCAATGAGGCTACAATGGGAGGAAGCAGGACTTTACAAGTCAAAGGACGATTACGTTCCCTCTGTCGGCGACGTTGTCTTCCTTGACAAAAATCTCAACGGTACCCCTGAGGCAACAGCTATCGTTACTGGCGTTGCAGACGGAATGATCACTGTTATTGAGGGTGATCTTGAAAACACAGTTTCAGAAGCCACGTATCCTATTTTTGACGACTTGATCACGGGATACGGCATCACCGCAAGTGAGGAATCAATTCTGCCTCCAAACACTTTAGCCGACGAAGGCGCGGGAGCATATCCTATCGCTCAGTCCAAGAGCTTCAGCACTAATCTGCTAAATTCAGGCAACAAGTTTATCCTATACACTCAGGGCACAGACGGAAAATACTACGCCCTCAGCGGAAACGGAAATGCAGTTGAAATTTTCGTTGATTCACAAGGAAACATCTCAACTGACAGCACAAGCTCAAGCCTCCTATACTGGACCTTCAGCAACGCTAACTCTTACGACAATAAGCCTACGTACTACATTTACAACTCCACCGCAGGAACTTACCTGCATCCATTCCTGAACGGCAGCCAATACGATGCCATTTTGACAGGCAAATGGGAAACGGCTCTTTATCAGACAAACGGCGGAGTTAAGGCAAGAGGAGCAAGACAGAATTCTTACGCTGTGCTGCAAGGCAACTCAGACTTCACAAGCACAACCGATCAAGGTTCGGCTTCAGTTTTATATTTCGGACAAGCCCTGCCTCAATACTCTGTTTGGTTCGACGGAACCTGCGGCGGCGTCAACCGAAGCCTTGCAGGCTCTCCCGACACCGCATACTCCGTTACTCAGGGCAACGTTCTTAAGCTGCCTGAAACATGGCAATCACCTACAAAATATAAATACAAGATTCGCGGATGGTTTGACGTTGCAGGAGGCAAATATTACGCCCCCGGAGACGAGATCATAGTTGACAGACACATGGTGTTCTATCCCGACTGGGTGCCCGAAACCTACGATCTTGGCTTGTATAACGAATACACACATCCCACGGAAAGCACGTCAAACTTTGTAACCGTCAAGCTGTTTGACTACAACACCCTTATAAATGCAAACTCCTCTACGGTCAGCGTTTCAGTTGATGCAAACGGACACAGCGAAACGTGGAGCCTTGCAACAAGCGGAAAAGGCGCATCGGGATATGATGCATTGGGCGTTGTTTTCGTCGACTATGACGCAGGCGGCGATCTGACGTATGTTAACAACCGAGGAACAATAAACACAAATCAGGACGGTGTTACAACCGGTATCTGCAATTCAAGGCTTCTTGAAATGCTCTTTGGAGAAGACAATGCAATGAGTTCCGAAACAGGAACGGGAGTTCTCGGAAAGACCTACGTCGGCGAGGGCGACTACTTCTTCAGATTTGAGGATGACCCAAGCAGCGCTCATTACGGATACTATTTCTACGATTCAAAATTAAATGCCGCCTCATATAATCAGAGCGAGCAGCGATTCTACGTATACGACTATCTGGAATGTACTGTTGACTCACTGAGAGACGGCGGACTTGGAGGATACTCCGACTTCCTTCCCTTCAACTCCCCCTATGCAAACACCAACGGTCAATCCATCAGCCGATACAACTACAACGGCGATTACGGAGAGTTTGCAGGAAAAGGAATTCAGCACTACGCTTACGATTCCTGTTACAGCGACAACAACAACAGCGCCGACCGAGTTGTTTCTAACTATTGGTACGGCATGGACATCTCCGTCGACTTCTATCTGCCGGATGATCCCGGACAAGGCGGAAACCACGATATGTTCGGAAACGAGATGCACTTCCACTTCTCAGGCGACGACGACGTTTGGGTTCTTATCGACGGAAAGCTTGTGCTTGATATCGGTGGTATCCACGATATCATGGTTGGTGATATCAACTTCTCAACAGGCGTTATCACTCAGGGCGTACGCACAACGGGAAATCTTAAGGATTACGGAATAACCTCAGGAGAGCACGTTCTCACCATCTACTACCTTGAGCGAGGAAGCTCAAAATCAAACTGCGAGATCTATTTTAACCTTGCACCCCGATTCGATTTTGAAATCAGAAAAGAAGACGTTCTCACTCAGGAGGTTCTTAACGGAGCCGAATTCTCAATTTATATGGACAAGGCATGCTCCGTTCCTGCAAAGCTCTGGACATCAAAGAGCGCATACGAGAACGGCGCTGCATCCACAAACAAATTTATCGTTACCAATGGAATTGCCCATATGTGGGGAATGACCTCGGGCAAAACCTATTACATCAAAGAAACTGGACCTCCTGCAAAGGAAGGTTACAGTCTGGCCAACGGAATTATCTGCCTGACCCTTGATCAAATGGGACATGCATCATACACCGTTGACATAATAGAGGACTACACGGGCACCGTTTCCCCCGGCTTCACCGTTCACGGACTAAAGGTTGACGTTGACAAGCAGGAGGCATACGTTGTTATAACAAACGCAGAGGACTGGGTTCGAGAGGTTACCTCCGTTGAAATCACGAAAAAATGGAACGACACCTCGGATCACTCAAAGGAATTTCCCGTCTTCTATCTGCTTGTCAAGGATCCTGACGGAACATACCGACGGATCCGCGAAATAAAGCTCGGTGAGGACAACGACTGGAAATACGTTTGGACAAACCTCCCCAAATATTACGTGGATAAGGACGGAAACACCACCGAAGCCATAGAATATCTCGTTGAGGAGGCTTACCTTCCCGGATACACCTCAAAGGTTGAAAAGATCGAGAAAACCTCAAGCGGAGAAAAAACGTGGGCTGAGGCATACCAATTTGAAAACGGCGAAACCTACGTTCTCTCCTCTCAATACGGCGCGCTATCAACAAGCAGCTCCAGCGGATGTCTTATATGGGTTAACACAGAAAGTGCAAAAAGCTCCATATACGCGCTCTGGACGGCAACCGTTTCGCAGGACGGAACGGTTACCTTCAAAAACGGCGCAGGACAATATCTGCACCTGAGCTATCGCGGAGGCAGCGTCAGCGACTCTATCTTTACAACCGTTACTGACAACAACCATATCAATATGCGATATGAACAGGCAGGAAGCCAAGGAATTCGCATATATCACGATTACGGCGAATCCTGGAACAACTCCAGGTATTATATAGGTAACCGAACACTTGAATACAACGGTATCTATTCAGCCAACCAATCAGGCGGCGTTATCTTCAAAGCGCTGGTTGAAAAATCAGAGGAGATAATCGTTGAGGATGGAACCTTCGTTTACAGAGCAACAAACTCTCCCATCCCCAAGGATAATCTGACCTCAGTTACAGTTAACAAGAACTGGGATATGGGACTTAATCCCTCTCAGATACATAACACATATCAGGTTCCCGTTAGTCTCTATGCAAACGGAGTTTATTCGGGAAGAACGGAGATCCTCTCCCTGCAAAACGGATGGACCGTTATCTTCGACGGTCTTCCCTTCCGAGACGACAATGGACAGGTTATCGTCTACTCTGTCAAGGAAGAATTCTCAGAGGACGGCTGGGAGGTTATCCCAGGTGAGATGAGCTATGTATCAGGCACACCCGGATCTTATAAAACGCTTATCATTAACCGAAACACCGCAGGACACGGAGTTGAGCTCCCGTCCACAGGCGCATACGGTTACCCGCCTTGGTTATTTATCGGATACGGTCTTATGATCGGATCCCTAATTACAGGATGTATATTAAGGCACAAGCGAGAAAGGAGGAGAAAAAAGCCTCCGGCGTAGCTCTATGCCGAGATATCATCCTGATACACAAAAAACAAAAAAATAAA